>CP048620.1:0-313784 GCA_015698305.1 Candidatus Nitrohelix vancouverensis
ATCCTGACCGACGCCGCTCCTGAAGAAGAACCGCAAGTCGCCGAAACCACAGCCGAGCAGGACGACATGGACCTCGACGGTCTCATGGACGACATCCTGACCGACGCCGCTCCTGAAGAAGAACCGCAAGTCGCCGAAACCACAGCCGAGCAGGACGACATGGACCTCGACGGTCTCATGGACGACATCCTGACCGACGCCGCTCCTGAAGAAGAACCGCAAGTCGCCGAAACCACAGCCGAGCAGGACGACATGGACCTCGACGGTCTCATGGACGACATCCTGACCGACGCCGCTCCCGAAGAAGAACCGCAAGTTGCCGAAACCACAGCCGAGCAGGACGACATGGACCTCGACGGTCTCATGGACGACATCCTGACCGACGCCGCTCCCGAAGAAGAACCGCAAGTTGCCGAAACCACAGCCGAGCAGGACGACATGGACCTCGACGGTCTCATGGACGACATCCTGACCGACGCCGCTCCTGAAGAAGAACCGCAAGTCGCCGAAACCACAGCCGAGCAGGACGACATGGACCTCGACGGTCTCATGGACGACATCATGGCCGAAGAAATTCACAAAGACCCCGTCGAAGCGAGCGAAGAAACCAGCGCAGAAGCTGAGGAGCAGGATATGGAGTTAGACGGTCTTATGGACGATATTCTGTCTGATGCCCCAGAAGAAAAAACCCAGGCTAAGGAATCGGAGAAAATAAGATCCGCAGAATCAAAACAGGAAGGAAGCGATCGGTCAGAGAAAACCGCTCAATCGGATGGAAAAGACAAATCATCTCCTGTCACGGCCGCCGCCGTCGCTGATTCCGACGACGACCTGGATGATATTCTGGACGGAATTCTCGACGAAGAAGAGACAGACACCGCCAAACCCGCCGCCAAAACCAAAGAAAACAAAACAGCAACCGACGAAGATGAAGACGAAGACCTCGACGATCTGCTCGACGGAATCCTTGACGACGAGGATACAGATGATGACGACGGTGATGATGCAACGGACACCGAACCTGTCGCGAAAACGGACAAAGCGGATACCGAGAATGAAGATGCTGAGGAAGCGACAGAAGACGGCTCGGACGAGGACATGTGGGCGCAGGCTTTTGCCGAACAGGATGAGTTGAACGAAGATCTAAAAACGGACGACGCAACGACGGAAACCGCCGACCCGCCTGCAGAAGCCAGCGAAGGCGACGATCAGGGAGAGGGCGAAGAAACAGACGAAGACATGTGGGCCAAGGCCTTTGAGGAGCAGGACGGACTCAACGCCGAAGCCGAAGAATCTGCCGCCCCTGCCGCTGAAGGCGGCGATCAGGAAGAGGACGAAGAGACTTCCGAAGAAGACATGTGGGCTAAGGCCTTTGAGGAGCAGGACGGGCTCAACGCCGAAGCCGAAGAATCCGCCCCTGCCGCTGAAGGCGGCGATCAGGAAGAGGACGAAGAACCCTCCGAAGAAGACATGTGGGCCAAGGCCTTTGAGGAGCAGGACGGACTCAATGCGGAAGCCGAAGAAAGCGATGAAGACGCTGGAGACGAAGAAACCGGAGACGATGACGAAGAAGCGGATGAAGACGCAGATGACGAAGAGACGGAAGATGACGACGAAGTCGGCATGGGCGAGGAATACGGCGAATATGAAGACGATGACGATGAATACGAAGAGGATGAAGAAGAACCTCGCCAAAAAATAGGTCCCATCCCCATACCGGCAACCTTAACCGGCAAACTCCTCGCCGGTAGCGCCGTTCTCACTCTGTTACTGGCCGGCGCCGGGGTTTATTTTGGCTTGGAAACCATCATGCCCGCAGAACTGGCCAAGATGATCAAGCCCGAGCCGGAAGCTCCCGCAGAATTAACCCCTCAGCCCGACGATGGTGAAGCGGCTCCTGCGGAGACCTCAGATAAACCAGCGGAAACAACAGAAACTGCGGCAAACGCGAAACCCGAAGGAAAAAAAGAAACGACGCCCGCCGCAGGCAAAGAAGCCGCCCCAGCTCCGGTCATGGGGGCGAAGGAAGACGCCTCGTCAGAAATCGCAAACGAACTGGCTCAATCCGACACGCTGGAAGATTCAATACAAATAGGAGGCGAAACGAGTCAGGGCCTGGCCGCCGCCTTGACGGTTCGAAACACCAATGTTTCCCTCGGCGCGATCATTCCCGTCGCTTATAACGTGACGGATATCCGCGTTCTCAGCTTTAAAATGGAAGTGCAATGCAGTGATGAAGACACCGCGCAATTGATGCGCGACGCCCTGCCCGTCTACGAAAACATCATGGTAACCACGATCGAACAATTTCTTTCACGCAGGTTCTACAACGACATTCTCTATGTGAAGGAAAAACTGCAAAAACGTCTCACCGTGGCCTTCAATAAGAAGATTGAAGGCGGCGGACGCGTCAAGAAAATCAAGTTCGAGGATTTTTTGATTCAGTAAGACAATAACTTGCGTCCTGCCAATCGACAGCAATGCGCTTATGATTAATTGCTGATTCAGTAAACTATAGAGATGATTCGATCGGGTTCACTCGGACGGCTCGAAAGCGCGTTTACTCAGGTGGGAAATTCAATTCGTCTTCAGCGCTCTGGCGCAGAGCTTCCTGCTCTTCCTTTTGCTTCGCCTCTTCTATCAAACCCCGAATCGCCCAAAGCAATTCTTTCACTCCTGCGCCCGAAACCGAAGAAATTGGAAAGATTGCAGGATTCAAGGCCTCCAGTTCTCCGCGACAGGCCTCGAAGCGTTCCCTCGACCCCGGATCGTCCATTTTCGAAGGAACAAGAATTTGCGGCTTCTCAAACAAAGCATCGTTAAAATTCTTCAATTCTTTTTGCAGCGCGTGGTAAGCGTCGATCGGCTCGCGGTCCGCCATCTCGGAAAAATCCAGCAGATGAACCAGAACGCGGGTGCGCTCGATATGCTTGAGGAATTGCACGCCCAGCCCCTTGCCCGAATGCGCTCCCTCGATCAGGCCGGGGATATCCGCCGCAACGAAGGACTGAAAATTATCCAGTTGCACAATGCCCAGGTTGGGGACCAGCGTGGTGAAAGGGTAATTGGCGATTTTTGGACGCGCGTTGGAGATACGTGAAATCAGGGTCGACTTTCCGGCGTTGGGGAAGCCGACAATGCCGACGTCTGCGAGCAACTTGAGTTCAAGAATGATGGACTTGAATTCGCCCGGCCCGCCCGGCTTGAATTTTCTCGGCGCGCGCTGAATGGAGGATTTGAAACGAACGTTGCCCAATCCGCGAATACCGCCCTGGGCGACGACAAAAGTCTCCCCGGCGACTTTCAGGTCGGCCAGAATTTCTTCCGTTTCCGCATCTTTGACCAGCGTGCCGACAGGCACCGAAATGACGCTGTCCTTGCCCGCCCGCCCGGTCATGTTGGAGGATTTTCCCGGCATGCCCTTTTCAGCGACATAATGCTTCTGGTAGCGCAAATCCACCAGCGTCGTCAAATTGGAATTGGCGCAGAGAACCACATCTCCGCCCTTGCCGCCGTCGCCGCCATTGGGGCCGCCATAAGGCACGTACTTCTCGCGATGGAAGCTCACGCAACCGTCGCCGCCGTCGCCGCCTCTCACTGTAATTTCAACATAATCTACGAACATGGCGGAACGCTAAAGAGTCTTGAATGTGAATGATAAGGAGACAACCCGGGATGCAGACCCCGGAGGGGAGGAAAGGGAAGAGAAAAATCCGGTAAAGACTGCCTCCCGGCTGGATTAGCCGAGAGGATACACGCTGATTTTTTGTTTTTTCCGCGTCAGATTTTCAAATTTGACGACGCCGGGAACTTTGGAGAAGATGGTGTAGTCGCTTCCCAATCCAACGTTCATTCCGGGGTGGAACGAGGTGCCTCGTTGACGCACCAGAATTTCTCCCGCCTTGACCAACTGACCGCCGTAGCGTTTAACGCCAAGCCGTTTACCAATGCTGTCTCGACCGTTGGAAGTACTGCCCTGTCCTTTTTTATGAGCCATGATGCTGTCCTATTTTTTGGAGATACCTGTGATTTTCAATCTCGTCTGCAATTGACGATGACCATTCTTACGTCGATATTTTTTTCGGCGCTTCATTTTAAAAACGATGATTTTTGGACCTTTCAACTGCTCAGTCACTTCGCCCGTCACCGTACAGCCTTCAAGATAGGGAGCGCCAACTTCAACAGATTCCCCTTCGCCCATCATTAATACCTGATCCAGCGTCACAGTTTCGCCAACGGGTTGCTCGAGTTTTTCAACTTCAATCACATCCCCTTCAGAAACCTTGTATTGTTTTCCACCTGTCGCTAATACGGCAAACATCTTCAAAAACTCCTGGTTGTGCGGGCGCCGATTCGCCGGAACTGAATGCTGGGCAACCGTCGCTAAAAAATAATAAAGAAAAAAGTCTGAAATTCTATGAAATAGAATTAGACATCATAGTGAAAATACAAGTTCTTGTCAAGAAAATGACTGACTTCCCTTGAAATTAATCCTCATTGAATGCTATAAGAGATTCTTCTTACCGACGCGCCAAAAAAAATTGGCGCGCCTCCTGTCCATGCAAGACGATTTTCTAAAATGTCCTCCAAAGATCAAGCAAAATGGGATAAGAAATATTCCGCAACCGATCATGTCCCTGCAAGCGAACCCAGCGAATGGCTGGAATCGCATGCCTTCCTTTTGCCTGGAACAGGAAAAGCTCTGGATATCGCCGCTGGCGAAGGGCGCAACACGGTGTTTTCAGCGCTTCTAGGCTATGACGCCTATGCGGTCGACGTCTCCCAGGCTGGACTGGATAAGGCCAAATTGCTCGCAAACGAAAAAAAAGCTAAAATTTCAGCGATTTACGCCGATCTGGATGAGTACAGGCCCGAACCCAATGAATACGATCTGATCCTGTGTTTCAATTTTCTGGATCGCAAGCTATTTCCCGCCATTCAGACAGCGCTCAAACCCGGCGGTTTGCTTTTCTATGAAACTTTTTCATCGGATCACTTAAAGTACACCAGCTTCAAAAGAGAATGGGTTCTGGAGCCGAATGAGTTGCTAAAAGTTTTTCACGACTTGCGCGTACTAAGGTATCGTGAAGTGGACGACACCGAAGCGCAAAAAGGATTCGCCTCTCTAATTGCGCAGAAACCAATTGCTTAAAAAAAATATGACGTCACTTCGTTCTTCCAGATATTTTCTTGGCCTGACGGCCTTGTGCCTGATCCTTCCCTTACTGACTTCCTGCGCCTTCAAAAAGGAAAAAAAACTGGAAAAAGGCGGACTCACCCTGATGTACCCCACCCAGGCTTCGGCGGGATCGGAAGTCAATTCGATGCAACTCAACCACCCGCTGAATATTTCCGAAGATCAGGTCCGCGCCCAACTGGCATTTCTGTTTTTTGAAGAACTGTCCCTCATGGGGAAAAAGAGACCGGTATTTGCTCCCGAATCGATCAACACAATCGCTCCGCTCATCGCCAAAGGCATTCGGCACCTGAAACCGGGACGTCTGTTGTTTTTTGAATGGGAAAGCCCCAAGGGAACCACCTCCGGTCATGTCTTCATCGTCGGCTCCATGATCCACTGGCGTTTCGATTCCATTCAGGGCATGGACTACGCCTCCAGCACGCTCTCATCCTGGGGCGGAAACACCTGGCGACTGACCCCCATTCCGGGGCAGGCTTATCATGTATCAAAAAAAATTCTGGGCGAGAGGACGAACGAGAACTGGATCTTTTCCAAACAGGATCTATCCGTCCCAAAACGCATTCAAAAACGCGCCCGGAAGTTGAGCAAGGACCCCTCGAAACAATCAGAGCCGCCAGAGCAACGAACCATACCCGGCAAGAAAGAACTTGAGCAAAAATTAAAATTTCTCAAGGACCTACGCGATAAAGATTTGATTGGCGAGGAAGAATACCAGCAAAAGCGTGAAGAACTGCTCAACAAACTTCTGTAAATTTTATTTCGCGGAAGCGGAAAATTTTGCGGCGTACTGTTCCATGATTTCGTCGACCTTGTCCATCAAATCATTCCGCTCCTGATTGGTCGCGTCAATCTTGCGTTTGACCTGAACAATATCCTCCGCAGGCAGGTCGGTCCGACGCGCTTCGTCTTCCAAATGCCACAGGCGGATATTGCGCACCGAGAGTTCGCTGATCGCCTCGCCCATTTCCTTGATCGCATCCGACTTCTTAACGTTTCTGTTTTGATACAGTTTTAATTTTTCGTCGCGGATTTTAACTTTGCCTTCCAGCGCCAAAACGAAAAAAGCGTTCGCTTCGTCAATCAGATCCTGATTTTGTCGCGCCGCCAGATCGCGCTTCGCCTGCAATTCCGCCTTCTGAGGGTCGGCCGACTCCAACGCTTCAATCGCTTCATCGAGATGCCACAAGCGAAGGTTTTTGATAGATACTTTATCAACCAAACTGCCCAGTGTTTCCGCCATAAATCACTTCCTGACTGAGAGACGTTATCGATCAGGCGCGCAGGGCGCGCCAACAAATGCTAACGCTACCACAGGCGCCGAAGAATCATCAAGCCCTTTTCATCCCACCCGGCGCGGCATCGCGTCATTTCTTTCTGAGCAAATATACGCCGTCGCGCAGGGTCAGCATGACTTTGTCCACGCGTTTGTCCTTGACGATCGCTTTATTGAAATCATTGATCGCGTGGTCCGATTCATCGCTGGGTTTCAAAACGCGACCGCTCCACAACACGTTGTCCACCGCGATCAAACCGCCGGTTCGAATCATCGGCAGGATCAATTCGTAATAATTTTTGTAGTTCTGTTTGTCCGCGTCGATGAAAGCCATATCGAACGAACCGCTGAGCGTTTTCAGCGTTTCCGTCGCCGCCCCTTCCAGCAGGGTGATTTTCTTGCCGTGCGGGCTTTGCGCAAAAAAGGATTTTGCAAACTTGATCGCGACCGGATCGATATCGCAGGTGAACAATTCTCCGTCGTCGGGCAAGGCCGCCGCCATCGATAACGATGCATAGCCGCCAAAGGTTCCCACTTCGATAATGCGTCGGGCGCCGATCAAATGCGCCATCATATTTAAAAACTGTCCCTCAATGCGTCCCGTACACATATGAGGAATTTCCAGCCTCTCGTAAATCTCCCCCTCCAGTTGACGTAAAAATTCGCCCTCAGACTGGGTGTGATCGAAGGCATAGTACTCAACGTCTCCGTCTATAAAATCCATTCGCGTCTTCTCCTTATCATTCAATAAGTAATGTTCTCGCTATCCAGCGACCGCCATGCATACCATGCTGCCACCGTCCTCAAAGGTCGCCACCGCTCCCCCAAACTGCGAAGCTCGGCCCGGCTCGGCATCTGCGGCAATGCGTACAAACGCTGAACGCCCTTCTGGACGCCCAGATCATCCACCGGCAACACATCATAACGATTCAGCGAAAAAATAAGAAACATTTCCGCCGTCCATCGACCGATCCCTTTCACAGCCGTCAATTGTTCAATGATCGCCTCATCGCTTTCGCAGATCAATCGACGCGGACGAATCGCGCCGCTATGAAAATGTTCGCTCAGGTCTTTCAGGTAAGAAATTTTTTGTCGCGACAGGCCGGCATCACGCAAGCTCTCCTCGGCAAGCGCCAGAACGCGCGCCGGGTTGGGTCGGAGCGAAGGAAACAGGCGACGAAACCGGCCGTGAATCGTCTCCGCCGCGAGCGTGGATATTTGCTGAGAGATGATCGACCGGCACAGGGTCTGAAAATAATTCCGGTTGCGCTTCAAAGCGAAGGGTCCAATGCGACGCATCGCCGCTGAAATGACAGGATCGCATTGATCAAAATGACGGAGCATTTGACGCGAACTGATCTGCCCTCCGTTCACATCCTTCATGCGTCAATCCACATGCAGGGCGCGCAAACTTTTTAGACCCGGCGCTTCCCGGATCGTCTGCGCCGCCGCTTCGCTGATGCCGTTGCCGTATAAATCGAGGGACACCAGATTGCCAAAAACTTCGCTTTCAGCGAAGAGATTCGCCGCGTCGTCGCCCAGTCGATTGTTGGCCAGCGACAGCGTCGTCACCGAGCGCATCACTTCCGATCCGCACAAGGCTTCCAGTCCGGCCAGACCGAGGCGCACGCCCTGCAGATAAACATCCGTCAGACTGCGCCAGTTCGGCGCATTGGCAAGGGCGCGAACGCCCGCCGCGCGCAGTGGATTTTCTTTCAGGTAAATCAGTTCCAGTCCAGCCAGCGCCTCGGAATCTCCCATGCAGGCGATGCCTTCCTCGCTGAAGCGATTGTTCTGCAAGTACAAACGGCGCAAATTGGTCAGGGTTTTTGACTCCGCCAAATACCGGGCGCTGAGATTGGTGAGTTTATTATCTTTCAACGACAGCAGGGTGATCTGCGAAATCTCTGGGGATGAAGCCAGCACGCTCACTCCAGCGTCCATGAACTCGTTGGTGTCCAGATGCAATTCGTAGACGGTTTTAATTTTGCCAAAGCGCATCATGTCTTCCACATCTTCAATGATGACCTCCTTGTCGTTGACCTGCATCTTGTAATGCGGACCCTCGCCGCTGTCCTCCGAATACATCGCCGATTCATTAATGACCATCGCCGATTCATCTGAATGCTCGGGAATGAGCAGAGTCAGGCTGTTTTCCAATAAACTTTCAAATAAGGGACTTATCATGTCAAATTCAGGATCGCTTTCTAAAGGGCTGATAATCGTTCGCACCGTATCGCCGGGAGAACAAAGGACTCATCATTACTGAATCCAGGATCGCTTTCTAAAATGGCTGATAATCGTTCGCACCGTATCGTCGGGAGAACAAGGGACTCATCATTACTAAATCCAGGATCGCTTTCTAAAATGGCTGATAATCGTTCGCACCGTATCGTCGGGAGAACAAGGGACTCATCATTACTAAATCCAGGATCGCTTTCTAAAATGGCTGATAATCGTTCGCACCGTATCGTCGGGAGAACAAGGGACTCATCATTACTAAATCCAGGATCGCTTTCTAAAATGGCTGATAATCGTTCGCACCGTATCGTCGGGAGAACAAGGGACTCATCATTACTAAATCCAGGATCGCTTTCTAAAATGGCTGATAATCGTTCGCACCGTATCGTCGGGAGAACAAAAAGAAGTGTCGCACACCAGGTCGGCCATGTCTTTATAGATCGCCTCCCTTTCCTCAATAACCTGTCTCTGCTCCTCTTCAAACGACATGCCGTTTTTCAACGCCGGTCGGTTTGAATCTTTTTCCGTTCGCTGAAGAATGATTTCCAGATTGGCCTTGAGCAAAACGCATTTCCCAGATTCCTTCAGGTGCATGACATTGTTCTTATCCAGAGGAACCCCGCCGCCGCAGTCGATGATGCCGTTTTTCAAAGTCTGCGCCGTTTTTTCCACAATGCGAGATTCCACCTGCCTGAAGTAGGGCCAACCCTGATCGCGAACGATTGCAGGGATCGACTTACCTTCCTGCTTCACGATCAATTTATCGATGCTCATCACCTTGCGCTTCAAACGCTTGGACAAAACGCGCGATACCGAAGATTTTCCGGAACCGCGGTAACCAATTAAAACAATATTCATTTAGCAATGGGATTCATAAATTTTCATGGTATTCTTGCAAATGATAATAGCTTAACCTTCATAAAATTGAAACTCTCCCGAGTTGGGATTAAAAAATTTTATGCAAACCGCTCAAGTTTGATATAAAAAACTACCAAACGTTTATTCTTTCGAAAGGGATGAACCGTGAAAAAATTACTAAAAATAGTGTTAGGCTCGCTGTGTTTGGTACTAATTTCCAGCTCTGCTGTTTGGGCGGAGGATGATGAGCATACGAAACAAATGAAAATCGATTGCGAAAAAGGTGAATCGAGGCCCTGCTACCTGCTGGGTCAGCGTTACCGCACCGTAGAATTGGACAATAAAACCGCCCTGGAATATTACATTAAATCCTGTGACCATGATGATATGGACGGGTGCAATATAGCGGGAATCCTGACGCAACAGCAAGGCTTGCAATACAGTAAACACTGGAAAGAAGCCGCAAAATTCTATCAAAAAGCCTGCGACTCCAAACAGGACCTTGCTTGCGCCAATATGGGATCACTCAAATACCGCGAAGGACGCGCCAAAGCGGCGTTAAAGTATTACAAATTAGCCTGTGATCTGGGCAATATCGTGGGATGTCAAAATGTCAGCCGTTTGAGCGATTGATCTGATTATATTTTATGAGTCAAAAAGCTAAAAACTGGGAAGAGTTAGTCAACGACGGCGGCAATTACGCCGGGAAGGGTCAGGATTTCACTCCCTGGCAAAAGATCGTTTTTGAAAACATCAAAGATAAAACCATATTAAAAATTCAGGATGGTTATACCTTTGTTAAAAACGGCAAACTGGAAGAGGGTCACGGCCTGAAAATCGCCGAATTGATTGCGGACTTCGAACCGCTGAACCGCATCACCACGCTGATCCTCACTCATAACGAACTTGGTCCCGAAGGAGTCAAGATCATCTGCAATTCCAAAATCCTTCCAAAAATCGAATACCTCCATCTTGGCTCGAACAATCTGGGCGACGAAGGCGCGCGAATAGTCGCAGAGTCTGAGCTGTTCTCAAACGTCGAAACGCTCAACCTCGAGTGCAACGGCATCACCGCCGAAGGCGCGAAAGCCCTCGCCGCCTCGCCTTACCTTGGCAAGCTCAAAACCCTGAATATGGTCGACAACCGGGTGGGAGATGAAGGCGCGTTTGCAATCGCCGAATCCAAAGTCTTCGCAAACTTGACCTACCTGCACCTGGGCGGCAATCGGGTGAAATCCCCCGAAGCCAAAGCGGCTTTGAAGGATTCCGTTCATCTGCAAAAACTGGAAACCCTGAAAGTTTTCTGATTGTTTTCAGGATTTCCCAGACTCACTCGCCAGCCAGACTCGGGTCCTCGGGACGTAACAACTCGGGGCGCGAGTAATTCACGATCCCCGGAGTGATTTCAACGCCCTCCTGCAAAAACAGGGTTTTCAAATTCGCCAGCGTGCTGGTTTCGTGCACCGCTTTGGCGCCTTCCGGCCCGAACATATTCCGCCCCATATAGAGATGCGTCAGACCTTTCAAGGTCGTCGAGGTCCCGATCGCTTTGGCGCCGGGATCGCCGATCAAATTCTGCGACAGGCGCAGTACTTTCAGATTGCCAAGTTTTGGCGCCTCTGCGATCAATAGCGCCGCATCGTCATTGAGTTTGTTGGCGGAGAGATTCAATTCCTCCAGCCGTTCAACCAGCGAACCTTGCAGGAAGGGCTCGATCCCTTCTTTTTCGATATAGCCCCGCTCCAGCTCAAGGAACTTCAATGCGGGAAGCGCGTCCGCTTCCGCAAGAGCTTTCGCCGTATCGTTTCCGATTTCATTCCAGCCTGCATCAAGATATTCAAGGCAATTGAAATGCGGCGAGCGGACCAACTCCTTGATCGACGCGTCTGTCAAACGGTTGTCCTGCATGGACAATTTTTTGAGGCTTTTCACCGTCACCGCTTCGGACTGAAGGATCGCGAGCAGACCCTCATCGGAGATGAAATTCACGTCCAGATACAATTCCTCCAAACCCGAAAGCCGAGGAGATTCCATGAGCAACTTCAAACCGCGGTCGCTGATCTGATTGTCTTTCAAGTCCAGAGCACGGACCGTCTGCAATACATCCAGCCCGGCGATGATTTCCGCATCTTCATCATCGTAATATTTTCCCGACAGCGTCAAACCCGTTGGGTTGTTAGCCAATTGATTTTTAATTTCTTCTTGAATCTTAACGGTTTTCTCTTCTCGGCTCGGCGTCGAAGCCTCGTACTCGCTATCTCCACCGCTGGTGATGCCCATAAACTGACTCCTTGGTAAAACATTAAGTACAGAGCTGTACTTTAAATCGATTGAAAACTTATTTTACCCCATTCTTCAGAGGCGACAATGCATTTAACCCCGGTTAGCAACGTAATTTCAATCACTAACCATTTTTGAAAAAAATTAAAATTATTTAATCCCTCATTAACAGTCTTTTAATCATCCGTTCTTATAATGCATTCGTAACATCAAAAGACGCTGGAGTAAATTTGCGTCAGCTAACGGATCGGAGGCAATATGACAAGCTTTAAAACGTTGGATATCAGAGGACTTTCATTTTTCAATGGCTTTGAAAGGACCTCAAAAGAATTCACAAAGATCAAGAAGAACGGCGTTCTCGAACTGATTCTTGATCAACGAAAAAACTTCACAGACGCTTTCAAAACCTGGGCGAAATCAAAGGGTCACAAGATCTCAGATATGGACGTCGACCACCAGATGGTGCGCCTGTTTATCAAGAAGAAATAACGCGCTCAGAAACGTCTCGTCAGAATACGTCCCCGGCGCCGGTTTTTCCGAAAAAGCCTTATTTTGGAGATAAAGCCTCTCACAAAATTCCCGCCAAAAGGAGAAGCCGGCGCTTGCTATTTGTTTGTGAATGGATCAGCGATTCTTTTCGTAAATCAACCGCAATCCTTCCAGCGTCAGGAAGGGATCGTTCACGTCTATCGTTTCGCTTTTAGGCGTGATCCAGTCCGCAATGCCCCCGGTCGCAATGACTTTTGGGTTCTGCTTCATCTCTTCCTTGATGCGGTTGACCATCACATCCACCATGCCCAGATAGCCAAACACCGCGCCGGACTGAATACTCTCCACCGTTGATTTGCCGATCACCGATTTGGGCCAGGATAAATCGACGCGCGGCAACTTGGCGGTTTTTTCAAACAGCGCTTCCAGCGAAACCTGAACGCCGGGACAAATCGCCCCACCCAGATACTCGCCTTTTTTCGACACCGCGTCGAAAGTCGTCGCCGTACCAAAATCAACGATGATGAGAGGGCCGCCATATTTTTCAAATCCCGCGACAGAATTCACGATGCGGTCCGCTCCCACTTCCGCCGGATTTCTGTAAAGGATGGAAATTCCCGTCTTCACCCCTGGACCAACAATCAGGGGCTTGCAGGAAAAATATTTCGCCGCCATCTCCTCCAGAATCGGGGCCAGGGGAGGAACCACGCAGGCCACCACGATATCGTCCAGCGTTTCCGCTTCCACGCCGTGTAATAGAATAAACTCTTTGATCAACACCCAGTATTCATCCGCCGTGCGATTGCGCTCCGTGCGGATACGCCAATGGGTGACCAATCGGTCCCCTGAAAACAGGCCGATCACATTATGCGTATTTCCAACATCTATCGCGAGTAACATGCTTCATCCTATATCATAGTCCCCGGACTGCAGGACAAAAAAAAACCGGCAGAGCCGAAGCTCTGCCGGTTTTCAGAACTTACTTATCGGGCTACAACATTCGAGGCTTGCGGCCCCTTCGGCCCCGAACTGACCTCAAACTCAACAGGCTGCCCTTCACTCAGTGTTTTAAACCCATCCATCTCAATTGCTGAAAAGTGGACAAAGACATCGCCGCCGTCATCCGATTCAATAAAACCATACCCTTTTCGGTCATTAAACCACTTAACTTTTCCTGTAGCCATAACTTTTCCCCTGTTAAAATTGACCTTTTTTTTATAGCACAGCAATAAAATCTGTCAAGAATCAAATACGCAGTAAATCTAATCGCAGGTAAAAACAGGGGAAGTTTTTCCTATAAAAATACTCTCGAATTCCTACAATCATCTCAAATCTGACGAATATCCTTGATCACCAACTCCACCTTGCGCCGTCCGCCCCAGTCGTTTAGCTGGATTTCACAGGCCAGGTCGACTGGAGCCTGAAGGTCCAAACGCTCCAGATCCGCCGCCAGCCCGAAGCCTATGCCCTCAATAGTCTGCCCATTCTGACTTAATTTCAGACGCACATGCGAGCCATCCTTCCCCATCGTTCGCACATGGTCTACATTCACCGAGCAAATCTTAAATAAAGGAACCTTATTTTCTGCGCCGCAGGGTTCAAGAAGGTTCAGCATTTTCTGCAAGGTCAGATCAATCTCGCCAATGGAGAGTTCGCCGTCCAGCGCCAACTCGGGAATAAAATCATCCTCGGTCAATATCCGATTTCCCACCGCCAGAAAGGCCTCTCGAAACGAATCAATCTTTTCTTCCTGAATCGTCATTCCCGCCGCGTAGGCGTGACCGCCATATTGAAGCATCCACTCGCCGCATTCCGTAAAGGCCTTGAATAAATTGAACGCGGGTATCGAGCGCGCCGAGGCCTTGCCCACGCCATTCTCGACGGCGATCAACACCACCGGCCTGAAATATTTTTCCACCAGGCGCGACGCCACAATCCCGATCACGCCGCTGTGAAATTGCTCCGAAGCCAGCACAATGGCCGGGTCCGCATTGACATCGGCTTGTCGATCGAGCAAATACTCCGCCTCCTTGAAATCTTCCTCCTGGATGTCCTTGCGCTCCTGATTCGAATCGTCGAGTTCGCGCGCCAGAGCAACCGCTTTCGTCTTGTTTTCTTCCGTCAGCAAATGAAAGCCCGTGTCCGCCTTGCCCAGCCGCCCCGCCGCATTCAACCGCGGCCCGAGACCAAAGCCGACGGTCCGCGGGTCCACCGCGCCGGAGGAACCGCAAATTTCCTTCAAAGCCTGCAAACCCGGCTTCGACGTCGTCCGCGCCACTTCCAATCCATGTCGGCACAGGATATGATTTTCTCCGGTCAGAGGCGCCACATCGGCGATGGTTCCCAGCGCCACCAGATCGAGATGGCGTTTCAGATTCGGCAAGCTCTCCTTCGCCCGTCCCCTGCGGTGCAGTTCTGAGCGGACACCCGACGCCAGCTTGAACGCCAGGCCCACGCCCGCCAGAAAACGGTAAGGATAATCGCAATCGGAGCGATGCGGATTCAATACCGCCACCGCATCCGGCAAGCCGTCAGTTCCCACCTGATGATGGTCGGTGATGATCATATCCATGCCCAGGCTCGCGGCGACGACCGCTTCCTTGTTGGCGGTGATGCCGCAATCAGCGGTGATCATTAACGTGCATCCCGATGCGGCGATTTTGCGGACGGCGTTTTCGTTCACGCCATAGCCTTCGCTTTTGCGTTCGGGAAGGTAATATTCTACTGGAGCATCGAGGTCTTTAAAAAAATGATAGAGGAAGGCCGCCGAAGTCACCCCGTCGA
Organism: Candidatus Nitrohelix vancouverensis; assembly: GCA_015698305.1. Taxonomy (NCBI): domain Bacteria; kingdom Pseudomonadati; phylum Nitrospinota; class Nitrospinia; order Nitrospinales; family Nitrospinaceae; genus Candidatus Nitrohelix; species Candidatus Nitrohelix vancouverensis. Next base: position 15,126 of record CP048620.1, read on the forward strand.
CATCGTAGTCGCAAAACACCGTGATCGATTCGTTCCGCTCCAGCGCCAACGCTATGCGTTCCGCCGCTTCTTTCATTCCCTTCATCAGGAAAGGATCATGCACATCGGACAGTTGCGCCTGTAAAAAAAACCGGGCCTCTTCCGGCGTGACGACATGACGGCGAATGAGCAGACGCGCCATCAAACGCGCCAACCGCTTTGATAAAAGCTCCAGAGCGCCCGCATCCATTTCCGATTTTTCGGACTGCGCGAGAAAATGCATGTGGCTGGTGATCTCAGCGGATTGCGTCAGACGATCCAGCGTGTCCGGCTCCGGTTCGTACAGAACCCATCGTTGCCCTAGAATGGAAAGCATGAATTAAGCGGAGTGTGAGGAAAAATTGTACCGTCGCTATTATAGAAACTCTTTGACGCCTTTAAAACTTTTTCTGTGCAGGACACAAGGACCGAGCTGGCGAATGCGTTCCCGGTGCAAGGCGGTGCCGTAACCCTTGTGACGTTTGAATTCATAACCGGGATAGGTCGCGTCGTAGCGCGCCATCATGCGGTCGCGGATGACCTTCGCCAGAATCGAAGCGGCGGCGATGGACTGACTGAGAGAATCGCCTTTGATCACCGTTCTCTGCGCCAAGCCGACTTCAATCTTCTGATTACCGTCGATCAACAATAAATCGGGAACGCGCTCCATTTGTTCCACAGCGATCTTCATCGCCAGTCGCGACGCCTGCAGAATATTGATCCTGTCGATGGTCGGCGCATCGACAATCCCCACTCCATAGGCCAGAGCCTTGTCTCGGATCAAATCAAACTGCGCCGCCCTCTGCTTCTCCGTCATTTTTTTGGAATCGTCAATACCGTCAAAGCGTGTCAGGTCAGAAAATATCACCGCCGCCGCAACCACCGGCCCCGCCAGCGGACCGCGCCCGGCTTCGTCGACTCCCGCGACAAACACATGACCTTCCTGACGCGCCTTTCTTTCAAAGTCCAGCATGGCGCCCTCTGAAAAACCCCATGCGTTTATACAAAAAGTACCGGCGACTGTGCATAATTTCATCCATTAAAAATAAAAGCAGAACCTTCAACTTCAGCCTCAAAATTCATCCGACAAAAAAGCGCTGACATAAAGCGCGAAATTACGCGGCTTTTCGAATGAAACCCAAAACTATGCCCTCTCTCGCCTGATTTTGGAATGCTACTTGCTCTTATAAAGACAGAAGTTTAAAAAATTTTCAATTCGCATGAACACAATGCAATCAGATATTTTTAAAGACCATCGAACTGAAAACCATCAGGAGGGTAACATGAAACGAACGACTCGCAACAGCATCGCCGCTCTTTCAATCATTGCCTTGCTCGCATTCGCCAGCGCAGTTTCAGCCGTCGAGCCGGAAGCCCCGACCGATGAACAAAAAGCCGCCATCATCGCGCAGTCCGACCAAAACCGCGATGTTGTCGAAGAGCAACAGCAGGTCGTAGCCGATCAGGTTCGGGAAGATCGTTCGACCCCGGAATTCATTCAAGGAAACTGAACGCTCCCTTAGCTGGATTCGCCCGTATTTTCGAGCACCCCTTGTTTTCCTTCCCACCGCGCGCCTCACAAACCGGGAGGGAAAACAAAAACCCCCGTCGCCCTTCGGGCGGCGGGGGTTTGCTTTTTGCTCTCGCTCGACTTCATCCAAAGAAGCCAGAAACGTTTTACGCAGATTTCTTTTTCTTTCCTCGAACCCGTTTCTTCTTGCCGCCTTCTGGCCGCGTCGGCTTCAGTTCCTTCAAACGAGCCGCCTTGCCGCGAAGTTCGCGTAAATAATACAAACGAGCCTGTCGCACTTTCGCGCGCTTGACAATTTCCACTTTTTCCACACGCGGGGAATGCAGAGGGAAGATTCGCTCAACGCCGATGCCGAAGGAAATTTTTCGAACCGTCAGGGTCTTGCGGATACCGCCGCCGCTGATGCGGATCAAAACGCCTTCGATGATCTGAATACGTTCCTTCTCGCCTTCCACAATCAGCATATGTACTTTCACCGTGTCCCCGACATGCAAATCGGGAACTTCCTGCTTCATCGCTTCTTTTTCAATCTGATCTATCAAGTTCATACTTTTCTCCTAGACTCTGAATGTTTCCTGTATATAAAAATCGTATTCCGTTATTTTTTTGAAAGCAGTCGATCCATAATTATCGAGATCGCCGACCGAACCGGCAAATGGTTAAAATCGCCCAGCCCTTCAATCGGGTCCAGAATATAGTCGGCCCCCAACAATAAATTTTTCTCCAGGCCCCAACCGGTTCCGAACAGAAAGAGGAAATGCCCTCCCCCCGCCAACTCATCTCGCAACGACTGGTAATCCACGCTTTGCTCAAACGATCTGGCGCATGTCACCACGACCCGGGGCGCGACCCCATAGCGTTCGGTGAGATCCGCCGTTACGTCTTCAACCGAGTCCTGCACCTTGCAGGTCAGCAGAGCTTCCTTGCGGGTCGGGTTGTATTCCGCCCCATAACCTTCCACCCAGTGACCGATGATGCGAGCCACCAGATCCTGCTGTAATTTCAGCGGCGTCACCACATAAAACGTGTCCACCGCAAAGGTCCGGCAAATGCGCGATATGTCGTGAACATCCAGCGTCGTGACCGACGAGGCGACAATTTCCTTCAGTTTGTTATAAACAGGGAAATGGACCAGGGCCACATGGATTGTCGTTTTTGCCGCTTCAGTCAAAATCTGTCTGTTCCAGAATGCGCTTGTCCTCTTCCGTCAGTTGAATCTTCTTCAACAGATCGGGCCGCATTCGCGCCGTTTTCAACAACGCCTGTTTGCGTTGCCAGCTTTTAATTTTTTTAGGGTCCCCCGACACCAGCACTTCCGGAGCGCAATCTCCCCTGAAATCTCTTGGACGCGTGTACTGAGGATATTCCAGCAATCCTTCAGAAAACGTCTCTTCCACGATCGAGTTCTCGTCGCCCAGAACTCCCGGTCGCAAACGCGTCACCGCATCCACAACCACCATCGCCGCCAATTCTCCGCCGGAGAGAATATAATCTCCGATGGACAGCTCCTCGTCAATGAATCGTTGCCGCACCCTCTCGTCGATGCCTTCGTAACGACCGCAAACCAGAGTGAACGCGTCCCGTTCCGCCAGTTCTTTCGCTTTGTCATGATTCAGCGGTTTCGAACCGGGGGCCAGCAAAATCGTTTTCGAGTCCGGTCGCTCCCTGCGCACCGACTCAATGGCCAGCGCCAGCGGTTCCGCGCTCATCACCATTCCGGCGCCGCCGCCAAAGGGAGCGTCGTCTACATTCTTGTGCTTGTTGCGGGAAAAAGCCCTCGTATCGTGCAGGCCAATTTCCAGCAATCCCTTTTCACGCGCCCGTTTCAGAATGCTCTCGTTAAACGGAGACTCGAACATTCCCGGGAAAATCGTGATGATGTCAATCCTGAGGGTCTTCAATCAATCCCTCGAGTCGATGAAAGATCAGTCTGCGCTGTTCCAGATCCACCTCTTTCACAATGGAATCCGTCATCGGCAACATGAACTCTCGTTCGCCGTCGCGCACCACATAAACATCCGCCGCGCCGGTTTCGATGATCTCCTCAACGCGACCGAAAAAATTGCCTTCCTCGTCGAAAACTTCAATCCCTTCGATTTCGAACCAGTAGTACTCGCCTTCGGGAAGCGGAGAAAAGTCGGCCTCCTGCACGTATACCGTTCGGCCCGAAAAAGCCTGCACGTCTTCTATAGAAGAGACGTCCGAAAATTTCAGGATCAGCTTCGGGAAATGTCCGCGAAGACTGTCCACCTGATACACGCGCGATTCCGGCTCCGCATCCTCGCGCCCCAGGCGCACCGAGTGAATGCTGTCGATGATTTGCGGGTCGGACACAAAGGGGTGAAATTTGATTTCACCTTTCAAACCATGCGTTTTGGTCAACGCGCCGACGGCAACCCATTGGCACGAAGCCTGTTCATCCACAAGCGGCTCTTAAGCGCCGACGCCGGCTTTTTTAAACAGAGAAGCTACCGTATCGCTCGGTTGCGCGCCGTTTTTCAACCAGCTTTGCGCTCGTTCCGCGTCCAGCGTTACCTGCTCGCCGTCTTTCAACGGATCGTAGGTTCCCAAAATTTCGAGAAAACGCCCATCGCGAGGCATTCGCGAATCTGCCGCGACAATTCGGTAAAACGGTTTCTTCTTGCTTCCCCGTCGGGTTAATCTGATGACAACTGCCAAGGTCTGACCTCCTGATTAAAAAGAATCGTTAACGATTAAAAAATGATTTCAAAAAATTCAATATCTGCCGCGCGCCGGGCTATGAAAAACCGGCTCACTTGAACGGAGCAAAACCGCCGCCGCGTCCGCCCAACATACCCAAATCAATGCCGCGCATTTTGCCGGATGAAAACTTCTTCATCATCTTTTGCATTTGCGCAAACTGCTTCAATAATTTATTCACGTCGTTCACGCGCGTTCCGCTTCCCTGCGCGATCCGGCGTTTGCGACTGGATGTGATCATTCCGTGCTTCGCCCGTTCGGCGGGAGTCATGGAGTTGATGATCGCCTCAATACGCACAAAAGCGCTTTCGTCGACGTTCACGCCCTTTAATTTTCCAGCGCCGGGAATCATCGAAAGAATCTGTTGCATGGAACCCATCTTCTGAACCTGCTTGAGCTGATCCTTGAAATCGTCGAGCGTGAAACTGTTGCCCTTGATTTTCTTTTCCAGCTTCTCCCGCTCTTCAACTTCGTAAATCTGTTCGGCTTTTTCCACGAGCGACATCACGTCGCCCATGCCCAGAATCTTGGAAACGATTCGATCCGGATGGAACGGCTCCAGCGCCTCGAGTTTTTCCCCCAGACCGACAAAGCGAATGGGTTTGCCCGTCACCGATTTCACCGACAAGGCCGCGCCGCCGCGCGCGTCGCCGTCCAATTTCGTGAGGATGACGCCGTCGATGCCAACCGCTTCGTTAAAGGTCTTTGCCGTTTCCGCCGCCTGCTGACCCATCATCGAGTCCGCGACAAACAAAACTTCGTGCGGGTTGGTCGCTTCCTTGATGGCCTTGAGTTCCGCCATCAATTCTGCGTCGTTCTGTCGGCGGCCCGCCGTATCCAGAATCACCACATGACACAATTTTCTCGCCGCTTCCTCTATCGCTTTCTTACAAATCTGTACGGGATCTTTTTCATCGCCCGCCTGATAAACGTCGACTTCCAGCTCTTGTCCCAACACGTTCAATTGTTCGATCGCCGCCGGTCGATACACGTCGGCGGGAACCATCATGCAGGTCTTACCCTTCAGCTTGAAACGACGCGCCAGCTTGGCCACCGACGTGGTCTTACCCGAACCCTGCAAACCCGCCATGAGAATGACGGTCGGCGGTTCAGATGAAAAACGAATGTCGCTAAAATCTTCGCCCAGCAAGCCCGCCAAATGATCCGACACCACCTTCACCATCTGGTGACCCGGCGTCAGGCTTTTCAGCACTTCAACGCCGATGGCTTTCTCGCGCACGTCTGCCAGAAAATCCTTGATGACGGACAGGCTGACGTCCGCCTCGATCAGAGCAACGCGAATCTCGCGCAGAGCTTCATCGACGTCGGCTTCCTTGAGCACGCCGCGGCCGCGCAGCTTCTTATAGATTCCATCCAAACGGGATGATAAACTTTCAAACATATAATGAATCCGGAAAGAAAAAAGAGTCTTTCAAAATAATTAAACCTTCAGGCAGTCTTCCCGCGAGAACGATTCTCCCAAGGGAAACTCTCGAAACGCAGGAACCGGTACCTGTCAAGGCGGGAAAACTCGCTTATCAGAAAAGGGTTAGTATATAATAAGCCTTTGTAATGTCAAGATTCATTACGGCTTTCCCGACAATCATGCAAAAATACCGTCTCCGGCCCGACCAAAAACCCAAAAACCAACATAAGCCCTTAATTTACATAAAGATACGCGCCAATGAAAGCTAATGCAGTCGTTTTATTCAGCGGCGGTCTCGATTCGACAACCGTCCTCGCTCTGGCCCTCAGAGAGTCCTTTTGCGTTCACACCCTCAGTTTTGACTACGGTCAGCGTCACCGGATCGAACTCGAACGCGCCGAAGAGGCCTCGCGCCGTATGGGCGCTGACATGCATAAATTGATCAAAGCCGACCTGCGCGTGATCGGCGGCTCCGCCCTGACCGACTCGATAGAGGTTCCGCAAAACAGAAGCGATGAAGAAATCTCCGCTTCCATACCCGTCACTTACGTTCCGGCGCGCAATACATTATTTCTATCCTATGCCCTGGCTTACGCCGAAGTGATCGAGGCGAAAGATATTTTTGTCGGCGTCAACGCCGTGGACTACAGCGGCTACCCGGACTGCCGACCGGAATTCATCGAAGCGTTTGAAAATCTCGCCAACCTGGCGACGCGAGCGGGAGTGACCGACGCCGAACGCATACGCATTCATGCGCCGTTGATCCATATGAGCAAAGCCGAAATCATTCGCACGGGAATGGAACTGGGAGTCGACTACTCGCGCGCGCACAGTTGTTACGCGCCTTCCGATACAGGACTCGCCTGCGGTCACTGCGACAGTTGTATTTTGAGATTGAAAGGATTTTCAGATGCGGGTCTGCAAGACCCTGCGCCTTATAAGGAAAACGTTTGAATGCGATAGTCGCGCTTCGGGATTGAAAGAATTTTCAGACACCGGTCTGCAAGGCCACTCAATCTATATGGAAAGCGTTTGAAATTTTCAGTGGAGACTCACTGAAAATCACTGCGTCTTCACAAGACCTTCCCAGACATAGCCCAACTCTCCGTTACGCCGCACCACCAGCCAGGGCTTGTCGTCCACCATCACCGAAGTTCTGCGCACCACTTCCAGGCGCTCGCCCCGATCCGCCTTGCCCACTTCAGGAAACACCGCGCCCGGCCCCTTCTTGATCGACAATCCGTCGAGACGAGGGACGACAAATTGTCCGGTTCCGCCCGTATATCCCAAATCCACTTTCATGCCTGAAACGTCCGGCGCTTTGGGCGCGGAGACGGACGGCGTCGTGATCTTCGGAGCTTGAATATCCATTCCCCTTGACGGCGCGCCCACTCCAGGCGAGCCGGGAGTCGTCATCGAAGGCGCACGCGGCGCGCTCGGAGCCTTCACCTTCGGCATCGAGGGAGCCGCCGGAGCTTTCACGCTTTCAGGAGGAAGCGCTCCGGGATCCAGAGCCGCAAGCTGATCCTGCCCGCTTCCAAAACGCACAAAGATCGGGTTGGCAACCAGTCGCTCCGCCGAACTCACGCTCACATTCAAGCGATAATAAGACAGGTCGTGGCGTTCTATATCCTTATCCTGCCATACCAGCTCATAAGGCAGGGTGGCCGTTTCTTCATGAACCTTGATACCGTTGCGGATCAATGTCACCGTCGCCGACTTGGAACCGCCCTGTACCGAACGCACCTTGGCGCGCACTTCAGGAATTCCCGTCGCCGCCAGTTCCTCGCCGAACGTTGCGGCGTTTTTGCTTTCAGGATCGTAAACCTCAAACGCATCGAGAGAAAGTCGGTCCGTTCCCGTTTGCCGCACCGAATACATCCGGCCTGCGCGCAGGGCCTGTAGCACGGCGTCGGCGCTTCTCTCGCGAACCAGAATGATAGTTCTCACGTCGCCCAGAGACATGCCGTCCTGACCGTCGCAGGCGATGGTATTCGCGCCGATCGTCCAGGTCGGTTGCGGTCGATTGCCCAGAGCGTGCTCGCGCAAGATATGATCCCATTCCATCCCCGTATCGACCTGCAGGGTTGGGTTGAATGAAACCCCTTCAAAACCGGTATAACGTTGCGACAACACCAGGTCCTCAGGATAAGGCAGAGTCTCCAATTGCGTCGCTCCCATTTGGCGAATCCCATCCTCGGCGTTGACGTCCACCCAGAACGAAAGCCCGCCCGCTGAATTGACGTAGTCAATCCATTCCTGATAAGGCGCGACTCCCTGATCGCCCTGATACTGATTAAAGGATGAACTCTGGAAAGGATGATAATTGAACGCTTCCAGCAGGGACAAGACCGCGATGCCCAACGCCGGTTTGCGATACCTGTCCTTGATGACCATGACCAGCGACGCGATGAACAAGAGAACGCCGATGATAAAAAATGTCGAAATATTGCCCATGCCGCGTTTGGAAAAATTGCTGTTCAGAATGGGCATTTGCTCATAGGCTTCGGGTGAGTTCAAACCCACCGCCATGAGTCGTTTGTCGAAATGATGCGCGACCAGATCCTTGTCCCATACGTTGCCGCTCCAGTAATAGAAGGGCGAAGCCTCCATTCCCGGCAGTAGCATCATGTCCTTGACTTTGGAATTGATCGTGTTGATTTCCGCCAGATAACCCGAAGCTCCGACAGACAAGGCCGACGGCAGGGTCTCGCTTTTTTTGAAGATGCGCTCAAAGGGGAAAATGCCAAACTCAATAGAATTGCGCGCCAGATCGGAATAGAAAACGATGTCCAGATTGCGTTGCCGGGCCATTTCCGCCGTTTCCTCCACCGTCAGACAACCATTGGAGAAGCGGGTTTTGGCGCCCATCAAGGCATCCAGTTGAAGGTACTTGGCTTCCGCAACCGCAGTCGCCCCCGTCAAGGCGACGAAGACGCTGAGCATCAGCGTGAATTTGATTTGATTAAGAATACGCATCATTTGTCCGTAACTGTGATTGATCTGCCAAGATTCCGGCTCTAGTTCTTTTCGGAAGACATCGCCTTCAACCTTACCCATAATAAGCTAAATTTTGCAATGGTATTTGCAAATTATGCTATACTTAAACCGTTTTAATTGAATATGTTACCGGAAACGCACAGCGCGACTTCCCGTCAACGACCGGTCGGATCAATGAATCTCCCGACCGTTCCAACCATCCCCATTGGCACATGGCATCAAAAATTTTAGTGGCCGACGACAGCAGTACCATACGAAAAATCGTCGCCATGGCGTTCGAAAACGAAGATGAAAGCGTTGAAGGCGTTTCAAGCGGCAACGAAGCGCTTGAAAAAATTTCCACATTCGCCCCGGACATTGTCCTCGCGGATATTGAAATGCCCGAGCTCAACGGTTTCGCCCTGAGCCATAAAATCAAATCCGACCCCGACCTGAAACATATCAAGGTCCTGCTTCTGGCCAGCGATTTCGAAGATTTCAATCAGGATAAATTTGAAGAATGCCTCGCCGACGATCACATTTCCAAGCCCTTCAAGTCCGACGACGTCATCAATAAAATACGCGAACTGCTTGCAGGCGAATCCAGCGCAGACGCCGACGAAACTAAAGCCATTGAACTGTCAGAAGCCGCGATCATCAATCCGCCGCCTGAAGACGACGTCATCGCATTGAGCGCCGAAGACGCTATCGAAGAAACAGAAGAAGCCTTTGAATTGTCGGCCGACTCGATCATCAACGACGAGGCGGAAGACGACGGCGAAGGCGCAATCACGCTGAATGCCGACGACGAAATAAACCCGGACGAAACAGCAGAGACCTTGGTCGACGAAGCCGAAACACCCGAAGAACCGGCAACGACCGCCGCGATCCCGGACGAGCCAGAAACTCCGCCCGCTCCCGTTTCAAGCGAACCTGCAGAAGAAGCTGTTGAGCCGCCGGAACCTGCTATGGACGAAAGCGCCGAAGCAAGCGAAGAAACGCCTCTTGACGCACCCAGCCCGCGCAAGGAAATTTCTTTCGACCAGATGCTCGATGAAATGTTTGAACTCGACGCTCCATCCGAATCTCCGGCAAGCCAAGCCGTCGAAGCAGAAAGCGCTCCGCCTGAAATCATTGAAGCCCCTGAGCCAGACCCTCCCGTCAACGAACCCGAACCGGAACCTGTAGCCGAAACGCCGACAATAGAAACTCCAGAGCCGGAAGCACCCGAGCCTGTCGCAGAAGCTCCTTCCATGGAAGTCAACCCGGAAGACGAAAACGCCGCGACCCAGAAGAGTCAGAAAGTCATCGCCGAAATGTTGAAGGAATCGGAGACGCTCAAGAACATGGATCGGCATGAAAAAGCGACTGAGAAATCCTCTTCCGCCATCACCGGCTCCCGCATGTTTCCGCTACCCGACTTTGGAGAAGATTTATCAGAAAGGAACGCTTATAATGGGATGGATAACGATTCAGAACTGGACCAGGCATTCGCGGAAATGAAACGTTTACCCAAACCGGTAAAAACCGTCGAACCCGAAAAGAAGACAAAAGCCATGAACGACTCAAACGATTTTGACGATATCATCGCCGAACCCGAAGACCTTCTCGAGACAATGGCGCCCTCGGCGTTTTCAAGCTCCAAAGGCGGTCCCGATCTGATTCAGGAAAGTCTCGACAATTTGTCGCGCCAGCCCAATCCCACAGCTTCCTATTCATTAGATGCGCCGCGCCCGCGAAACCCGTTTCGCGTCGACGAGGACCCCTTCGTAAAAATCGTGGGAGAACGCATCAAGGGCGTTCTGGAAAATTCGCTCGACAGCTCGATTGAAAAAGAAATTGACGGATTGTCTGAAACCATCGTAGAGTCTGTACGAGAAATTGTGAGGGAGATAACGCCTCACATCGCCAAGGCGGTCATTCGAGAAGAAATCGAACGCATCAAACAAATGGACGATTTCTAGAAACGCCGCCAGGATCGCCCCCATCCTCACAGGCGTCTTGGGCTCCGACCCAAGTTCAAACTTTCGCTCATTCAATCAATAATGAATCTATCAGGACTTGTTTCTGCTTGCGCAGGCTCGGTCTGAAACCTTGCGCTTGCAACACGCTCAACATGAAATTGTCACATGAAAATTGAACTCGAAAAGCAATACGATCCGCATCAGGCGGAAGATCACTGGTCGCGTTACTGGGAAGAAAACGGTTATTACCGCGCCGACGCCGAACAAGCCGGCCCGCCCTACAGCATCGTCATCCCTCCGCCCAACATCACCGGATCGCTCCATATAGGCCACGCCTTCAACAACACCCTGCAGGACATTCTGACGCGCTGGAAGCGCATGCTGGGATTCAATGCGCTCTGGCAACCCGGCACCGACCATGCGGGCATCGCCACGCAAAACGTCGTTGAGCGCCAGTTGCGCGCCGAAGGAACCGACCGGCAAACACTGGGACGCGACGCCTTCATCGAACGCATCTGGACCTGGCGCAAGGAATCGGGCGGAACCATCGAACGCCAACTGCGCAAGCTCGGCGCCTCTCTCGACTGGGAGCGCAATCGCTTCACCATGGACGACGGCCTCTCCAAAGCCGTGCGCGAAGTCTTCGTCTCGCTCTACGAAGAGGGTTTGATTTACAAAGGCGACTACATCATCAACTGGTGTCCGCGTTGCCACACCGCGCTGTCCGACCTCGAGGTGGAACATCAGGAAAAGCTCGGCGCCCTTTACGAAATCCGTTATCCCGTCAAGGGAAGCGACGAACATTTGATCATCGCCACCACCCGACCGGAAACACTGCTCGGCGACACCGCCGTAGCGATCAACCCGGAAGACGAACGCCACACCGGCATGAAGGGAAAGACGCTGATCCTTCCCCTGCTCAATCGCGAGATCCCCATCATCGAAGACGCTTACGTCGATCTCGCCTTCGGCACCGGCGCGCTGAAAGTCACGCCCGCGCACGATCCGAACGACTTCGAACTCGGGCGGCGCCATCAACTCGAAAGCATCAACGTATTGACCCCCGACGCGGCGATGAATGAAAACGCAGGCGCCTACCAGGGACTCGACCGTTTCGACTGCCGCAAAAAAATCGTCGAGGACTTGCAGGAACAAGGTCTGCTCGTCAGCGTGGAAGACCACATGCATTCCGTCGGCCATTGCTACCGCTGTAAAACCGTCGTCGAGCCGTATCTCTCCAAACAATGGTTCGTGAGAGCGAAACCTCTGGCGGAACCGGCGATCCAGGCGGTGCGCGACGGCTCTATCGAAATCATTCCGAAATTCTGGGAGAACACTTATTTCGAATGGATGGAAAATATCCGCGACTGGTGCATCTCACGGCAAATCTGGTGGGGACACCAGATCCCCGCGTGGTTCTGTAGCGACTGCGACAAGATGACCGTCTCGCGCGAAGACCCGGAGCAATGCGAACATTGCGGCTCGAAGCAAATTGAACGCGAAAGCGACGTGCTCGACACCTGGTTCAGTTCCGCGCTGTGGCCCTTCTCGACGCTCGGCTGGCCGGAGAAAACCAAATCGCTGGAAACCTATTACCCCACCTCCCTGCTCTGCACCGGATTCGACATTTTATTTTTCTGGGTCGCGCGCATGGTCATGATGGGATTGAAATTCATGGGAGAGGTTCCCTTCAAGCAAGTCTATATTCACGCTCTGGTGCGCGACGCTGAAGGTCAGAAAATGAGCAAGACCAAGGGCAACGTCATCGACCCTCTCGCCATCATGAGCGAATACGGAACCGACGCCCTGCGCTTCACCCTCGCCGCCTTCGCCGCGCAGGGACGCGACGTGAAACTGGCGGAAGATCGCATCGAAGGCTACCGCAACTTCTGCAACAAAATCTGGAACGCTTCGCGTTTCATCTTCATGAATCTGGAAGACTATTCCGGTACGACCCGCGACTTGAAGAGCGCGACGCTGGCAACGGAGGACCGCTGGATTCTCAGCCGCCTCAACGCCGCATCGAAAGAGATCAATCAGGCGCTCGATAATTTCAAGTTCAACGAAGCGGCGATGGCGCTGTACAAATTCATCTGGCACGAGTTCTGCGACTGGTACATCGAGTTGAGCAAGCCGCGCCTGTTCAAAACCGGAGACGAAAAAAAATCCGCGCAGGAAATCCTCCTACACGTACTTGAAAGCAGTCTGCGATTGATGCATCCTTTCATGCCTTTCATCTCCGAAGAAATCTGGCAGAAACTGCCCGGCTCCAGCGGAAGCATCATGAAAGCCTCGTACCCGACTTACGATGAAGCCTTCAGCGACGAAGCGGCGGAGAAGGAAATGGAACTGTTCATGAACGTCGTCGCCGGAGTGCGCAACATTCGCGGCGAGATGAACATCAACCCCGGACTGAAATTGCGTATCCTGATCAAAACCGGAGACGCCTGGGCGCTCGACGCCCTGCAAAAGCACGGCGACGCGATCTGCAAGCTGGCCCGTCTTGAAACGCTGGAATGCGGCCCGGAAATCGTCAAGCCCAAAGGCGCCGCCTCATCAGTGGTCGACGGGATGGACCTGTTCGCGCCCCTGGAAGGCGTCATTGATTTCGCCGATGAGAAAAAACGGGTTGAAAAAGAATTGAAGAAAATTCAGAAAGAATGGGAATTGCTCGATAAGAAATTGTCCAATCCCAATTTTGTCGACAAGGCCCCCGCCGAAGTGGTGGCAAAAGACACGCAACGAAAAGACGATCTGGCAGAGAAGCGGGAACGCCTCGACACGCACCTGAAAACGGTGTCCGAAGCGCTTGGCTAAAAACAGACTCGCTTAACTCAGTTACTTAAAACACAATACAGGCCCCTAATCATGAACGCTCCAGTAAACTACAAGTCACGCGACGACATCCCCGAAGATTCCACCTGGGATCTTTCCAACCTTTATTCCGCCGATGATCGCTGGGAAAAGGAAGTCGCCGAATTGGAATCGCGCGTTGAGGGCTATGCCGCGTTCAAGGGAACCTTCGCTAAAGGCGCCGCCAGCATTCAATCCTGCATCGAATTCGACGCCGAATGCATGCGCCAGCTCGACCGGGTTTACACCTACGCGCATTTGCGCAACGACGAAGACAAGACCAAGGTCTCGCGACAGGAACAATTCGAAAAAGCCGTCAACATCGCGACCCGACTCTCGCAGGCGCGCAGTTTCATCGACTCCGAACTGATGTCGATACCAGCGGACGAAATGGCGAAGAATCTCGAATCCGAATCGTTGAAACCCTATAAATTGTATTTGGAAAAAATTCTACGTTACCGCGAGCACACCCTGTCCGAGCAGGAAGAGTATCTTTTGGCTTCTTCGATGGACATGGCCCGCGCCGCGCGCGAAGGCTTCGACATGCTCGACAACGCCGATTTAAAACTCGGCTCCGTCACCGACGCCGAAGGCGTCGAGACCATCATCACGCACGGCAATTTCCAAAGTCTCCTGCAAAGCTATGACCGCGACCTGAGAAAAAACTCCTTCCATACGTTTTACGAAGCCTATCAGAACCACAGCTTCACCTATGGCGCCTTGCTGGCAGGAAGCGTGAAGAAGGATTTGTTCTACGCCCGCGCCCGACGCTATTCGGGAGCCAGAGAGCAGGCGCTGTTTTCGGAAAACATATCCGCAGACGTTTACGACAATCTCATCGCCAGCGTGCACGCGAACCTGGAACCGCTCTACAAGTATTTCGACATCAGAAAACGTTTATTGAAGCTCGACGAATTACGCGTTTACGACACGCTCGTGCCGCTCGTCGACAACGTCGAATGGAACATGTCCTACGAAGACGCCGTCGAGAAAATCGACTCCGCCCTGCAACCGCTGGGCGCGGATTATGTCGCGATTCTGAAACAGGGATTATTGAATCAACGCTGGGTGGACCGTTACGAATCTCCAGGAAAACGGAGCGGCGCCTATTCGTCGGGATGTTACGATTCCAACCCCTACATTCTGATGAATTACCGCGAGGACAATATCAATAGCGTGTACACTTTGATCCATGAAGCCGGTCATTCGATGCATTCCTATTACTCCCGAAAAAACCAGCCTTATCTGGACGCCGACTACACGATCTTTGTCGCCGAAGTCGCTTCGACGTTTAACGAAGCCCTTCTCACCCGCAAACTGCTTGAGGAAACGACCGACCCTCAAATGAAGATTTATTTATTGTGCAGGGAAATCGACAATTTTCGCGGCACTCTGTACCGTCAAACCATGTTCGCAGAATTCGAAAGGGAGATACACGCCGCCGCAGAATCGGGCGTTCCTCTGACCGCCGACTACTTTAAAAGTGTTTACAAAAAGCTATTATCGTTGTATTTTGGTAGAAACGTCACCTTAGACGAATGCCTGTCGCTCGAATGCTTTCGCATCCCGCATTTTTATTTCAGCTTTTATGTTTATAAGTACGCGACAGGCATCTCCGCCGCCTACGCCCTTGCCGACCGCGTATCGCAGGGCGGCAAATCTGAGCTTGAGGATTACCTGAATTTTCTTCGCTCCGGAGGTTCCAAATACCCCATCGATTTGCTCAAGGACGCCGGGGTGGATATGACATCCCCACAGCCCGTGGATGCGGCATTAACTAAATTTTCCGACTTGGTCAACCAACTAGAAACTTTAACTTCCCAATCAACATGAAACCGTTCTACTTATATAACGACGCCGCAAATGCGTCTGCTGCTCCATGCGGCGAAACATTTCATCATCCAATAATTTTTAGTGGAGGCTCCGAATTTTGAAAAAAACAGGAACATTCCAACGGCCGGCGAACAAGTCCGAATCCAACAATCGACGCTCGCAAAACGGGAACCGGCCATCCAATTCCAATTCACTTTCCGGCTCCAATTCAGGCTCTAATTCCTCTCCGCAGAGAAGGAATAAACAGAATAGCCAGCAACAGCAAAACAGTTTGCGCCAATGGCTGTCTCCAGCCTCGTCCAAAACGCTGACCTCGCATCTGTCCATGGGGCAAAACCGACGCAACGAAAACGGCGTCGATAAAAACGGCGTCAAAACCGACGGTAAAAAATTCAACGGAAAAAACTCCGGGCGGCCTCAGCAAAAGAACAAATTCCGTCCCGATAACAAATTCAAAAACAAAAACAATCGACCGCACAAACCGCAGGAAGCCAACGGCGCTGTCGCGGACTCGGGCCAGCCAAATCCATCGACAATGCCGGTCGGCAAGTCCTCGAATGCGGACGTCGCTAAAATTGATCCCTTTGAATTATTCTGCGCCTATCATCTTGGCATTCAGCCGAACAACCAGTATCGCCCCGCTAATATGAATGAAGTCGCGCAACGCTTCGGGGCCAATCCCGCCATCATCAAACAAGCTTCAAAAGAATACGGGATGGACGCCGCGGCCTTACTCGACAAGGATTTTGATATGGCGATGGCGCAGTTGGATATCCAGGTTGCGCCGGAAGGAATCAATCGCAAAGAACTCGCAAAATCGATTTACGAAGAGTTTTTAAACGCGCCCATTCAAAAACGCGACTGGAAAAAAATTCTGGAAGAAGATCAAAAAGAGAATATGAAAATTTTCGGACGTTAAGGCTGTTCGTCCGTAGAAGAATCGACAGCAGGCGCTGTCGCCTCCTGTCTGGGCGCTCTGTGGAATTTCAGCGCTTCTTTGATCATAGCGTTCTGAATGCGCTTCACCCTGCCGTTCGAACACTTCAAGTCATTCATCAATATCGAAAAAGCAAACCGCTCTCCGTCCGCTGATTGTAAATACCCCGACAAGGAACTCGTAAAATTAAGCGTGCCTGTTTTGACCCGCACTTTCTGCGATTCCGGCACTCGCTTCAAACGATCCTCCACGCTACCGTCCACCCCCATCACCGCGAGCGAACCAAAAAACTCGGGAAACACGCTCCAGTCCTGAAACATATCGCGCAATACAGAAACCAGCAAATCCGCAGACAAACGGTTGCGCCGGGTCAGCCCCGAACCGTCGTGCACCTTGAATTGTTCCTGCCCATAGCCCAGCGATCGAAGGTAGCCCTCGATCACGTTCAATCCTTTCGATGTGGTTCCCGGAGGCCCTTCCTTCAAGCCGCCAATGGTCTTCACCAATTGTTCCGCCATGAAGTTATTGCTGAACTTGTTGACGCCGCGCAGGCTCAAGGCCAGCGGCTCTGAATAAAACTCCGTTAATAAAGGAACGTGATTCGGCATGGCATCTCGGCGCACGTCGCCGTCGACTTCCACCCCCGCCCGGATGAGGAAATCCTTGAAGGTCGATCCCATATAATACGAGGGCTGGGTGATGTTCACATAATGAAGAGAACGCGCCTGATCCTGGGAAATCTGACCGGTCACCGTGATGCGATCAAAGCGATCCCCCGGCAGGCGATTCACAATCAATCGCCCTCGCTTGCCGGGAGGCAGGGTCGTCGCACGATTGTCCAGGTGGATGTAATCCACTGACGGCTCGATCACTACGATGGGAGCGGCGTTCACTTTCGGAGACGGCGCGACATGAACGCCGACGGTGTTGAAATTCAGCGACAACGCTCCAAGCGGCGCGTTATAGGCCTCCGACCCGGCCCGCTTTTTCCAGGATTCCACGCGCCGAATGTCGTCAAAAAAACTGTCGTCGACCAGAATATCGCCGGTGATTTTCTTCAAGGGCAAATTTCGCACCTGTTGCGCCATCAACCACAATTGCTCCGTCACCAGCTTGGGGTCGCCATAACCCTTGACGTACAAATCCCCCTCCAGAACCTCATCCTGAATTCTTGCCGACGAATACAGACCCGTCATGAAACGGTAATCCGGCCCCAGAGTTTTCAAAGCGACCGCCGACGTGATCAGTTTCATATTCGACGCCGGTATCAGAAGCGCGTCGCTCCGCACCGAATACAAAACCTCTTCGTTCGCCAAAGACACGAATTTGACGCTGAAATTTTTCTGGCTCAAACAACGGTTGGACAGAATCCGGTCCAGCGCGTTCTGAAACTTCGCCTCAGGAGATGCGGAGGTTTGCGACACTGCCGGCGAATGAACGCCAAAGAAAAAAAGTAAGGATAAGACAGGAATGCTGATGAAGCGATGCAAGGTATTTCTCATAGAAAAAATTCTACCCAAGCCCTTCGGCAATTACAAACAGGTTTTGTATTTCTTTTCTGAACCCAATACTTTATAATTCAAATATGATTGAATTCACCCACATTAAATACGGTGTTGCGATTTCTCTTGTCGCGATTTTGTTCGGCATCTTTATGGGTCTGTCTTTCGGTTGTTGTGAAGACATGTTCAAAGATAAATTCAAACAAGACGCGCAGGCCGCGCTGAGTACCGTCTACAAAGGCGACAAAGCTCTGGCGGATAAAGTGGCCAGCAAATCCTGGGTGTACATGAAGCGCGCTCATTTGCATTCGCAAACCATGGGCGTCATCGCTATCGTGTTCTCGATCCTGGCCGCCTGGTTGAAATTCCCGCGTATACAACAATTAGGCATCTCGCTTTTGGGAGGCATCGGTTCTCTTGGTTATGGCGTCTTCTGGCTCCTCGCCGGATTCCTCGCGCCCGGTATGGGTTCGACGGGTAAAGCCAAAAATACCGTAGAACTGATCGCCCAGGCCTCGGCAGGTTCCTTTTTCATCGCCGCCGTCGCCCTGTTTTGCCTGCTCGCCTATCGAATGTTTAGCAAACAACCCGCTGTCAAAGTAAAATAATCCTACTAAAATAATCGCTATGAATTATGATCTGGTCGGGATCGGCAATGCCCTTGTGGACCTCGAAGCCAAAGTAGACGACGCCTTCATCCAACAATACTCTCTGGTCAAAGGCGGCATGACGCTTGCCAGCCCGCAAGATCAAAACACGATTTTAAAAGCTCTCGACGGTAAGACCGAAAAAATTTCCTCCGGCGGTTCCGCCGCCAACACCCTGCACGGATTCAGCGTGCTGGGAGGCAAATCCTATTATCTCGGACGCGTCGCCAACGACGACTACGGTCAACTCTACACCGAAGACATGACCGAATGCGGCGTCGGCTTTCCCGGCCCCGACGGCGAGCCTGAAGAAACCGGCACCTGCGTGGTTCTCATCACCCCGGACTCGGAGCGGACCATGCTCACGCATCTGGGAATTTCCGCCGAACTGCATTCCAGAAACGTCGACCCGACCATCGTCAAAAATTCAAAATGCGTCTATGTGGAAGGCTATCTGTGGACCGGCGACGAAACCCGGGCGGCCGCCAAACGCATGGTCGAAATCGCGCAGGAAAATAAAATCCCCGTCGCCTTCACCCTCAGCGACGCCTTTGTGGTGAATCTCTACAAGGAATCACTGCGCAACTTCATACAGCAAAACGTCGACATCCTGTTTTGCAATGAAGTCGAAGCGCGCGCCATGACCGATAGCGACGACGCCGAAACCGCATTTGAAATTCTCTCGCAATGGACCGAAGTCCTGTTCCTGACGCGAGGCGCCAAAGGCTCCTGGGCGAAAAAGAAAGACGACGCCAGAGTGTCGATCAACACCTTTCCCATCGTTCCCGTCGATACCACCGGAGCGGGCGATTTATACGCCGCAGGCGCTCTGTACGGACTCATCAACAAACGCTCGCTGGAAGAGTCTTCAATCGTAGGCTCCTATTGCGCATCGCAAGTCGTCACCCACCTCGGCGCGCGCATGCCGATCCATTCGCATACGGAAATTGAAAAAATTCTCGAAGCCTACGCCCAGTTGTAACCGGTCTTCAACGCTTCTCTTCGTTACCAACGCCCGTCAATTCATTACGATATCTGGACAAAGCCATCAGCGGAAAGAAATGCTGATACATATGGTATTTGATGTAAAAATGAACGGGAAATCCCGTTCCGGTGAACTGCGGTTCGTACCAGGAACCCGTCTCGTCGAGCTGACGCTTCATCAAAAACTCCGCGCCCTTGCGCATCGCTTCGCCCTGCCCTTCTCCAAGCGCCATCAAACCCAGCATCGCCCAGGCCGTCTGCGAACAAGAGCTTTCACCCTGACCGCGCAGGGAAGGATCGGCGTAGCTGTCGCAGGTTTCGCCCCAGCCGCCGTCCTCGTTCTGATGCGCGACCAGCCAATCGACTGTCTTGCGTAAATACGGTTGCGTCATGTCCTCGCCCATAGAGCGCAGTCCGTTCGTCACCAGAAAGGTTCCATAAATATAGTTGACGCCCCAGCGTCCCCACCAGCAACCGTCCGGCTCCTGCATCTTGCGCACAAACTCCAGAGCGCGGCGAACCTGCGGATGCTCTCGCGAGAACCCGAGCCGCCCCAGACACCATAAAATCCGACCCGTCACGTCCGCTGTCGGTTCGTCCAGCATCGCCTTGTGATCCGCGAAAGGGATTTCGTTGAGCAATTGCAGATCGTTGTCCATATCAAAAGCGCCCCAGCCGCCGTTTTTGCTCTGCATGCTGAGCAACCAGGTCATCGCGCGTTGACACTCCGCCAATTTATGCCGGTGATCGGGCAAATCCAGCCGGTCCAGCGCGATCAGGATTTCCGCCGTGTCGTCGTTATCGGGGTAACACTCATTATAAAATTCGAAGGCCCAGCCGCCCGGCTCGGCGTCAGGATTTTTCACCTTCCAGTCGCCCGGCTTGACCACCTGCTTTGTCAATATCCATTCGCCGCCCTTGACCAGCGCCGGATCATCGGGCGACATCCCCGAATCCAGCAAGGCGTTGATACCGATCGCCGTGTCCCACAAGGGAGAAACGCAAGCCTGGAATCCGAGTTGGTCGTCCCAGCTCAGTTCGAAACGCTCGATCGCTTCAAAGCCCTTGACCAGAGCCGGATGATCGTCGGGATAACCCATGTAATGCAGGGCCAGCATGGAATTGAACATGGCAGGCTGAATGCCGGCGAAATCGCCCTCGTCCTCCTGATGATCCAGTATCCAGCGCTCCGCCGCTTTCAGGGCTTTTTTGCGCAAGGGTTTCACGTTAAAGGAAGCCAAAAACTTAATAAAACGATCCATGTAGATAAAAGTATTGCGCCATGAGCTGAAGGCCGGGCCCGTGGGCTGAATCGACAGATCCCGATCCTCTTCGCGAAACAATTCCGCAATGCCCTTCTCCGCCGGCAGTTCAAACACCGGACGATAGGCGCACACCACCGACAGCGGAACCACCGTTCCGCGCGACCAGCTCGACATCTCATAGATATTGAAAGGAGAACAGTTGGGAAGCAGAACGATCTCCACCGGAACCGCCGGGACGAAATCCCAGGAGCTTTGCCCCAGCATCGCCAGAAAAATTTTGGTGAAGACCCGCGTTTTTGCGATGCCGCCATTGGCGAAAATCGCCTCGCGCGCCTTGAGCATTTCCGGTCGGTCCACCGGAATCCCCGCCATTTTCAGGGCCAGATAGGATTCCACCGTCGAATTGATGTCGCAGGCTCCGCCGTAAAACAAAGGCCAGCTTCCATCCTCCCTCTGCTTTTTCAGCAGATAGTTCGCGCACTTTTCCATCTTGACAGAATCCACCCTTCCCATAAAATGCATGAAAAAGATATATTCCGCCGTGATGGTGGCGTTCGATTCCAGTTCGTCCACCCAGTAGCCCTCAGGATACTGTTGCGATAAAAAGAAGGTTCGGGATTTTTCAATCGCCGTTTCCAGGCGCTTGATCGTTTCAGAGTCCATAATTTCGGAAATTTACGAGAAAGGGATTGATATCGGGGCGATACGGCAAATCCTGAGCGTTTACAGGTATAAATCAGCGTTAAACAATACATTATTTCAATTAAAATTGAAAGAATACAATTCAGCAGTTGACATTAACGCAATGGTTACCGTAGGATATCTTGTTTAATTCAGCGTTTAAAAATTCCGAGTAGATAAAACAATGACACTTGCTTCCCGAACGATTTCTGTTCAACAGAAAGATATTGTAAAAAATTGGGTCCTGATCGACGCCGAAGGGCAGTCGCTGGGAAAAGTCGCCGCAAAGGCCGCCTCCATTATCCGAGGCAAAACCAAACCCACATTCACCCCTCATATGGACACCGGCGATAACGTGATCGTTATCAACGCGTCCAAGATTCGTTTGACGGGAAAGAAATGGAACGACAAGATTTACTACCGACACACCGGTTTTCCGGGCGGTATCAAATCGCGAACCGCGCAGGAAATGTTCGATCGCAAACCCGCAAGCCTGATCAAGGAAGCCGTTTTCGGCATGCTTCCCAAAAATCGGCTGGGACGAACGCTTAAAACCAACATCCGAGTATACGACGGGAGCGATCATCCGCACACCTCGCAGAACCCGGAAAACGTAACTCTCTAAAAATTTAAAAGGCTAGCCAGGAGCATTCCGAATGACCGATGAATATGTAGACCGTTTTTACGCGACAGGAAAACGAAAAGAAGCGATCGCTAAAGTATGGATTCAAGCAGGCGATGGCTCTATCACCGTGAACGGTAGAACCTTGAACGAGTATTTCAAACGCGAATCCCTGGAAGCCATTGTACGGCAACCCCTGGAAGCCGCTAACACCGGCGCCTCCTACGACATTAAAGCCCGCGTATGCGGCGGCGGCCTGTCCGGTCAATCCGGCGCGGTTCGTCTTGGCATTGCTCGCGCCCTCATCGAATACGACCCCAACCTTCGCCCCACTCTGAAACGCGCAGGCTTTCTGACGCGCGACTCCAGAAAAGTGGAACGTAAAAAATACGGTCAACCTGGCGCAAGAAAACACTTCCAGTTTTCCAAGCGTTAATCCAGGCCGCAGCGGCGTTACTCCATTGGGCGCCTCGCGCGCCCAAGCTTGTTTTTTCCTGCACCCAATCGCGGAACAATTATGTATAAAATCGGCGTTGCAGGGGCCACCGGTTACACCGGTGTGGAACTCCTGCGAATACTATCACGACATCCCGACGTAGACATCGTCCGACTGACCTCTGAAACCTATCAGGGTCAGCGCATCGACGAGGTCTTTCCTTCGCTTCGCGGCTTCGTCGACATCACGCTCGAACCCTTGAGCGCCGACACCGCCAGGGGACTGGACATTCTCTTCCTGGCTCTGCCGCACACGGCGGCGATGGACAAGGCTCCCGGTTTTCTTTCCGGGAACTGCCGACTCGTGGATTTGAGCGCAGACTTTCGACTGAAAGACCCCGCCGTTTTCGAAACCTGGTACAAGACCCCGCATGTGCATCCCGAATTGTTGAAGGAAGCCGTCTACGGACTGCCCGAACTGTATCGCGAATCCATCAAAACCGCGAAACTGCTGGCCAACCCGGGCTGTTACCCGACCAGCGTCATTTTGGGGCTGGCGCCTCTGCTCGGCAAAGGCTGGATCGACGAAAGCGCGATCATCTCCGATTCCAAGTCCGGAGCGTCCGGAGCGGGACGCAAGGCTTCGCAGACCACGCAATTCGCGGAAGTCAACGAAGGCATCTCCGCTTACGCCGCGCCCAATCATCGACACACGCCGGAGATTGAACAGGAAATTTCAGCGCTGGTGGGGCGCGAGATCGGCGTCACCTTCACGCCACACCTGATGCCCATGACGCGCGGCATCCTGAGCACGATTTATGCGCCCTTGAAGCGCAAGACCACGCAAGCGGAAGCGCAGGCGCATTACGCAAAGTTTTATCAAGACGAGCCGTTCGTTCGCGTTCTCCCGCCGGGAGCCTACGCCGGAACGCGCTTTGTCTCAGGATCCAATTTCTGCGACGTCGGCCTGCATGTCGACGAGCGCAATCAACGACTGATTATCACCTCGGCCATCGACAACCTCATCAAGGGCGCGTCGGGTCAGGCCGTACAAAATATGAACATCATGCTGGGACTGAACGAAAAAGCCGGTATCGACTTCGCTCCCATCTATCCATAAAGAAAAAGAACCAAGCAATGAAATTGATCAAAGGGAAGTTGCCTTCTGTTCCCGGCTTCAAGACCGCTGGCATCGCTTGCGGCATCAAAGCCAATAAAAATCTCGATCTCGCGTTGATCGTGTCCGACGTTCCCGCATCAGGCGCGGGCGTGTTCACCACCAACCGCGTCGCCGCGCCCTGCGTCACCCATTGTCAACGCGCGCTGGCCCGACGCCGACCCTTTCGCGCCATCGTCGTCAACAGCGGCAACGCCAACGCCTGCACCGGCGATCAGGGCGCCAAAGACTGCCGCGCCATGGCGAGGGCCGTCGCCAGCGAACTGAACATTTCTCCCAAAGAAACGCTGGTGGCCTCCACCGGCATCATCGGCGTTCCGCTCCCCGTTGAAAAAATCGAACAGGGCGCGCCGCAGTTGAAAAACGCGCTCTCGGAAAAGGGATGGAAGAACGCCGCCAAAGCCATCATGACGACCGACCTGCAACCGAAAATGGCTTCCACTCAATTCAATCTGTTCAAGCGAACGATCTCTATCGGCGGCATTTCCAAAGGCTCCGGCATGATCCATCCGAACATGGCCACCATGCTCGGCTTCGTCGTGACCGACATCGCCATTCGCCCCATCGCGCTGAAGACCGCGCTGACCGAAGCG
The DNA here is from genome assembly GCA_015698305.1 of Candidatus Nitrohelix vancouverensis. NCBI lineage: Bacteria > Pseudomonadati > Nitrospinota > Nitrospinia > Nitrospinales > Nitrospinaceae > Candidatus Nitrohelix > Candidatus Nitrohelix vancouverensis. Next base: position 39,294 of record CP048620.1, read on the forward strand.
GTGAACAAAACATTCAACCGCATCACCGTCGACGGCGACACCAGCACCAACGACTGCGTTCTCGTCATGGCCAACGGGCTGGCGGGCAATAAAGAACTGACCGCTTCTTCAGCGGGCTACCCGGCCTTTGTCGAAGCCCTCACGGAAGTGTGCAAAAGCCTCGCCCTGCAGATCGTGCAGGACGGCGAAGGCGCGACCAAACTGGCGACCATCCGCGTCTCCGGCGGCAAGTCGGAAAAGGCCGCGCACCAGGTCGCCAACGCCATCGCCAAATCGCCGCTGGTCAAAACCGCGCTGTTTGGAGAAGACCCCAACTGGGGCCGAATACTGGCCGCCGCAGGTTATTCCGGCGCGCCCTTCGACCCGGACGAAATCGAAATATCGCTGAACGGCGCCCCGCTCTTTCGCAACGGCGCCCCGGTGAAAACAACGTCGCAAGCCCAGCTCGCCAAGAAAATGAAATCGAAAGAAATCCTCATCGAATTCAACATGGCCCGCGGATCGCATACGGTGGACGTCTACACCTGCGATTTTTCCTACGACTACGTCCGCATCAACGCCGAATACACCACCTGATTCAAAAAATTCCGGGGCGCGCGTCGCCCCGTTCAGTTCAATTTCGCGCAGGCTCCGCTTGCGTCGCTGGTTTCGCGCAACGAAAACCGACGTAATGAAATTTCCTGCGCGGCGCCTCCATGATCCGATGCGCCGTCTCCAAGCCGCGCGGCCCGTTGCGCCAGGATCCGCCGCGAATCACCTTGCCCGCCAGTTCATGATCGTCCGCCATCCACTCGCCGACGTTGCCCAGCATATCGTATAAACCCAAAGCGTTGGGACGCGCCGAAGCGACCGGATGCGTCTTCTTGTCCGCATTCTCCTTGCCCCAGGCATAGCGCCCGTCCCAATCATCGCCCCAGAAAAAAAGAGTTTGCGATCCCGCCCGCGCCGCCAGTTCCCATTGCCATTCCGTCGGCAATACTTTACCCAATGCGCGGCAATAATCCCGCGCCTCCGCCCAGGTCACTTTCTCGACCGGGCGTCGCGGCCCCTTGAAGAACGCCGGGTTGCGTCCGACCTGCGCCTCGTAATCCTCCTGCGTCACTTCATAACGGTCGATGAAAAACGGCGCGACCTTGCGCGTCACCCGCGTTCCGCTTTTGTTGATCGTCAGCTCAGCCCCTTTAACCAACGCCATATCCGGTGCGCCCTGTCCCATCGCGCCGACAGGCGCCAGCAACGCCAGAAATAAAATTATGAAAATCCACCGCATACAAGGCTCCGGAAAAACCAATTGAAGACCCTTCAAGCCGATTGACGCAAGGGAGCAAACATGGCAATATTCGGACAAGCCAATTCACGCTCTACAGGTCCAAAGAATCCGTTCATTATAAAACGACGACGCGGGGAATCAACCATGTCGCCCAAGAGAAATGATATGACAGAACCTGCAAACTGCTTCATTCTGGCCGACAACCCCGTCGGCTCTCTGGAAGACGGCGACGACGCCTTCCAGTTCCGCCCTTTCGCCGAGACCCTCGCGACGATGGCGCTTAACAAACAGAACGGCACGCCTTTCGCCGTCGCCATCGACGGCGCCTGGGGAACGGGCAAGACCTCGCTCATGCGCATGACGCAGGACATACTGGATCAAGCGACGCAAGAAATAAATAAAACAAAAGATAAGAAAGCGGACGGCCCTCAGCGTCGTTGCAAAACTTTCTGGTTCAACGCCTGGAAATATTCCAACTCCGACTCCTTGCTCGCGGCGCTGATATCAGTTTTGTTCAAGGAAATGAAGCAGGATTCCAATTTTCGGGAAAAGATCAATAATAATTTCGACAGGAAACGGATCGCTTTCGCCTTTATCAATAAAGTATTCAAAATAGACATCAGTAACATCAAAAACGATTTGCGTGTTGCCAAGGTGGCTGAATTTATAGACGAATTCACGGACCTGACGAAAATGCTGATTCAATCCTATTGCGCAAAGAATCCAGAGACAGATGCGGACGACGATTCTGCAGGAGCCTTTGTCATCTTTATCGACGATCTCGATCGTTGTCCGCCCGGACGCATCCTGCAAACATTCGAGGCGATCAAACTGTTTCTCGACATTCCCGGTTGCGTCTTCTTTCTCGGAATGGACATTCAGCAAGTGCGCAGCGCCGTCGAGGCTGAACATAAAGATCGACAAGGCTTTGAAGCCGGGCGCTATCTGGAGAAAATTTTTCAGGTCCACGTTAAAATTCCGCAAGTCGCCACAGGCAATATGGAACAATTTTTGAACGGTCTATTAAAAGAAAATTCTGGCGCAAACGGGCAAATCAGCGAGGACGTTCAAGCCATTCTCCTCGGCGCGGAGTACGAAACGCAACGCGCCATAAAACGCGCTCTCAACGATTTCCTCTTTTTAAAAACTCTCACGGAAAAAATGAAAAACGGACCTGAAACCACCGACACCGGGCTGGCGAAGTGGATCGCCGTGCATACGCGTGATGAAAAATTCGCCGAAGCTCTAACCACACCTGATTTGTTTTTATTGGCCGCCTGGGAGACCTATCGTCTTAACGACACGAAAAACAACATCCTGACATGGAATAAGATTGATTATAAATTCGATAGCAATGGCGACTTGATCTTGTCCGACGTACAAAAAGAGTCCGAACGCCAGAAGGCTTTAAGCGCGTCCAAATCCTCCGACAATGGCGAAACAGAACATCCTGAAACCGACGAGGCTCTGGAGAACGATTTGCACCAACGCTGGAGTAATTTTTTCAACCGCTGGCGCCACAAACCCGTTTTCATGTATCCCTTTATCAAGGAAGGGAAACGCGACTTTGGGAATGAAGACGCCTGCAAGGCCTATCAGCATTTGAACCAGTACATCGCCCCAGCCGAGCCCGAACAAACTAAAAAAAGTAAGGACAAAACCCCTCGGATTGTCAATGGCTACACGATTGAGCCGGGAGCATTTTTAGAAGGAGCAGACCTCAAAGGAGCTGATCTCGAAGGAGCAAATCTCAAAAATGCTCACCTATTTGCAGCTAATCTTGAAGAGGCAAATCTTAGAAGTGCAAAACTATTTGAAGCCGACCTCATAGAAGCCATTCTCATAACAGCCGATCTAAGGAGAGCCGATCTAAGAGTAGCTAATCTCAGGGGAACCGATCTCTTTAGAGCCGATCTCATGGGAGCCTCTCTCAGGGAAGCCGATCTCATAGGAGCCTCTCTCTGGGAAGCCGATCTGAGGCGCGCCGATCTTAGAACGGCTAATTTCTCACATGACGAAATTCTCAAAGCTCGTAATTGGGATTTAGCCATATATGACGCCGGGGTGTTAGAACGCCTCAAAACTCTGGCTGGCAAAATGGAATAATATTTTCGCTTCGTTTCCGCCCCGCGCTTAATTCTCTCCAGCTTTGCGATGACTTTTGTCGCGTTCTATATTAAAATCCTCTTATAGGAAAATGACCTGTCAATAGAGCGGCGCGATGGGCTTCTGCGTTTCTTTCCCAATATAATTCAACTTCATAATTACGGCGGTTATGGCAATTTTAAGAATTTACAATGCGCTCGATCCGGTGCTCCGGAAAAAGGCGGCACAGGTCGAAAACATCGACGGCGAGCTGGCGGAGTTCACCCAGGATATGATCGAGACGATGTACGACGCGCCGGGCGTGGGTCTGGCGGCGAATCAGGTGGGCCTTCCCTCAAGCCTGTTCGTGATCGACATGGGCGCGGAGTCGGACAAGCCCGATCCCAAAATCATCATCAACCCGACGATCATCGTCTCCGGCGACATGCTGGAAGGCGAGGAGGGGTGTCTTAGCATTCCCGATCTGTTCGCCAGCGTCATGCGCAGTTCGCATGTGGAACTGAAAGGTTACGATCTCGATCAGAAAGAAATCCGCATCGAGGCGGAGGGTTTCATGGCGCGGGCCATTCAACATGAAATGGAACATCTCAACGGTTCCCTGTTCTGGGACAATCTGGGCAAGACCCGGCGCGACATGCTCAAGCGCAAGTTCAAGAAAAAGTTAAAAGAGAATCGATGATGAATCTGGTTTTCATGGGCTCGCCGGAGTTCGCCGTTCCGACTCTGGAAGCCTTGGTGGCGTCGGAGCATTGCATCCTCGCGGTGGTGACGCAACCGGATCGACCGAAGGGACGCGGGCAGTCCATGACGGCGCCTGCGGTGAAAGTCTGCGCGGAAAAGCATGGCTTGAAAGTTCTGCAACCGGAGAAGGCGCGCGACCCGCAATTCATCGCGACGCTGAAAGACCTGAATCCTGATCTCATCGTCGTCGTGGCTTACGGGCAGATCCTGAGCCAGGAGCTTCTCGACATCCCCAAACATTTCTGCATGAACGTGCATTCCTCATTACTTCCGAAATATCGCGGCGCGGCGCCGATCAACTGGGCGATCATCGATGGCGAAGCGGAAACGGGGGTGACCACGATGAAGCTGGTTCACAAACTCGACGCGGGCGATATTCTACTGACGCACAAACTGCCGATCCGTGATGAAGACGACGCGCAAACCTTGCACGACGCGCTCGCAGAAGCGGGCGCTCCCCTGACGCTGGAAACCCTGGCGAAACTGGAGGCGGGAACCTTGACGCCCATCGCGCAGGACGAATCGCAAGTCACTTACGCATCGAAGTTGAAAAAAGAAGACGGCCTGATCGACTGGAATCATCCGGCGCGCGCGGTGTGGAACCGCATACGCGGCGTGCATCCCTGGCCTGGCGCCTACAGTTTTCTCAAGGGGCGGCGCTTGCGCATTTGCAAAGCCGAGTCGACTTCGGGCGAAGCGGGAGAGGAGCCGGGTCGCGTGGTTCGCGTTTCCGGCGCGGGCATTGAAGTGGGCACGACGGACGGGCGCGTCCTCATCACCGAATTGCAACCTGAAGGCAAGAAACGATTGCCGGTGAAAAGTTTTCTGGCGGGCAATTCCGTTGCGCCGGGCGACGCCTTCACGATGGAACCGGCGACATCCAACGAACGTTAAAGGACATGACATGCCAAGAACTCTAGTAACGGGCGGCGCGGGTTTTCTCGGTTCGCATTTATGCGACTACCTGCTCGGCCAGGGCCACGAAGTGATTTGTATGGACAATCTGGCGACGGGTTCCAAAGACAACATCGCTCATATCGACAGCAACAAGTTTCAATTCGTCGAACACAACGTCACCGAATACATTCGCGTCGACGGCGAACTCGATTACATTTTGCATTTTGCATCGCCTGCAAGCCCCATCGACTATCTGGAGCTTCCCATTCAAACGCTCAAAGTCGGTTCGCTCGGCACGCACAACACGCTGGGGCTGGCGAAGAAGAAACGAGCGACCTTTCTGCTCGCGTCCACTTCCGAAATTTACGGCGACCCGCTCGTGCATCCACAGGAAGAATCGTACTGGGGCAACGTGAACCCGGTCGGGCCGCGCGGCGTCTACGACGAAGCCAAACGTTTCGCCGAAGCCATCACCATGGCCTATCACCGCGTGCATGGCGTCGATGCGAAAATCGTGCGCATCTTCAACACCTACGGGCCGCGCATGCGCTTGCGCGACGGTCGCGCCATTCCGAACTTCATCCGCCAGGCATTGACCGGAGAAGACTTGACGATATACGGCGACGGCAGTCAGACCCGCAGTTTCTGTTACGTTTCGGATCTGGTCAAAGGCATCTTCAAATTATTGATGTCCGAATTGAACGAGCCGGTCAACATCGGTAACCCGGTTGAAATGACCATCAAGGACATGGCGGAGAAAATCCTCAAGGAACTGGGCGGCCCCGGAAAATTGATTTACGAACCGCTCCCGACGGACGACCCGCAGGTGCGACAACCCAATATCGACCGGGCCAAGAAAAAGCTGGGCTGGATTCCCATGGTCGGTCTGGATCAGGGTTTGAAAGAGACGATGGATTATTTCAAAAATCAGCTGAAAACCTGAAGCGCCCGGCGTCGGCGAGTCATCCATGGATAAAGACACTTCGATCAAACACTGGCCCGAAGACGAACGCCCCAGAGAGCGGCTCATCAAATACGGCGGCTCCGTTCTTTCCGACGCGCAACTCATCGGCATCATCATCGGCTCCGGCGACCCGCAGACAAAGAAAAGCGCCGTCGACCTGGGTCGCGACCTGCTCGCAAAATTCGGAGACTTTTACAGCCTGGATCGCGCTTCCATTTCCGAACTGTGCGCCATCAAGGGCATTGGCGACGCCAAGGCCGCGCAGATCAAGGCGGCTCTGGAAATTGGCAAGCGCATGGCCGCGCAACGGTGCGGCGTAAAAATCAAACTGGGTTGCGCTGAAGATTTCGTCCATCAATACGCGCCTTTCATGCGCAACCTGAAAAAGGAGATCGTGAAAGTCGTCCTGCTCGATTCCAAATTGCAGGTGATACGCGACCTCAATGTTTCCGAAGGCAGTCTCAACGCCAGCATCGTGCACCCACGCGAAGTCATGATCAGCGCGATCAAGGAATCCGCCTCGTCGCTGGTGCTTCTGCACAACCACCCCAGCGGAGATCCGAGCCCCAGCCAGCACGACCTGGAGATCACGCACCGATTGCAAAAATCCGGAGAAATCATTGGCATTAAACTGCTCGACCATATTATAATTGGCGGAGCAGACTACTACAGTTTTGCCGAGCAGGGACTTCTTTAATCTTCACCCAACTTTCCCATGGAACGAGTCAAAAATTTTCTAAACGCCAGCGCCGACCTTAAATATAAAGTGGCTGAAACCTTGTCGGAACAAATTCTCCAGGCCGCCAATCAATCGCTGGAAAGCATCCGCAAAGGCGGAAAATTGATGCTGGCGGGCAACGGCGGCAGCGCCGCAGATTGCCAGCACATCGCCGCAGAACTGACCGGTCGCTTCAAACAAAACCGCAAGGCCCTCGCCGCCATGGCTCTGACCGTCGACACCTCGTCGCTCACCGCGCTGGGCAATGATTTTGGATTCGAAACCATTTTTTCCCGGCAGGTTGAAGCGCTCGGAAAATCAGGCGACGTTCTGATCGGGATCAGCACCAGCGGCAACTCTGAAAACGTCGTTCAGGCTTTGTTACTGGCGCGCGAGATGGGTATTTACACCATCGGCTTCATCGGCAATCAGGGCGGCAAGATGAAAGATGTCGTCGACCTGCCGATCATCGTTCCTTCGAACGACACGGCTCGCATTCAGGAAGTCCATATCACCATCGGTCATATCGTCTGCGAAATCATCGAACAGGAAATGTTCGGCGCTGAATGACACGCGCCGCTTCGCTACCTACCAGCGTGGCGATGTTTCCATAAAATTTCTTGCAACGTTCACGGCTTCCCATGAAAAGTAAATTCAAACAATTTTTTGAAAATGGAACCTCGCCCAAAGTTCTGGTGATCGGGGATCTGATTCTGGATGAATACATCTGGGGCGCCATCAACCGCATCTCCCCGGAGGCTCCGGTTCCGGTTCTGGAAACCCGGGCGGAAAACATGTCGCTTGGCGGCGCTGCAAACGTCGCGAACAACCTGGTCGCGCTGGGTTGCGACGTGACGCTCATCGGCGCCATCGGGCATGATGAAAAAGGCGACCGCTTACTGCAGGCGATTCAAGATCGCGGCATCAACACCGACGGGATTTTCCGCTTTGTGCATCGCCCCACCACTTCCAAGATTCGCATCATCGCGCACAATCAGCAAATTTTGCGCGTCGACAAGGAAGACAACCGCCCGATCACCGAAGAGACGGAAAACAAAATCCTGAAATTCATTCAAACCGCCATCCCCAACGTGGACGGCATCATCTGCTCGGATTATCGCAAAGGCATTCTGACGGAAAAAGTGTTGCGCGCGCTCATTCATCGCGCCCAGCAAAGCAAAAAACAGGTGATCGTCGACCCGAAAAGCGCGGACTTTTCACTTTACAAAGGCGCCACCGTACTGACTCCAAACCTCAAGGAAGTGGAGCAGGCCACGCCGATCAAGATCAACAATCAACTCGATCTGGATCGCGCCGCAGAATACCTGATGGGCTTGACCAAATCGGAAGCCCTGCTGATCACGCGCGGTAAAGACGGCATGACGCTTTACAAAAACAAGGAAAAACCCCTGCAAATTGCAACCAAGGCGCGGGAAGTCGCGGATGTGACCGGCGCCGGGGACACTGTCGTCAGCGTGTTTGGAATGATGGCCTTCGCCGGATTTGAATTTTCAGAGTCGGCCTGGTTGTCCAACATGGCCGCAGGCGCCGTGGTCGAAAAGGTTGGCACCGCCGTGGTCACGCTCGACGAAATCAGAGCCTTCATTCAGGAAGAAATGTTACGCACCTCGCACACGACGCTGAATCTTGAAGAGTTGCAGAAAATCGTCAGCCTGGGCAAAAGCGCCGGCAAGACCATCGTCTTCACCAACGGTTGCTTCGACCTCATCCACGGCGGACACATTGAACTTCTGCAACGCTCCAAGGCGCTTGGAGATATTTTGATCATCGGCCTGAACAGCGACTCGTCGATCCGCGCCTTGAAGGGCGAGGGTCGACCGATCAAGAATCAGGCGGAACGCGCCGATATTTTATCCGCGATCAAGTACGTGGATTTCATCACCATCTTCGACGAAAGCACGCCGGAAAATCTGATTCGAATGATACGCCCCGACGTGTTGGTGAAAGGCGATGATTATAAAATCAGCGAAGTCGTCGGCCGGGAAATCGTGGAAGGTTATGGCGCTCGGGTCGAATTGATTCCGATCGTCAAAGGCCATTCGACGACCAATTCCATCGAAAAAATCCTGCAGAACCACCGCGAAAACTAAGCGCTCGAATTTCCGGGCGTCTCAGTCCCCCAAGCGTCGGCCCGGCAATAAATACGACTGCACATAGTCGATCACTCCATCCTCCAGCGACATCAGGCGCGCGGAATAACCCGCATTACGAATCTTCTCCATCGGCGCCTGCGTGTGGTACTGGTACTGGTTGCGAATCGATTCCGGCATCTCGATGTATTCAATCGCCACCGGCATATCGAGCGCGGAAAACACCGAGCGCGCCATATCGTTCCAGTTTCGAGCGACGCCGGAACCCACGTTGAACAAACCGCCCGCGTCCTTGTTATCCAGAAAAAACAGAGTCATGTCCACCGCGTCCGCGACATAGATGAAATCGCGCTCCTGCCCGCCATCCGCATATTCTTCACGGTAGGATTTGAACAACTTGAATTTCCCCGTTTCTTTCACCTGATAATATCCCTTGCGCACCATGCTCTGCATGTCGCCCTTGTGAAATTCGTTCGGGCCGTAGACGTTGAAATATTTCAGGCCGACCAGACGATTGAGAACGCCTTCGCGACGCGCCCACACATCGAACTGATGCTTGCTGTGACCGTACAGGTTCAAGGGTTGCAGGGCGTCCAGACCTTGCTCGTCATCGGCGTAGCCCTGCGATCCGTCGCCATAGGTCGCGGCGCTGGAAGCGTAGATAAAACGCACGCCCTTCTCCAAAGCGTATTCCGCCAGATAACGCGTGTACTCAAAATTATTCTCTCTCAAAAACGCTTCGTTGGTTTCCGTCGTGGAAGAACAAGCGCCCATGTGAATGATCGCCTCAGGCTTCGGCAGAGAACGCTTTCTGACATTCTCCAGAAACGCTTCTGGACTCTGCATTTCGCGATACTTTAAAGCCGCGACGTTTTTTTCCTTTTCCGGATGATCCAACCGATCGACCAGTAATATATCGTCCGTTCCCCTCACGTTCAGGGAATGAACGATCGCCGATCCAATAAACCCGGCGGAGCCGGTCACTATAATCACGTTGCAATGCCTCCCTCATTCAAAATATCTTTATCGTCCCTCAGTTCGCGCTCCACCATTTTGTTCCAATCCACTCCAGGCAATATCGGCGAGTAAGGGGGATTCGCATGTTCCTCCGCCAGCTTTTGCAAAGTCTCGACTCTGGCCCCGGTTTGCGGATGCGTCGAAAAATAGTCGAACACTCCAGACGAGGTCGCGTCGTCATCGCTCACTGGAGCTTCGCCCAGCGCATGCTCTCCCAGTTTTTTATACATGCGGACCATCCCTTGCGGCGGAACGCCCGCGCGCAGGATCATTGCCATTCCCAAGCGATCCGCCTCGTCCTCCATTTCCCGGCTGAAGGAAAGGCGTTCCAGATTTTGCGCGATATCGAGCGCCGTCTGCATGGCGCCGTTGACGTCTCCAATCAAAAAATAAAACGTAAGAAAGGACGTGAGACTGCGAATGATACCCCGGGTGGCGTGGCGTTGCAAGACGTGCTGAATTTCATGCGCCATCACGCCCGCGATTTCATCCGCGGACGCCGCCGATTGCAGTAGACCGCGATAAAAAACGATATGCCCGCCGGGCAGTGCAAAAGCATTCACCTGCGGATCATCGAGAATATAAATGCGCATGGGATAAGGATAATCGGGAACCGATGCCGTCAGGCGAACGGCGACCGCTTCCAGAGCGCCTTGCGTTTGCGGCGCGTTCATCACGCGCTCCGACACGCTGAACGAATTGAGCGCCGCTTCCCCCAGTCGCGTTTCCCATTCGACCGGAACGGAACTTGCGAAGCGCTCCGACGCCGCCGGAATGAATTGCGTCCACAGCAAATACAGGGTGATCGGGAGCAAGAGCAGACCCGCAAGGATCGTGATCTTTTTAAACGACTTGCTACCATGAAAAGGTCGCGTCAATTCAGCTGGGGCCGCCTGCTCTATTTGTCGAAACAGACGAGGCTCGTCGATGATCAGAGTCTCCGGCGCAGGTCGTCCCTCTTTCACGCGCTCCAGACGCAAGGTTCCCTCTGCATCCGCCGGTCCCAGCGCCGAACGCAACTCGACATAGGGCCAGTCGATCGCGCGCCCATCAGAAAACGTCAGCAGTAATTTCGTGGTGAAAACGGACACCTTGACGCGTTGTTTGCGCGCGCTCAGTCCGTCAAAATAAGAGGAGGAAAAATCAGCGCTCTGGGAATCGTTCATAGCGGTCTACAACCGGGAGAGACTGCAAGTCAACCGATGTCCATCGAGACGTCCATCGCATCCACCGCCGCGTCTCCCAAAGCGCCGGTCTCTGTCATGCGTTGCACCACATGATCCAGATCGCCTGCGCCGTGAACTTGAAGCCGATCGGCCATGAACTTCATTTTTCTCGCCGTCACCCATGGAAAGGCAAGGCCCAGAGAGAAAATCAATAAGAGAGCATTGCCAAGGTTCAGAATCATCAAGTCCTTGCCGGTCACCGCATAGGAAAATGAAGCCTGACCAAAACTCGTGCGCTCCCAGAAATAACGGCTGAGTCGGGCGTTGAGCCAGAACATGCTGAAACCCAGGGTGGGCAGGATCAAAAGTCCATTGATCAAATAAGCCTTGGTCAATTCCTTTCCCACTCCATCGTAGGCGAAAGTTTGATCGCCAAAGGAGCTATTGGAACGCCAGAAATTTTCTCGACGATTGACAAAATAGGGCCAGTAAAATCCCAGCGTGATCACGCTCAAAAAATAGCCTTTAAAATAAAGTTCAACCCCCTGGCCTCGGGTTCCCTGAAAAGAAAAGCGAATGCCCCGCCACGATGTGCGCGACAAGCGGTATTTTCGGGCCCCCACCATGAACGCCGGAATGGCTAACAGAACTAAAAAAGAAATCAGGTTGTTGAGGAAGAGATACAGCTCTTCCTCCAGTCCCCATAGCACATCGCTGAAAGATGCAACCGCAATCAGCAGAAGCAAGGGGGAAAAATAAATCAAGGCGCCGCGCAGGAGTTCTCCGCCCGTTCCGTGATAACGCAAGGCATCCTGCCGAAACGATAAATGATCCCAGAGATAGCGGCGCACCTGGGTTTTGCCCCAGAACTGGTAGATTCCCAGCGTCAAAATACCAAAAACAAAATTCCGCAGGAACAGGGAAAACAGCCCGCCGCCGGTTCCCGTAAAGGCGATGCCCTCTGGTAAGTCTGACTGCCTTGCAGGAGCCGACTCGCGAAGCGCTGGAATTTCTTCGACTTCAGGTTCGCTATGAAAAACGCTTGCTTCTTCGCGCTCAGGAGGAGCGACCGAAAGAGATTCGGGAAGCATCGGTTCGAGATCAATTTTGAATCCCAAACCCTCCAGATAGCTCAAAGCCTGATCGGCCTGCTGATCCGGGATCGGGTAGGTGAAACGCCAGGGCCGGCCATCCAGGAGTTGTTCAAAAACGGAATCGCTCTGCGCTCGGCTGAGACGAAAGACCTTCTCAATAGCGCCCAGAGCGACCGTTTTGTTCCCGCCCGACCAGGCATTGAGAGTGATTTGATAGCTCATGGAACTTGAATCCAGAGTAATGAGCGACCTGCCAATAATGTTGTCATGCAGACGCGGCAGGATCTAAAAAAAATCGTAGGCCTTTTGTTGCTCCGTCCAGCCCAGGAACCCGTCATTCTCAGGAATTCCCGTGAAGTCATCCGTATCGCCGACCCAGGTTTCCGGCCGGTCCCAGTTGTCGCCATAATGATAGAGAAACATTTTCTTGCGGATATGCGCGGGCAAAGTCATCAATTCCTGATAGGAAGCGTGGACGCCGCCGAAGAACAACTGGCAGTCATGAAACATGAGTTCAGCCATATCAGAAAACCGGATCGGGTAGTCGGCGTCGAACATGGTGTCGCCGGAAATCCAGACGCGCTTGTTGATCATGATGCCCGAACACCATTGCGACTCGTCAACGCTGATTGCGGTGTCGGGAAAATGTCGGGTCCTCATGATGTCGATTTCGATCGGGCCATGATTGTAGGACCAGAATTTTCGCCCCTCAATCTGAATGCTTTTCGGTCGAAGAATGTCAAAAAAATCGGCCAACTGCAGGGGTCGTCCCTGATTCGCTTCGCAAAATTCAGTGCCGCCAGACAGACTCTTACTCCAGAGACTGTCCTGATAATCGCGCAAAATAATCATTTGCGGCTTCGTGCTGTTCGGCGTGTAGCGGTTCATCAACGCGACTTCTTCAAGACCGCCGATATGGTCGGCATGGCTGTGAGTCGGCAGGTAGCAACGCACCTTCAGAACAGAGAGGCCGATGTCCGTCAATGCCAGAGGGCCTTGGGTCCCACAATCGACCAGCACATGGTGGTCGCCCTGAATGATGAGAATATTTGACTGCCGACGGCGCTTCGCAAACGCCGACCCCGTTCCAATGAACACCACGCGAAGGCGTCCATCCGTGGTCAACGGCAAAGGCGCATCGTTTTCACAAATAGTATTAATTTCGTACATTCAGTCGCCCCTTTGAACTATATGGCAAATAAAGAGCATGGCAATATTGGTTTGTAGATAAAAAACCAAAAAACAATCTTAAAACACTAACATAGAAACCATAGGTGCGTCTACACTATTTCCTTTGTTTTCAATAACTCACACAGATTTACCTTGAACAAAATATAATCTTTCAAAGCTTCTCATAACGCTGAAGGGAATTACAATCACCCGCTTGCGCCCAGCCGCGCCTCCCTAAAGGACGTAAAAAGTGATATAGTCAAATCTACTCAAGAATACATTGGCCGGAAGTTGAGAGACCAACCTCAAATCATTTTCCGGCGCCGCCTGCATCAAACCAACAAGAATTCTAAGAACTGGAACCGCGCTATGTCCGTGATTAATTTAGAAGCCATGAACAAAGAGGAACTCCTGAAAATGGGTCGCCTCCTTAAAATCAGCATGAATCCTGAAGATGAGAAACAGAAGCTCGTCTCTCTGCTGAAAAAATCCATCGCGCAGAAACCAGCGCGCCCCAGGCCCAAAGAAGCGGACAAACCTTTCAAAAATAAACGCGCACGAAAACGCAAACCCAGAGGCGACAGCGCTCGCGCGCATCAGGGTTCTAAAGGCAATGTTTCACCCGACTCCGCTGCGCGGCCCGCACAAACAAAACCGGCAAACCCCGCAAGCAGACATCGGAAAACTTCGGGCGCAAAAGTTCAAAAATCAAACCATTCGCCTCTCGTAAAGGACTCGCCAGTCGAATCAAAAACCCCGGAACTGCCCGACGGCTATGGAGACCATAAAATCACCGCGCTTCCAATTTCCGATACCCGAATTTTCTGCTTCTGGGAACTGCAGGAAGCCTCCGTCCAACAAGCTCAAAAGGAAATGAATCTGGACTGGGAGCAATTGCAATGGACGCTCCGCGCTCAAGCCCATGAAGGCGAAGAGAAGCGATTCAACATATTTCCGGAAGCGCGCAAATGGTATCTCGACCTGGAACCTGCCGGGCGGACCTGGAAAATTGATATTGGCCTTGCAGGACCTCAGGGACAATTCAAAACCATCTCAAGCGCGCAAGCCGTCCCCCTGATTCCCACGACCCCGTCCTCCTCGCGCGATATGGAATGGGAGAAGAGCGACCGCGCTTTCTGGGAACTGTTTCAGGCGTCCACCGGCTCCAAACTCACCGAGCAGGAAATTCGCTCCGGAAAAAACCCGCAACCGGGTTCGAGTTATATGGACAATCCTTCATCCAGTTCAAGTCCTGCCGATCGCTCGAAAGCCCCGACCCATTCATGACACGCGGATACCTCGCCATTGTATTGCATGCGCATTTGCCTTTCGTCCGGCGCCCGGAGCACGAAGAATTCCTCGAAGAAGACTGGTTTTTTGAGGCCCTGACCGAAACCTACATTCCCTTGATTCAGTTCATGGAAGGCTGGGTGAGAGACGGCGTGCCGCACGCCATCACGCTCTCCATCTCCCCTCCTCTCCTCGCCATGCTGGACGACCCCTTGTTGCAGGGACGTTACCGGCGTTACCTCGACCGAGCCATCGAACTGTCCTGCAAGGAGCTGGATCGCACGCGCGACCAGACTGAATTTTTTCGCGTCGCTTCCATGTACCATTCCCGCCTGGAACATGCGCGCGAACTGTTCGCCGACACACGGAGCTATCGTCTGATCGACGCCTTCAGACAATTGAAAGACGCCGGAGGCGTCGAACTCATCACCTGCGCCGGAGCGCATGGGTTTCTACCCTTCATGACGTCCACTCCCTCTTCCATTCGAGCGCAGGTGCAATCGGCGACTCGTTTGTTTGAAGACCTGTTCGGGAGTCCCCCGCCCGGAATGTGGCTACCCGAATGCGCCTATGTGCCCGGCATCGAAAACTTCCTCAAAGAAGCGGGAATTCGCTACTTCATTCTGGAATCGCACGGCGTGTTGAACGCCGTTCCGCGTCCGGCCCACGGCGCTTTTGCCCCCATCTATTGCCCGAATGGAGTCGCCGCTTTTCCGCGCGACGCCGAATCCTCCCGCCAGGTATGGAGTTCCAAGGAAGGCTATCCTGGAGATTATTTTTATCGGGAATTTTACCGCGACATCGGCTTCGATCTTGATTACGACTACATCAAACCCTACCTGTCCGCGACGGGAGACCGCAAAATGACGGGCTTCAAATATCACCGCATCACCGGTCCAGGAGATCACAAGGAAGCCTACCAGCCTGAGATCGCGCGCCAAAGGGCGGCTGACCACGCTGGAAATTTCATGTTCAACCGCGAACGACAGGTCGAATATCTGGCGGAGCAAATGGGGCGTCCTCCCATCATCACAGCCCCCTACGATGCCGAGTTGTTCGGTCACTGGTGGTTTGAGGGGCCGCAATGGCTGGACTTTCTGGTTCGCAAAACCGCGTACGACCAGCAATCCTATCAACTCATTTCACCGGCGAAATATCTGGACGCCTTTCCGAAACAACAGAGCGCGCAGGCCGCCGCCTCGTCCTGGGGCGCGGACGGCAATTTCGCCTACTGGATCAACGAGACAAACGACTGGATTTACCCACATCTGCACAAGGCCGCCGAGCGAATGACGCAACTCGCCCGAAGTTATCCACAGGCCGAAGGACTGCAAGGCCGCGCACTGAATCAAGCCGCGCGGGAACTCATTCTGGCGCAATCCAGCGACTGGCCCTTCATCATGACGGCGAAGACCTCGGTGCAGTTCGCCGAGGCTCAAATTAAAATTCATCTGAATCGATTCACCCGCCTCTATCATCAGATTATAGATAACGCTCTGGAAGACGCCTGGATCAAAGAGCTGGAAAGCGTCGACACTCTTTTCCCCCATATTGACTACCGCTTGTATCAATAACTACCCGGATTCCCATACCCGGAATCGGCGGATCGCCGGATTGGCTGTGGAATTTGAGGCGAAATCATATATAATTCATACTTTTAATCTCAGACCGAATTTTCCTTTTTAACATTTATGAAATACATCATCATCGTTGGCAACGGGTTGACCGACCAACCCGTCGCAGAACGGGACAATCGCACCCCCTTACAACTGGCAGACATTCCCAACCTGGACGGCCTCGCCCGCAACGGCTCCTGCGGCAGTCTCCGCGCCGTTCCGGAAGACATGACCGCCGGCAACGACGTTTCCTACACGTCCCTGCTGGGTTTCGCGCCGGAGCAATACCAGACCGGCTCCGCCCACTATATCGCGCGCGCCCTGGGCATTGACACGGGCAAGGGAGAAACCCCCTTGTGCTGTGACTTCATCATCCTGCAATCCAGCCACAACGATATGGTGATGAAAGATTTCACCGCAGGCGAACTGGACAGCGCGCAATCCAAAGAACTGCTCGAAGCGCTGGGGAAAAATATTTACGATATCGACGCCAGCTTCCACCCCGGGCGCGGCTTCCGCAACCTGATGGTGTTGAAAAACGCCACTATCACCGCGCCGCTGGAATCTCCCTATGAATTGATCGGCGAAGGGATTCGTAAATTTTTACCGGCGGAGAAAGAAACCAAAGACCTTGCCTTCATCATGAATCAGGCCCAGATCATTTTGCACAATCATCCTTTCAACCAAAGCCGACGCCAGAAAAAGCTGGACATGGTCAACAGCGTGTGGCTCTGGGGAACCGGCGTCGCGCAGGATTTACCCAATTTTGAAAAATCGTTCGGGCGCAAGGCGCTGGTGATATCCCCCGACCTGCTCCTTCAAGGGATGGCCCGGTCTGCGGGCATGGACGTGGACCCGCTCGATGAGGAGCGCATTCAAACCGAGACCGGCTACAAAGAACTCGCAGACGCCGCTCTCGATGCGCTGGACCGTTACGACGTCGTTTACGTCCACGCGACCGGAGCCGAACTGCCTTCTTTACGAGGGATGATCGACGAAAAGATACTCGCGATTGAAGATTTCGATTCCGAACTGGTCGGCCCGCTCGCGCAAGCCGCCGAACAACGCGGCGACGCGCGCCTGCTGGTCGCAATCAACCACAGCGCGTCGGTGGTGAACATGCGTTATGGAAAAGAACCGACTCCCTTCGTCGTCTACCCTGCGGTGGACGGGCTGGAATCGGCTCAGGATTTCGATGAGAGTATCGCGACTAAAAAATCCGGAGCGTATGAAAACGGCCCGGATTTCATCACTGCGATGCTGGGAGGTCCGGCATGAACGAAATCATCGTACAAAAATACGGCGGCACCTCCGTCGGAACGCTGGAGCGCATCAAAGCGGTTGCGGAAAAAATCAATCGCGTGCACAAGCAGGGGGTCGACCTGGTCGTCGTGGTTTCCGCCATGGCGGGAGAAACCGATAAGCTCCTGTCGATGGCTGGAACCCTCACCGACAAACCGGAGCGTCGCGAAATCGACCTGCTCCTGTCTTCGGGCGAACGCATTTCCAGCGCCCTGCTTTCGATGGCCCTGCACGCTCTGGGCTGTCCCGCGATCGCCCTGACCGGACGCCAGATCGGCATGCAAACCGACGCCGCGCACACCAAGGCGCGCATCACGGGTATCGACGTCACGCTGGCGAAGAAGTACATGAAGGAGGGCAAAGTATTGGTGGTCGCGGGATTTCAAGGCATCAGCGACTGCGGCAACGTAACGACGCTGGGCCGCGGCGGCTCCGACACGTCCGCCGTCGCCCTCGCAGTGGCGTTGAAAGCGAAGCAATGCGAAATCCTAACCGACGTGGACGGCGTCTACACAACGGACCCCAACGTGGTTCCCAACGCGCGCAAACTGGACGTTGTTTCGTTCGATGAAATGCTCGAAATGGCAAGCCTTGGCGCCAAGGTCCTGCAAATCCGATGCGTCGAATTTGCGAAAAAATACAACATGCCCATGGTCGTTAAATCGTCTTTCAACGATAACGCAACGGGCACGCTCATTTGCAAGGAGAATTCAGACATGGAGCAACCAATCGTCTCCGGCGTCATGCGCGACGACAAGCAGGCCAAAATCACCATCAAGGGAGTCAAGGACAAGCCGGGCATCGCGGCGGAAATCTTCAATGCTCTGGGCGATGCGGCTCTGTCCGTCGACATGATTATTCAGAACATCAGCCGCGAAGGCTTCACCGACATCTCCTTCACGGTCGCTTCCAGCGATTGCGAAGAAGCCATAGAAATCGTCGACAAGATCAAAGATTCCGTTGGCTTTGAAAACATCGACGCGAATCGAAGGATTTCCAAAGTATCCATCGTCGGCGCCGGCATGAGAAGTCATTCCGGCGTTGCCGCCAAGATGTTCGACACTCTGTCCAGAGAGAAAATAAATATTTTGATGATCAGCACTTCGGAGATCAAGGTCTCTTGTATCATCGAACAAAAACACAGCAAGCTGGCGGTCCAGAAATTACACGAAGCGTTTGAAATGGACGTCAACCCTCAAAGCGCGGCGACCGCTAAAAAAGCGCAAAAGAAATCGAGCAAAAAAGCAAAATGACTTCAATCGAAATCTACGACACCACATTACGAGACGGTTCTCAATCCGAAGACATTTCCTTCACGGTTGAAGACAAGATTCGTATCGCTCATCGACTCGACGAGTTGGGAGTCCACTTTATCGAGGGGGGCTGGCCCGGCTCCAACCCGCGCGACATCGATTTTTTTAAAAAGATCAAGCGCGCCCGATTTTCCAACTCGAAAATCACGGCCTTCGGCGCCACCCGTCATCCCGACAAGACCGTCGAGACCGACGCCAATCTCAAGCAACTGCTCGAGTCTGAAACCGAAGTGATCACCATTTTTGGAAAGACCTGGGACCTCCATGTCGAAGCGGCCCTGTCCACGACGCTGGATCAAAACCTCAAAATGATTTTTGAGAGTCTTCAGTTTCTCAAGAAAAATTGCCCCTGCGTGCTGTTCGACGCCGAGCATTTCTTCGACGGCTACAAACGCAACCGCGACTACGCCTTGAAAGCGATCAAGGAAGCGGAAGCGGCTGGCGCGGACCGCATCGTCCTCTGCGACACCAACGGCGGTTCTCTGCCAACGGAAGTCGCGGCGATTGTCACAGAGGTTAAAAAACAGATTCAAACGCCTCTGGGCGTGCACACCCACAACGACTCGGAACTGGCGGTGGCCAACGCTCTTGCGGGAGTCAGAGCGGGGGCGACGCATGTACAGGGAACCATCAACGGCTTTGGCGAACGATGCGGCAACGCCAATCTGATTTCCATCATCGCCAACCTGAAACTGAAAATGGGTTACGACTGCGTCGACGACGAACAAGTCAAACAATTGAAAAACGTTTCCGCCTTCGTCGATGAGCTGGCGAATAAATCCCACTGGAATCGACAGCCCTTCGTCGGCAAAAGCGCCTTCGCGCATAAAGGCGGCATCCATGTCAGCGCGGTGCAGAAAAACCGCGAAACCTATGAGCATATCGTGCCGGAGGCCGTTGGCAATACGCAACGCATCCTCATCTCCGATCTGTCCGGCAAGAGCAATGTGATCTTCAAGGCAAAAGAATTCGGCATCGATATCAACGACAACGATCCAAAGATCAAAGAAACCCTGGAAATCCTCAAGGCTTCGGAGCAGTTGGGCTATCAATATGAAGGCGCCGAAGCGTCTTTTGAACTGCTCATGCGCAACGCCATCGGCGAAAAGAAAATCTTTTTCGACTTCATCGGCTTCCGGGTGATCGTCGAAAAACGCCAGGAAGACGAGGCGCCCATCACCGAAGCGACGGTTAAAATCCGCGTCAACGGGGTGATGGAAGTCACCGCCGCCGAAGGCATCGGCCCGGTGAATGCCCTGGACAAAGCCATCAAAAAAGCGCTCGGGCGTTTTTACCCGGAACTCGAGGAAGTCAATCTCTTCGATTACAAGGTCCGCATTCTCGATGAAAACAAGGGCACCCAGGCTCGCATCCGCGTTCTCGTGGAATCGGGAGACCACCAGCGCAAATGGGGGACGGTGGGCGTGTCTGAAAACATCATCGAAGCCAGCTGGCAGGCCCTGATCGACAGCGTTGAATACAAATTGAACGGATTCCGGCAAGGTTCCGAAGAGTGAGCTCTTCCAGCCTCTTTTTCAGGCGACCTTCTCGAATTTCCATTCAACAAAATCAATGATTTTTTATAATATGCACAAACAAGCGGCAAACTTTCAGCTTGCCGTTTGTTCGTCATAGCCCCCCTTCCAGTTTCCGCTCACCCCACTGAAATACTCAAACACCTTGTTTTTAAAGATATACAGGATTCCGAATAAAATGATTTTTTAATTATTGCTTTTAAATTCATTTTTACTTAAGCTGTGTATATATAAACTTATTATACGGATTGTTTCGCCATTTCGAACACTCAAGGGAGCGCAACCCATGGATGAGATGGACGCCATCATCAGCGAATTTCTGGTCGAAAGTTATGAAAACCTGGACCAGCTCGATCTGGACCTCGTGGAATTGGAAAAAAACCCCACCGAGACCAGCATTCTTGCCAGTATTTTCAGGACCATACACACCATCAAAGGCACCTGCGGATTTCTGGGCTTTTCAAAACTGGAATCGATCGCACATGTCGGCGAAAATTTATTGAGCAAGCTCCGCGACGGCGCGATCGCCCTCAATCCGGCGATCACCAGCGCCTTGCTGTCCATGGTCGACGCAATCCGCCAGATTCTGGGTTGTCTGGAAAATGATCGTAATGAAGGCTCCGTCGATTATTCAAAGCTGGTTGAAACCCTGACGCGCCTGCTCAATGAAGAAGACGTGCAGGACGCTCCTGCAGAAGCCGCTTCAGAAGAAACGGCTGTCGCTGAAGCCCCCAGCGAAGAAACTCCTGCAGTGGCGGAAGAAGCTGTCGCTTCGGTAGAAGCGGTTGAAAGCGCCCCGGAAGCGACGCCTGAAGAGGAAAAGCGCGATACAGACCGTCGCACAGGGGACAAGGGCAAAGAGGAAGAATTCCTCACCGCCCACGGCGAACGTCGGGAAGAAACCGATCGCAGACAGCAGGAAGCTCCGCAACGCTCCGGCGGCGGCGTCAGCGACAGTAGCATTAGAGTTGACGTGAGCCTGCTCGACACCCTGATGAATCTTGTCGGCGAACTGGTGCTTGCGCGCAACCAGATTTTGCAATACGCTCCGGCGGCCCGCGATTCCAATTTTCTGACCACCACGCAACATTTGAATCTTGTCACCACCGAATTGCAGGAAGGGGTTATGAAGACCCGCATGCAACCGATCGGCAATATCTGGAGCAAATACCCTCGCGTGGTGCGCGATCTTTCCATCGCCTGCGGCAAACAAGTGCGGCTTGAAATGGAAGGCAAGGAAACTGAACTGGATAAAACTCTCATCGAAGCGATCAAGGACCCGCTCACTCATATCGTGCGCAACTCCGTCGACCATGGCATCGAAACGCCGGAAGTACGCGCCGAGCGCGGCAAGCCCGAAGAAGGCGTCCTTTTGTTGAAAGCCTTCCATGAAGGCGGTCAGGTCAACATCGAGATCATTGACGACGGCGGCGGAATCAACCCGGACAAGATCAAGGAAAAAGCCATCAGCAAAGGCTTGATCACCACCGAGCAAGCGTCGCGAATGAGCGATCGCGAAGTGACCAACTTGATTTTCTCGGCAGGATTTTCAACCGCCGAAAAAGTCACCAACGTCTCCGGGCGCGGCGTGGGCATGGACGTCGTCAAAACCAATATCGAGAAAATTGGCGGCACGGTGGATATCCAAAGCCGATACACCAAGGGAACCACATTAAAAGTTAAAATTCCCTTAACGCTGGCGATCATTCCCGCTTTGATCGTAACCACAGGCGGCGGTCGTTATGCGATCCCACAGGTCAATCTATTGGAGTTGCTCCGGCTGGATGGCAAACAAGCTCAGGGCATCGAAATGATTCAGGGCACACCCGTCTATCGTTTGAGAGGACGTCTCCTGCCGCTGGTTTACCTGAACAAGGAGTTGAAGGTGGAATCAGCCCTGGATACGGATGCGATCAATATCGTCGTTCTGCAAGCCGACGAACGTCATTTCGGCCTGGTGGTTGACGGCATCAACGACACCGAAGAAATTGTCGTTAAACCGCTCGGCATGCAACTCAAGAACATACCCGCTTACTCCGGAACCACCATCATGGGAGACGGCAACGTGGCTCTGATCCTGGACGTGATGGGCCTGGCCCAAGCGGCCAAAGTCATCACCCAGAGTCAGGCTAAAATGCGCTCCACTCAGGATTCCGCATCCACATCCGACGGCAACCGACAGACCCTGCTCATTATCGGCGTCGGTGAACAGGGACGCATGGCGATTCCGCTTTCCGTCGTCGCCCGGCTCGAAGAATTCCGACGCGACAAGATTGAAAGCTCCGGCGATCAAGAGGTCATCCAATATCGCGGAGAAATCATGCCTTTGATTTTTGTTTCCACCATGTTGGGACGAACGCCTTCCGTTTCTTCCGGGCGCGATGAACTGCACGCAGTGGTCTACACCCTCAATGGCAAGAGCGTCGGCCTGGTCGTCGATCAGATTCGCGACATTGTGGATGAAAGTATTAAAATCAAAAAAAATACGGCGCGACACGGTATTTTGGGTACGGTCGTCGTTCAAAATCAGGTAACGGATTTACTCGATGTCGAAGGCATCATCAAAGAATCCGATCCCACCTTTTTTAATGACGAACCGGTCGCCGGTCTTCTTGAGGGGAGTTGATCATGTCGGATGAAAAACAGTTTTGCACTTTTTTTCTGGACAATCATTTCTTTGGCGTCGAGGTGGAGAAAGTCCAGGAAGTGTTCCGCTATCAGGAAATGACGCCGGTTCCGCTGGCTTCGCCAACCATCAGAGGCCTGATCAATTTACGAGGTCAGATCATCACCGCCGTCGACCTGCGACGACGCCTGAATATGCCGGACCGACCGGAAGGACAACTGCCAATGAACGTCGTGATACGCACCAGCGAGGGCGCTGTGAGCCTGCTGGTGGATGAAATCGGGGACGTGCTGGAAATGAACCTTGAATCCTATGAACCCCCGCCGGATACGATTTCCGGCATCACCCGGGATCTGGTTCGAGGCGTCTACAAACTCGACACAAGCCTGCTTCTCATCCTGGACACGATCAAAACCATTCAGGTCGATTCCTGATTTTCGCGATCCTGGAGACCTGCGTCTTAAATCGAACTTCTCAAAAGATTGTCCAGCATCTTGTTATAAAAAGCTCGCACCGACTGAGTGCGGTCTTCATAGTCCTCCAGTAAACGCGCGCTCAACTGCGCGTCGTCCTCCCCGGAATAACGTAACAGCCGGGCAAGTATCGCCAGCGAAAACTCATCCTTCGGCAGATAATTTTTCGAGTTGGGATTCCAGAGTCTCAACGCGCATTCAAGGTTTCTGAGAAACAGAAAACATTTGCGCACCTGTTCCGAAACTTCATATTCCAGAAGCCCGCACTGGGCAAACTTGCTCACCGCTTCAAAGGTATTCGTGTGGCACAACTGCGGGTACTTTCCGCCGTGCTTCAATTGTAGAATTTGCACGATGAATTCGATATCCGCCAGGCCTCCCAAACCCAGCTTGACGTTTTTACCCTTCTTCGCTTCCTGAGCCAGTTCCACCACCATGCGTTCGCGCAAACGGGAAATTTCGATCAGGTCTCCGTACTCCAGCCTCTGTCCATAAGTGAATTGTTGCGCCACCGCTAGAAACTTGTTGCCTAAATCCGGGTTGCCCGCGACAAACCGCGCCCGCGTCATCGCCTGCCGCTCCCAGATTCGCGCGCGCGAATTGAAATATTCCTTGTACCCATCGAGCGATAAAACCAGCGACCCGCCGCCGCCTTCGGGACGAAGGTCCGCATCCATTTTGTAAGCGATCCCTGCCGGCGTCATTTCCGACGACAATTTGAAAATCAATTGCGAAACGGAAGAATAATATTCGGACAACTCGGCGATCACTTGCGTCGAGGCGTTGGAAAGATGATCGTAAACGAAAATCACATCCAGATCGGAACCGAAATTCAGTTCGCGTCCGCCATGCTTGCCCAGTGTGACAATCGCAAAATTATCCGGCCCCGATTCCCCTGTTTTGCGTTTGGCTTCTTCAAAGGCCAACCCGCAAATTGATTGCAAAAAAATATCCGCTAGATTAGACAGGTCTTCCATCGTGCTCATGATATCCACTTCGCCAATCAAATACCTCAGGCCCACGCGCAACTCCTCCGCCTGCTTGAAACGGCGCAAGGCAATCTTCTTGGCGTCGAGATCCTGCAAAAAATGGAGTTGTTTTTCGAGATCTTCGCAAATACGTTCGGGAGATTTGAAACGGTAAATCGCCTCCATATCCATGACCACATCGACCAGCCCCGGTTGCTTGATGAGGATTTCTGCAAGCAGGTTACTGCCTCCAAGCAAAATAAGAATCAATTCGAGCAATTTTTCGTTCGACTCGAACAGACTCATATAGGATTCTCTCGCCCCGCTGGATTCCATGAACTTGACCAGATTTTCCAGAGCCGAATTCGGGTTCGGAGATTTGAGACAGGATTCCATCAAACGCGGATACACCGCATCAAACACTTGAAGGCTTTTCTCAGAGGGATGTGAAAACTCTTTGCCTTCGCGCAAGGATTTTAAAAAGATGAGGGTCCGTGGCGGTTCGGCAAAACCCAATCGCTTCAGATGCTCTTCGGACAGAGCGCTGTTGCGCTCCACATCCTGAGTCCATTCCCTGGATGCATTTTCCGCGGCGCTCTGGTCCTCCTCGTCGGCAAACAGTTCGGCAAACATTTTCCCGACGAACTCTGTGTGAAAATTGAATTGTTCCATGAGACGCGCCGACAGTTGTTCCGGCTCCCCTTCAATGCGCATCTTTTTTGCAAGACTGCGCAAGCGGCTTTCGCCTTTGGGCAAATCATGCGTTTGCAAACCAAAAGAAATCTGCACCCGGTTTTCCAGATTGCGCAGGAATATGTAAGCATCCTTCAATTTGGAATAATCATCCGCATTAATAAATTCTCGGGAGCGCAATCGTTTGAGAACTCTCAAGGTATTGGGTTCGCGCAGGCTGATATTACGCCCGCCAAAAATCAGTTGATAGGCTTGAACAATGAACTCGATTTCGCGAATTCCCCCAAACCCAAGTTTGATATTGGCCTGACCTTTGTGCCTGGCTTTGAGGCTGTCGTTGATTTTCAGCTTCATCGACTTGATTTCCTTGATGGCGGAAAAATCAAGACTGCGCCGGTAGACAAATGGTTCAACCAGCTTGTAAAATTCATTGCCCAGAGCTTCGCTCCCGGCAGACACGCGCGCCTTGATCAGCGCTTGCCGTTCCCAGGTCCGTCCCCAGGACTGATAATAGATTTCGCAACTGGCGAGCGAGTTGGCGATCTCGCCGCTCTTGCCTTCGGGGCGAAGGTCAAGATCAACGCGAAACACCGCGCCCTCCGGGGTGATCTCATGCAGGGTTTTCGTCAATAACTGCGCCAGTTTGGTGAAGTATTCATGATTCGAAATGCGAACCTGCTGCCCTTCCTTGCCCGGCTCTGGAACGGTTTCGCCTTTGCTCGATGAGTAGATGCAAATGATGTCGATGTCCGAGGAATAATTCAATTCCCGTCCGCCCAATTTGCCCATCCCCAGAACGGTGAACTCCGCTTCGTGCCGTTTGCCGTCGGCGTCTTCATAATAGGGAACGCCATATTTTTTTTGCAGGGTCTCTTCAGCGAATTCATAAGCCGCCTGCAAGGCGACGTCTGCGATATTGGATATGTCTCCCACCGTTTCTTCAAACGATACGGTTCCCAGCAGATCGCGCAAGCCGACGCGGATGTACTCTCTTTTCTTGAATCTGCGCAGAAGAGACGGCGTCTTCTCCGTATTGTAATCTTTTCCCGCCAGGTCGTAATAATCCCGCATCAAACCGTCGCGCGATTTGGATTCCTCCAGGGTTTCGGGCAGTCCCAGCCAGTCGACCAGTGAAGGGTTTTGGAGCAGGGTATCGGTCAACACCTGACTGCCTGAGAATAGAGTGATCAGTTTTTGATGGAAATCGGGAGAGAAGGCCAGTTGGGAATAAAAATGATTCTTGTCGTCAATGCAATCGGCGAACCTCGAAAAATTTCGCAACGCGATGTTGGGATCGAAGGAACCGCTCAAAAATTTCAAAAAATCTTCAAAAAAATGCGGGAAAAATTCTGAAAAGGAGCATTGCCTGGAAAGGTCCTGCAATAGTTTCCAATCCGATTTGACTTCGATGAAGCCGCAATCCTCAAGCGGCGCTGTCAGGGAATCTTCCCATGGAGCGGAGGCAAGGAGACGTTCGTTCAGCAATTGACAGGTGGATTCATTCATATCAAATTCCAAAAAAATAGCGCCCCTGAAGACTCGCTTCAGAGGCGCCATTATAGCGCGTTTTCCAAGAAAACGTTTATTGCATGTGATTATGCATCGTAATACATCTGGAACTCTAGTGGATTCGGACGCAAGCGCACCTGCTCCACCTCGTTGGTCATTTTGTAATCGATCCATTTATCGACCACATCCTGAGTGAACACGTCTCCCTTCAAGAGGAAATCGTGGTCAGCTTCCAGGGCTTTCAATGAGTCTTCCAAAGAGTGCGGCAGAGTCGGAATGTTCGCCAGCTCTTCCGGCCCAAGAGCGTAAATGTCCTTGTCCAACGGCTCGCCCGGATCGATTTTATTTTCAATTCCGTCCAGGCCCGCCATCAACATCGCGGCAAAAGTCAGGTAACCGTTTGCGGTAGGATCGGGGAACCGCGCTTCCATACGTTTGGCTTTCGGGCTTGGCGAATACATCGGAATTCGCACCGACGCGCTTCGGTTTCGGCTCGAATAGGCCAGGTTCACAGGAGCTTCGTAGCCGGGCACCAATCGTTTGTAGGAGTTGGTGGTCGGCGCTGCGAATGCGCAGATCGCAGGCGCATGTTTCAGAATACCGCCAATGTAGTGCATTCCCATTTCGCTGAAACCGGCGTAGCCGTTTCCTGCAAACAAAGGCTTGCCGGCTTTCCAGATACTTTGATGGATGTGCATTCCCGAACCGTTGTCGCCAAACAAGGGTTTGGGCATGAAGGTTGCAGTTTTGCCATGTCGCTTGGCGACGTTTCTGACTACGTATTTGAACCACATCAGATTATCGGCGCATTTAACGAGCGGAGAAAAGCGCATGTCAATTTCGCACTGTCCGCCGGTGGCCACTTCGTGGTGGTGACACTCCATCGCAATGCCAACCTTCTGCATCAATAACATCATTTCCGTACGAATGTCCTGCAGACCGTCTGCGGGAGATACCGGGAAGTAGCCTTCTTTGTGACGCGGTTTGTAAGCCAGGTTCGGTCCTTCATCTCGACCCGTGTTCCAGTTGCCTTCAACAGAGTCGACGAAATAAAACGACTGGTTGATGTCGATGCGGTAACGCACGTCGTCGAAGATGAAAAATTCCGCTTCCGGGCCAAAATACGCGGTGTCGCCGATTCCCGTGGATTGCAGATAGGCTTCCGCCTTTTGCGCGATGTTACGCGGGTCGCGGGAATATTTTTCCTTGGTGATCGGGTCAAAAATATTACACAACATGCTCAGAGTCGGAATCTGCATGAAGGGGTCCATGACTGCGGTCGTCGCGTCGGGAATGACGAGCATGTCGCTGGCGTTGATCGCCTGCCAACCGCGGATGCTGGAGCCGTCGAAACCGAGACCGTCTTCAAACAAATGCTCTTCCAGTTCGCTCACAGGCACTGAAAAATGCTGCCAGGTGCCTAAAAGATCCATGAACTTCAGATCGATGATTTCTACATTATTTTTCTTCGAAAAATCCAATACTTCTTTTGGCGTCATTTACCATTTCTCCTCGATAAACTGTTAATTGGTTAAACTGTTACGCAGTGTTAATTTCTTTCCGGAAGCTCCGGGGCGCACATGCCCTTTTATACGGCGTCGTCCCCGCGCTCTCCCGTCCTGATACGAATCGTGTCCATTAAATCTGTAACAAATATCTTTCCGTCGCCTATTCTTCCCGTCTGGGCCGCTTTCATGATCGTCTCAATGACATCGTCGACCTGATTATCAGAGATGATGATTTCCATTTTGATTTTTGGAAGGAAATCGACCACATACTCAGCCCCGCGATACAATTCCGTGTGGCCTTTCTGACGACCGAATCCCTTGACCTCGCTGACGGTGATGCCCTTAACTCCAATTTCGTTCAGCTTGTCCTTGACCTCATCCAATTTGAATGGCTTGATAATGGCCTCAACTTTTTTCATGCTTAGTCCTCAAATTAAATTTCAATAAACGGAATTGGCAGAGGTCAAAATGAACTCGCAATTATTGAACATCAACCCGTTGCCTTTGTCCGGTGACCGACAATCAGAGCTTGCTTAACTCAGGCTCAATCCTTGAACCGGCAATACCATTTCAAATTCAATAATCATGCCAAGGGCATACAAAATCGCTTTCGACCTTGAACCCCTTAATCCTTTTATTTAAGGCGCTTACAGGAACTGCGCGATAATAGCACAATGCCTCTGGAGTTTCAAATTCATTAAAATGCCCAACATTTAGGCAAAGCCCTTTTTTTTGACTGATTTTTTGGCATTTAAGCCGATCAAGCGTCGCTTTGTCGGGTCAGATTATCGAGAGAATTTTGCAGTTCTTCCTGTTTTTCCTTCAAAATATGTTCGTCAGGTCTTTTGGGAACGCTGATGGGGGAACCGAATTTAACTTTACAAGTCGCAAAGGGGAGGGGCAATACAAAACGATCCCAACTAGAAAACACTTTCTTGCGCGTTGTTCCATAGCTCATGGGTATGACGGGCGACTGGGTGATGCCCGCCAGTTGAATCGATCCAGGCTGGGCGACGGCGCAGGGGCCGCGCGACCCATCCGCAATGATGATAATGCGTCCGCCATTCTTCAGTATTTTGATTAACGACCGGGTTCCTGAAATGGTTTTTTTATAGCTGGAGCCGCGAACCACCGAATAACCCATGAGCAGGGCGAGGCGAGCCAGAAAATCGCCGTCTTTGCTGGGGCTGATCAATAGATGGTATTCGGGGCGACGGCGCAAATGGTAGAAAAGGTAAAAAATGCGACCGTGCCAGAGGGTGAGAATACAAGGCCCCTTACGCCGATCCACTTCGGCCTCGGCCTCAGGGTCCAGATTCTCCAGGCGCAAAAGCCAGCACCAGAGATAGGTGGAATAATGGACAAGCCTCGGCAGACATTTTTCAATGAGCAACTTTTTCATAACCGCCATTGACCTCCACTGTCGCCAGCGTCAATTAAAAAACCGGTGTCACGCACAGAAATTCATCGCAAAGCCCAACTGCATTTCAGCGCGTCGGGGCGGCGCTTTGCTGTTCCAGAGATTGGCATACGCTCGTTGCGATGCGCTCCATGACGCCGGGTTGCCCAAGAGTGGCTTTAATATGGGACAGTTTTTCCTTCACGGACTGGACATACTCTGGCTCTGCGAGAAATCGCTCGACTTCCTTCTTGATCGCATCGCGCGTGAGTTGATATTGAATCAATTCGGGGACGACTTTCTCCCCCGCCGCAATATTCGCCAGGCCGTAAAGGTCAATTTTAACCAGCGGCTTGGCCAGCCAATAGGTCAGCGGGTTGAGTTTGTACACGATCACCATCGGGGTTCCTATCAAGGCCGCTTCCAGCGTTGCAGAACCTGAAGCGATCACCAGACAGTCGCTACAATTCATCACGTCGTAAGACTGACCGGGAACCACGCGAATGTCCAGCCCGCTTTCTTGCGCGCGTTTTCTCAACGGTTCCGGGTCTAGGGTGTCGGCAACGGGTAACAGGAACTGGCAATCGGGCCTCTCTTTGGCAATATCGGCAGAGCCTTTGAGCATGACATCGAACAAGGAATCTATCTCATTTTTACGGCTCCCCGGCAACAGTCCGACAACCGGCGAATCTTCTCTGAGACCGAAATGCCGGAGCGCTTCTTCCCGGCTCATCGTGGGACGTACTTTCTCGGCAAAGGGATGTCCGACAAATTCCACATCGACCCCGGCGTCCCGATAGAGGGCTTCCTCGAAAGGAAAAATCACAAACATCTTCGACACGTCCCGCTTGATCGCCTTGATCCGCCCCGCCCTCCAGGCCCAGATCTGCGGCCCGATCACATAATAAACGGGAATATCATTCTCCCGACACAAGCGGGCCAGACGCATGTTGAGGGTGGGATAGTCTATGAGGATCGCGGCGTCGTATCGCCCCGATTCAATTTCTGCGCGCAATCGTTTATATACATTCCAGTAGTGGAAACTTTCGCCAAGAACTTCGATGATGCCGACGGTTCCCATGCGTTCAATATCAAAAAAAGTGTCTGCTCCTCTGGCGCGCATGCGTTTACCGCCCAAGCCGTAAAACTCATAGTTCGGGCTACGCTCTTTCATTGCACGTATCAATTCACTGCCGTGCAAATCGCCCGACGCTTCGCCGGCGATGATCAAAATTCGGCGGGTTTCTTCTGTCATTCAATCGTCTCGTCGATTGGATCGTTGCTCAAAGAACAACTCAAACGCAAATTATAGAAATTTTATTTTTTTCCGCCAGAGCCACCACTTGCTCTTGCTCAAGAATCATCACGCGACCCGCTTCCAGAGCCAGCGCCGAGGCCTTTCCGTCAATCAGACATTGCATGGTCTTGAGCCCGATTCCCGGACTGTCGTAACGATAATCCTGATTGGTCCGACTGACCTTGACGACGACGGCGCTGCCGCGCGCCAGTTCGCAGCCCCTTGCAATAGCGCGGTCGGTGCCTTCAACGCCTTCGACGGCCACCACCACCTGATTTCTCACGACCAGGGTCTGGCCAATTTCCATGTCCGCAATTTTACGCGCGGCGGGGAGGCCGTATTCGATGTCCTTCATCTCCTCAGAATCGGGACTGCGCCGGGTCAACACGCCGCTGGACGGGAAAATCTCCGGCATGAACTCCCGCTGATCGAGCAGTCGGAATCCTTCCTTTTCCAATTCATCAATGACCCCTTCCATCAGGGTCTTGTCGTCTTTACTGCGCAGATTTTTAAGGAATTTGAGAGTTCGCAGATCGAACATCTGTGGGCGAAAGATAATGCCCTTGTCGACCTTCCCCAAAATCATCAAGTCGCTGATTTGTTCCTGCTTGAGCGTCTTGAAAATTTTATCAACCTTGCCAATGCCGATGCATAAACTTTTTTCGACAAATGGATCAAGAGTGGATTGAATCTCCGGCGTGAAGGCGATCGAGACTATCGGGATCCCCGCGTCTTTTGCCTTCCTTGCGAAATAACGGGGAACCTCCCCCGCGCCGGCGATGAGTCCAATATTTTCCCGCACGGGTTGATCCATAAGGGGAGCGTAAGGTGGAAGGGGAATGGTGGTTATTTGGAAATGTTTTTGTTTTCCCGGTATTGACGAAGAATCTCAAGAGCGATTTCAAGCGAATACAGTTCATTGTCAACAGCGACGTTTCGCGGACTGCCGTTGCGGATACAATCGATGAAGTGCCGGTGTTCCAGTTTCAAGGGATTTTCCTTGTGCACAAAGATTCTTTCCACCAGCGATTCTTGTTTATAACGCAGGCTTCCCTTGCTCAGTTGATGCTCGGAAGACGATTTGCGATGAACGTAAATTTCCTGATCCGTGTAGTCCAGTTGAACATGGGAGTCGCGTAGCGTTGCGGACAAGGTCCTCTCCTTGTTCTGCGATGCGCGACTGGCCAGAATATTGGCGATGCAGTCATTCTCAAACTCCAGTTGAGCGATCACCAGATCATCTCTATCGGAAAACACGGATGCCCCCAGCACGTTCACCCGGCGCACATCGGAATTCACCAGGTTCAAGACGATATCAATATCGTGAATCATCAGATCCAAAACGACTCCGTCGTCTTTGATGCGGTCGGTATAAGGGCTCATCCTGCGCACGTCAATAAAGATGGGGTCTGTCACTATTTTGTGCAACTCCTGCACGGCGCCGTTGAAGCGCTCGACATGACCGATATGCAATACGAGATTTTTTTTCTCAGCAATATCGAAGATTTCGCGCGCATGATCCAGGTTATTGGCGCAGGGTTTTTCCAGCAAAACGTGAATGCCTTCGCTGAGAAAATCTTTAGCGATCGGGTAGTGTAAATTCGTTGGCACTGCAAGCACCACCGCGTCCACAAGCTTGAACAACTCTTTATAGTCAGAGAAATACGGAACCCGGTAGGCTGCGGCAATTTCTCCTGCGCGTTTTTCGTTAACGTCGGAAATAGCAGAAAGCTGAGCGCCCGCGGATTCGGACAACACGCCGACATGGTATTCCCCCATTCTGCCTACTCCAACCACCCCTACTTTTATATCGCTCATTATTTGGTGATTCCCCTCGACGAACTATTAATAAAATCGACAAGATAACGGATTTCTTCCACAGAATCAATTTCTGACGCTATTCTATCCACCGCCTGCGCTGTGTTGAGGTCGGATTGTTTCAACAGCTTGACCGCTTGTTTCAAACAGGATCGGGCCGCTGGCGTTATGTTACGCCGACGCAATCCCACCGAATTGATCCCCACCAATCGCGGCGGGCGCCCTTCCACAAGCGAGTAGGGCAAAATATCCTGGGTGATCGCTGTCACGCCGCCTATCATAGCGCATTTGCCAATCCGAACGAACTGGTGGATGCCGCTCAAACCCGATATGAACGCATTATCCCCCACTTCCACATGGCCGGACAATCCGGTTCCATTCACAACGATAACGCCGTTTCCTAGTATACAATCATGCGCAACATGCGCATAGGCCATCAGCATGCAATCCTTGCCAATCACTGTCGCCTGATTTTCTTTCCCCGATCGATTGATGGTGACGTATTCCCGCATCGTCGTCCCGGAACCGACCTCTACAAACGAGGGAATATTTATGTCGAAGCCAAATATTTGAGGGTCGCCGCCAATCGCCGCAGAGTGATAGATGCGGCATTTCTCTCCGATGCGGGCGCCTTTGTGTATGATCGCGTTGGAACCGATCTCAGTTCCCTTGCCAATGCGAGCATCTGCTTCGACAATGGAAAAAGGCCCTATGGATACGTCTTCTCCCAGCTCCGCCGAGGGATGAATTTGTGCAGTCGAATGGATGTTCACGAGTTTGGATGGAGAAAAATCAGGGTTGTTCAGAACTTGGTATGTTCAAATCCGCAAGTGTCTCTTTGATTTAATACTGAAACGCAAGCCGATATCATTCGGGGAAGGACCCGATCAATCGTTTTTTCCCGCCATGGCCTGAAGGGTGCATTCAGCGGCTAATTCCTCCCCGACAAATCCTTTAGCCTGGAAACGAAACAAAGTGCCGCGTTGTTTGATCTTTTCCAGCTCCATACGGAGTTGATCGCCAGGAACCACGGGTCGACGAAACTTGGCGCCGTCGATGCCCGTGAAAAAAACCGATCCCTGCCCTTCCCTCTTAAGAGTTTTGAGCGCAAGAATACAACCCACCTGCGCCATCGCTTCGATGATGAGGACGCCCGGCATCACCGGAAACTCAGGGAAATGGCCCTGAAAAAAAGGCTCGTTTGCCGTCACATTCTTCACGCCAACGATGCGGTTTTCCCAATCGCTTTCAATAATGCGATCCACCAGCAACATGGGGTAACGATGCGGGATCACTTGTTTAATTTCGTTGAGTTCCATCATATTCAAAAATCTCCTGCGATTCCGCCACACACTCAATGAAGCAGTCTCTATAAAAAAAGGGCTATGAAACAATTACGATAGCGTGCTTCGACGCTACAATCTGAACCAATATATAGAAGATTCGCTGAGCTGGAGTGATGGAGCGGCAATATAAAGCTGAATTATTTATAAATCTTGTCGTACGCTCGGGTTGCATGCGGGGTCAATTCCTTACCGGGATCGGTGTACAGCATGCCCTTTTTTTCAACGATCATCGTGAATTTCTTTTCCTTGCCAAGTCGCTGAATAACGTCGACCATTTTCTTCACCAATTCTGCGGTCATTTCTTTTTCTTTATTGCTGAATTCGTCGCTCTTATCCTTAACATAGCGTTGGAAATCGCGGCTTTGAGCGCGGAATTCTTCTTCCTTCTTTTTCTTCAATTCCGGGTCCATCACCATGCTTTGCTTGTTAATGTCCTCCAGCATTTTCGCGATACTGGCTTCGCGAGCCGAGATCATTTTCTGCTCCCTCTCAAACTCAACCTTAAATTTTGCAGACTTTTCCTTCCATTCTTTAGTATCGGATAACGCTTTCTGAAGGTCGATGAATCCGATTCGGTCGTCGGCGATGGCGGGCGCGGCGAAGAGGCTCAATGCAAAAACAATAAGCGCTAAGGTGATTGATCGTTTAAAGTTCAGTAATGAGGTGGGGCCTTTTTTTTGAAACATAGTTCCTCTCGCTGGTTAACAATTTAAAATGCGCTTCCTGCGGAAAAATGAAATTCCGCATCCTTCTCGCCTTCTCTCTTATCCAGTTTGATGCCGTAGGCAAAACCGACGGGACCGAAGGGGCTGATGAAACGAATACCGCCGCCGATACTGGATCGCATTTCGCTCAAATCAATATTGGTGGTTGTGCCAATCGTGCTGGTGCCGCTTCCATAAACGTTACCGCGATCATAGAACACAAACCCTCTCAAGCCCTTGGTGAAAGGATACTGCAATTCAAAATTAAACAGAAGGGATTGTTCGCCGCCGATGGGGTCATTATTCTTGTCTTTGGGACCAATATCGCGAATGGTATAGCCTCTCAAGCTGGCGGGGCCGCCCATGAAATAGCGTTCAAAGACCGGCAGGCTTTCTCCATTGTAACCGTCCGCCCAACCGACTTCCGCATGAACCGCCGCAACCAGTTTACCGATCACGCTTTGGTAATAGGTCACTTCATAATTGGTTTTCACAAAATCACTGCCGCCCAGAACGGAACCGGCAAAGTCAAATCTTACCACATGCCGCCAACCGGTGGTAGGGTTTAAAAAATCGTCGCGGTTATCATAGGTGTAGGATGGCGCGATGCGACTGCTCGTTCTGTTTTCGTTTCTTAGAAAAGTCGTTTCCTCTCCCGGATCGACGCCGGAGATCTTCACCGCTTCGTATTTGTACAACAACGAGACATTTTCATACTCGGAAATATTCTTACCGATGCGAAGTCCGCCGCCGGTGCTTTTTGATTCAAAGCTGAAAAAATCGGTTTCCGTGTTGAACAAATCAATTCCACCCATGATATCAGAATCTAAAATATGCGGTTCTGTCAACGACAGGTTGAAATCGCTTCGCACGGACGACAGGTTTGTAGAAAAAATAACTTTTTGACCGCCGCCCAGAAAATTGTCCTGGGAAATCGATGCATTGAAAATAAGATTTTCAACCGAACTGAAACCCGCGCCAACACTGATGGAGCCCGTCGGCTGTTCTGTGACCGTGGTCACAACATCGATCAAGTCTGGCTCTTTACCGCGACGCGTGTCCACTTTAACGTCGGCGAAGAAACGGGTGTTGTTGATGCGCTGTTTGCTTCGCTTGAGCTTGTCGCTATCGAACAAATCGCCTTCCTTCAAACGAAATTGCCTGCGGATGACGTTGTCCTTGGTGCGCGTGTTTCCTGAAATCAGTATTTCTCCGACGTAGACTTTTCGACCCTTGTCTATTTCCATGGTCAAATCGACGGTTTTTTGTTCGTCGTTTTCCACTACTTTCGGATTGACGTCGGCATAGGCGTAACCGGCTTTGGAATACAACTCAGAAATGCTCAGCACATCTTCACGCACTTGGGACAGGTTATAAACGTCGCCCGGCTTGCTTTTGATCGCGGCATAAATATCGTCTTCGTTCAGAATATCATTTCCCTGAACTTCAACTTTACCAATGCGAAACTGCTTCCCCTCTTCCAGAGGAATGACGATGTAAATTTCTTTATCTTTTCGATTGATGTCGATTTTGGGTTCCAAAACCCGAACCTTGATAAACCCATGATCCTGATAAAAGGATTCGATACGGAAGGTGTCCAGCTTGAGCAAGTCCTTTTTGTAAATCCCCGATTCATCCAGCCAGGAATACCAGGTCTTCGCCTTCGTTTCCATCTGCCCGATCAACTCGTCGTCAGTGAATTGTTTGTTGCCAATGAAACGAATTTTTTCGATGCCGACTTTGGCTTCTCGCTGAATATTGATCGTGATGTTGACCAGATTGTCTTCAGTCGGTTCGGTGTCAATACTGACTTCTGCGAAGAAATAACCTTTTTCGTGAAAAAAATTGGTTACGGTTTCCTTCGTTTCGATCAACAAATGTGGGTGAAAGGTCGCGCCCTGTTTTAGAAAATCTTTGATTTTCTTCCAGATTTCAACGCTATCGACCTGGTCGTTGCCTTCGATGTGAATCTCTCCGATGGAAAGAATCTCTTCAATTCGAAATATGACATTCACGCCGCCGGCGACCGGCACGGTTTCTACGCGGATATCTTTAAACTGACCCAGCGCATAAATTTCCTCGATGTCCTTGCGAACCTGGCTTTGCGACAAGGGTTTCCCTACCTGAGTCTTGATGTAATACTCAATCGTGGATTTCTCAACACGGCGATTGCCTTCGATCAAAATCGAACGGACGATCTGCCCTTCGTCAGCCCAGGCAACCGCCAAAGGCAGAAAAATTGTAAAGAGAATCAGAACTAGGTGGGAAATTAATCGGGAGTTAGACGCCATCAGGCAAAACTTATTGTTATTAATCGCGTTATGGTACATTCACCCTCGACCAAAATTCAAGTAAAAAAAATATTAGACCTCTGATCCCTAACGGGCACAGAGGTCTAATACTTGATCGATTTGATACTACGACGGTGATTTAAAATGAGGGCAATCCTCAGATCAAGCGTTTACCGTATCGCTTTTCTCTGAAAAGGTGAGCTCATCTCCCTGCAAGCTGGCTTCAATATGTCCGCCGTTCTTGAAACGCCCTTTGAGCATTTCGTCGGAGAGCACATCTTCAAGGTACTTTTGCATGGCGCGTTTCAACGGGCGGGCGCCAAAATGCTTGTCGTAACCCTTTTCAGCCAACCATTTTTTAGCCTCAGGAGACATTTCCAGCGTCAATCCCTGCTGGATCAATTCCTCATTCAGCTGTTGGAGATGAATATCCAGAATTTGAACAATGTGATTGAGCGTCAACGGTCGGAATACAACCGTCTCGCTGATTCGATTGAGAAATTCCGGGTTGAAAGTTTTTCTCAGATCCTGTTTCAAATCCTTCTGCATCTTGTCGTAGTTGAGCTCGGTGTTGTCCTTATGAAAACCAAGGGACGTGCCTTTGTCCAACATACGGGAACTGATGTTTGAAGTCATGATGATGACGGTGTTTTTGAAATCGATCACCCGACCATAGCTGTCCGTGAGCCGACCCTCGTCCATGATCTGGAGAAGCAAATGGAACACGTCCGGGTTGGCTTTTTCAATCTCGTCAAACAGGATGACAGAGTAAGGCTTGCGGCGCACTTTTTCCGTCAACTGCCCGCCTTCTTCATAACCCACATAACCTGGAGGCGCTCCGGTCAAACGAGAAACGTTGAATTTCTCCATATACTCGGACATATCGAGTCGGATCAAGGCGTCGGAATTGCCGAACATGAACTCGGCCAGCATACGCGCCAACTCCGTTTTACCAATACCCGTCGGCCCAAGAAACAAGAAGGTGCCGATGGGGCGGCGCGCGTCTTTCAAACCGGAACGGGAACGTCGAATCGCGCGGGTGATGACCTTGATGGCCTCTTCCTGCCCGACCACCTTGTCGCCCAACTCCTGCTCCATATTCAACAGACGGATGCTTTCTTTCTCTTCGATTCGAGACAGCGGAATACCCGTCATGCTCGAAACGACAGAGGCGATATCCTCTTCAGTGATCGAAGGTTCGGCCTGCTCATTTTCAGATTCCCATTTTCCTTTAGCCGCTTCCAGCTTGTCGCGCAGGGTTTCTTCTTTGTCGCGAAGCTCCACCGCTTTTTCGAACTCCTGATTTTCGATCCTGATTTTCTTGTCGCGAACCACTTCGTCAATATCTTTCTGAATGGTCTTCATCTCTGGAGATTGCGTCACTTTTCGCAAACGCACCCGAGAACCCGCTTCATCGATCACGTCGATCGCCTTGTCCGGCAAGAACCGGTCGCTGATGTAGCGATCAGCAAATCGAACCGCAGTGACGATCGCCTCATCGGTGATTTTAACGCGGTGATGCAACTCGTAGGGAACCTTGAGTCCCTTGATGATCTCAATGGTCTCGTCAGATGTCGGCGGATTGACAACGATCGGTTGAAAACGTCGCTCCAGCGCTCCATTTTTCTCAATGTATTTGCGATACTCTTCCAGAGTCGTCGCGCCGATGCATTGGATTTCACCGCGAGACAAGGCGGGCTTCAGCATATTGGAAGCGTCGACCGAACCTTCGGCCGCGCCCGCGCCAACGAGGGTGTGCAATTCATCAATGAACAAAATGACCGACTCATTCTGGGTGATCTCTTTCATGATGCCTTTGAGCCGCGCTTCAAACTGACCGCGGTACTTGGTTCCGGCGATCAACGAACCCAGATCGAGAGAGACAACGCGCTTGTCAAAAAGAGTGTCGGGGACTTCCTTTTCAACCACCATCTGCGCCAGGCCTTCGACAATGGCGGTTTTACCGACGCCCGGTTCGCCAATCAAAACGGGGTTGTTTTTCGTCCGTCGACTCAGAATTTGAATCACGCGTTCAATTTCTTTAGAACGACCAATGATAGGATCGAGCTTCCCATCAATAGCCATCTTGGTCAGATCCCTGCTGAACTCATCCAATGTAGGCGTTTTTCCCACTTCTTTTGAACTCTCCGAAGGTTCTTTAAACATTTCAATGATTTTTTCCTTCACATCATCAAAAAACAGACCAAAGTTATTCAACACACGACACGCAACGCCTTCCTTCTCTTTCAGCAATCCAAGAAGCAGATGCTCCGTGCCAATATAATTATGATTTAATGAGCGGGCTTCTTCCACAGCAAATTCCAAAACCTTCTTGGCTCGGGAAGTAAAAGGAATATCGCCAATTATCAAGGAGTTGGAACTCCGAGGCAGATTCTTTTCCAGCTCTTTTTTCAACTGGGCGACATCCACGCCCGTCTTTTGTATGATCGCAACGGCAATCCCTCCGCCGTCCTTGATGACTCCTTGCAGGATATGCTCTGTTCCCAGATATTCATGGCGATAAAGTTCAGCTTCTTCTCGCGCAAGAATAATAACTTTTCGGGCTCGTTCAGTGAATCGCTTAAACATGATGGGTAATTCCTTGATTGAAGAAGTTTGGACCAGAGAGGCAAATCGGCGAGCCTGCAAACTGAAGTGAATGGCTGACAGGCTTTATTCCCATGTAAAATCGGCGCCTTTGGTCTTCTATTACTTTATTTTATGAAAATAAACTCAATTATACAACCCTTAATTGGGACGACTGAACTCCCCCGAACTGCAAATCGCGTTCACCAATTCCAGGGCAGAACAAAAAAGACGCCTTGCAAAAGAAGCTCTCGCGCTGACAGGTCGCAGGCATCAGGGGGAAAACAATGGTTCGCCTGAATCTGTAAAACGCAAAGAAATCTTCACTGCGTCACCTTAATAAGATTTAAAAACCCAAAGGGCCAGCTTTTACGCTAAATTCTTTTTCATCTGCAATACAAATCGCCGACCAACAGCCAGAAAAGCTAATCTACGCAAGGACTTAGACTTTTTTCCAGCCCGGCACCAGAGAGCGCGGACGCTTCTCTGCCAGCGCGTCGAGCACGTTATCGGCAACCAAAACAGCCATGCGGTCGCGCGTCTCCACGCTGGCGCTGCCGATATGCGGCAATAGCATGAGATTATCGAGTTCCGCCATGCCCTCGGTGATCTCT
Source organism: Candidatus Nitrohelix vancouverensis (assembly GCA_015698305.1). Classification (NCBI taxonomy): domain Bacteria; kingdom Pseudomonadati; phylum Nitrospinota; class Nitrospinia; order Nitrospinales; family Nitrospinaceae; genus Candidatus Nitrohelix; species Candidatus Nitrohelix vancouverensis. The sequence continues at coordinate 79,436 of CP048620.1, forward strand.
GGCTCCTTTTCATAAACGTCGAGGGCGGCTCCGGCGATCCTGCCTTCTTTCAAGGCAGAAAGCAGGGCTTTGTCATCGACCACCTGGCCTCGCGCGGCCTGAATCAGGTAGGCGCCCGGCTTCATCATGGCGAATTCCTTCTCGCCGATCATGTTTCTTGTCTCATCGGTTAAAGGCACATGAAGCGTGATGAAATCGGATTCCTGAATCAAACGCTCCAGCGGCACATATTCCGCGTTCAAGCGCACCTCTTCTTCGAGCGACAGACGATTCCTCTGGCAATACAGCACGCGCATCTCAAAACCGACAGCCCGCCGGGCGACGGCTCGGCCGATCTCGCCGCAACCCACCACGCCCAGGGTTTTACCGAAAACGTCGGAACCCAGGAACAAATCAGCGTACCAGCCCTTGAAACGCCCCTCGCGGGCAAAACGATCGGCGGGAATAATGCGCCGCGCCGCGCCCAAAATCATCGCCCAGGTCAAATCTGCGGTGGTCTCGTGCAAAACGCTGGGGGTATTGGTCACCCATATCTGTTTGGCCGAGGCCGCCGCGACGTCGATATTGTTGAATCCCGCGCCGTAATTGGCGATTATTTTCAAATTGCGCGCCCCTTTAATCATGTCCGCGCTGATTCGGTCCGATAAGTAGGTGATGAGGGCTTCGCTTTCAGCGACGGCCCGCTCGAGTTCCGCCGCGCTCGGCGGCGTTTCCGTCTGGTTGACGCGCAGTTCGCATTTCGTCTCCAAACGCTTCAACCCGGCTTCCGGGAATTTGTTCGTAACGGTTACGATAGGTTTCACTTTAGCCTCGCTACCCTTTTGTAATTATGAGATATTTGAATTCGGCATTGTAAAAGGAACCCCCTGGTATTCCTATGAAAATTTTATTTCTCGTCCCGCCTGAGATTTTATCTCTCGAATCTTCCGTTCCGCGCGCCCTTGAAGGGGGCAAAGGCTATTATCCGAAGCTCGGCCTGCTCTACGTCGCCGGATATTACATGCGCGCAACGGGCAACGAGGCGCGTTTCATCGACTGCCCGCCGGAAGGCGTGGACGAAGAGGAACTGCTCTGGCGCGTCAAGGAATACCAGCCGGACATGGTGGCCATGAGCATCATGACCTTCAACCTGCTGGACGCCCTGCGCGCCTCGCGCCGCATCAAACAAACGCTGGCATCGGTAAAAGTCTGCCTGGGCGGCCCGCACGTCAATCTCTACCCGAAAGAAACCCTGAGCCAGCCGGAAATTGATTACGTCGTCTTCGGCGAGGGCGAGACCATTTTCACGCGGCTTGCCACGACGCTGGAACACAAGGGGGCAAAAGCAGAAGAACTCGAACAGATAAACGGGCTGGGTTGGATGCGCGGCGATGAAGCGGTGGTCAACCCTGCCGAAACCGAACGCATCGACCTGAACGAGCTGGCCTTCCCGGCGCGCAGTCTGGTGGACATGGGACAATACAACCACCTCATCAGCGAGGGTCGCCAGTTTTTCACGATTCAGGCGACGCGTGGATGCCCGGCGGCTTGCTCCTTCTGCGATATCCGCAAAACCCAGTTCCGCATGCGCTCGCCGGAAAACATCGTGCGAGAAATTGAAGAACTCGCCGATCAGGGCGTCGACGATCTGTTTTTCGTGGACGACACCATCACCATCGACAAAAAGAATCTGATGAACACGCTGGCGCTCATGATCCAGCGCGGCGTGAAAATCAATTACAAGATTTCAGCGCGGGTCGACACCATCAACCCGGAATTGCTGGCGGCGCTCAAACGCTCGGGCTGCTACCGCATTCATTACGGCATCGAATCCGCCACGCAACGGCATCTGAGCTATCTGCAAAAGGGACAAACGCCGGAGAAAATCGAACGCGCCTGCAAATGGACGCGCGACGCGGGCATCGGCTTTTTCGCCTATATGATGATCGGCATCCCTTACGAAACCAAAGCGGAGATGATGCACACCGTCGAGTTCGCCAAACGCCTCAAACCCGATTACGCGCAATTCTCCATCTGCACGCCTTACCCCAAGACGGAGCTTTATTTTCAAATGCTGAGCGAAGGCATCGTCGAAGAGGACTACTGGCAGAGATTCGCCGAGAACCCCTCGCCCGATTTCAAAATCCGTTTCTGGAACCGGGATTTCTCCGAACTGGAACTGCGCGACATACAGGACGAATGCCACGCGCGATTTTACCGAAGCCCGACCTATATCATGAAGCAGATCGCCAAGGTCAAATCCTGGTCCGACTTCACCGCCAAGGCGCGTATGGGAACCAAAATCCTGACCAGCCGACTGACCGCCGGCAACTGACCCCGCCCCTTTCCAGAATTTTCCTCCGCGCACATTGTGCATGACCGCCCAGCGCGCTTCATGTACAATCGACGCATGTTGAGAATCCACGAAATCTACAAAAGCATTCAGGGCGAATCCACCTATGCGGGACTGCCCTGTATCTTTGTGCGCCTGACCGGTTGCAACCTGCGTTGCCAATGGTGCGACACGACTCAGGCCTTCTACGGCGGCGTCGACAAAACCGTCGAAGCGGTTCTTGAAGAAACAGAACGACTCGACGCGCCCCTGGTCGAGATCACCGGCGGCGAACCCTTACTGCAAGCCGAGGTTTATCCCTTGATGCAATCCTTACTGGATCGCGGCCAACGCGTCCTGCTCGAAACCAGCGGCTCGCTTTCCATTGAAAAAGTCCCGCAGGCCGTCGTCAAAATCGTCGACATGAAATGCCCTGCCAGCGGCGAAGCGGAAAAAAATCATTACGACAATCTCAAATTGCTGGCACCGCACGACGAAGTCAAATTCGTCATCGCCGACCGCAAGGACTACGAATGGAGCCGGGATTTGGTGAAACAATACGCGCTCCACTCCAATCCTGTCCTGTTCTCTCCCGTGTTCGACCAGCTCGCCCCGCGAACTCTCGCCGAATGGATTCTTGAAGACAAACTGCAAGTGCGTCTGCAATCGCAACTGCACAAAATCATCTGGGACAAAAACGCCGTCGGAGTTTGAAGCCGAGGACATGCCGCCCTACACAAAACTGCACAAGAAACTGCTCGCATGGTACCAGAGCGAAAAACGCGATCTGCCCTGGCGCCAGTCCAACGACCCCTACGCCATCTGGGTTTCGGAGATCATGTTGCAACAGACGCAGGTCAAAACGGTTCTGCCTTATTACCAGCGCTGGATGCAACGCTTCCCGAATGTGAGGAGTCTGGCCGACGCGCCGGAGCCTCAGGTCTTGAAGCTGTGGGAAGGACTCGGCTATTATTCGCGCGCGCGCAATATGAAGAAAGCGGCTCGGGAGATTCTTGACCGCTTCGCGGGACAGGTTCCCAACACCTCGAAGGACTTGTTGTCGCTTCCGGGAATCGGGCGTTACACGGCGGGAGCGATTCTCAGCATCGCCTTTGAAGAACGCGCCCCCATTCTCGACGGCAACGTCAAGCGCGTATTGTCCCGCCTGTTCCGCATCAACGAAAACGGCAAGACCTCAGCCGGAGAAAAAATTCTCTGGGCCAGAGCCGAAGAGATTTTGCCGCAAAAAAATATTGGCGATTTCAACCAGAGCCTGATGGAACTGGGCGCATCCATCTGTCTGCCGCAACAACCCCTGTGCCTGCTCTGCCCCTTGCGCGATCTCTGCGAAGTCAGCGCGACGGGAGAACAGGCCTTGTATCCGCCGCCCAAACCGTCCGCCCCTGCGAAAAAAATCGAAGTGAGCGCCGTGGTTCTCATACGACGCGGCAAGGTCTATATTCAGCAGAGGCCCCAGAAGGGATTGATGGGCGGACTCTGGGAATTCCCCGGCGGCAAGATCGAAGCGGGCGAAACGCCGGAAGAATGCGCTGTCAGGGAAACGCGTGAAGAATTGGGACTAGAGATTCAACTGAAAGAAAAATGGATGACGATTCGACACAGCTACACGCAATTCCGGGTCACCCTCCACGTCTTCGAAGCGAAAGCGCAGGGCGGTCGAATCCGCGCCACGCAATGCGAGCAATGGAAATGGGTTCGACCTGAAGAGTTAGAATCGTACCCCTTTCCCGCCGCTAATGTTAAAATTGTAAACAGGCTGACTCAGAATACATCCTGAGTCGCCATCGCGCCGCTCATCGCCCGAACCGCCATTCACTTTCAAGCCGAGCGCCATCATGATCAAATCACTCAAACAGGACCTGGGAATCCGAGCCATCGCCGCAGGCGTGATCGGCAACGTCATCCTTTCCATTATCAAGTTCATTGCGGGAATTCTCGGCAACAGCGCCGCCATGATCGCAGACGCGGTTCATTCCCTGTCCGACTTGCTGACCGACGGAGTCGCGGGCTTCACCTACAAGATCAGCCAGATTCCGAAAGATGAGAATCATCCTTACGGGCACGGTCGCGCGGAGACGCTGGGAAGCGTTTTGATCGGGATCATCATCGCAGGAGTCGGCGTCGGCCTGGTCTTTGAGGCCTGGGAAAAAATCGCGTCCGATACCCTGACGCCGCCCACCTGGCTTGCCCTGGGCGCCGCTGTCGTTTCCATCGCCATCAAGGAAGGTCTGTTCCACTACACCCTGCGCATCGGCGACGCCATGAACAGCCCTTCGCTGAAGGCCAACGCCTGGCACCATCGCTCCGACGCGGTGTCTTCCTTCGCCGCTTTGCTGGGCATCGGCGGCGCCATGGCGGGTTTCCCCATCCTCGACCCCATCGCGGCCGGCGCCGTGTCCCTGATGATTTTTTACGCGGGCTACAAAATTTGCGCGCAAGGCGTGAACGAACTCATGGACGAATCCATAGGCGATGAAACGCTGGCGCGCATCGAAGACATCGTCAGGAACACGCAAGGCATTGTTGATTTTCATGAACTGAGAACACGGACCGTCGGCGGAGAAATTTTTCTCGACGTCAACATTCTGGTGAGTCCGCGCATCACCGTTTCAGAAGGACATCACATCGCGGAAACCCTGCGCAGGAGTCTGATCAACGAGTTCGAGAATTTGGGAGAGGCCTTGATACATGTCGACGCGGAAGACGACAGCTCAATAGAATCCATCAACAATCTGTCGCGCGAAGAGATTGAGAGTTACGTCGATCCGATCCTGAAAGAAGAAAAAGCCATTCTGCAAAAAACCGGAATGCACGTCCATTACCTGAAGGGGAAGCATACGCTGGAAATCAAGGTGAGAGTGACGCCGGATAAAACCGTCGCCGAAATCAAAACGATATTCAATGATCTGAGAACGCGATTGCGTCGAATCGATCGAGTCGGAGACGCCCGTCTCTATGTAGATACCGCCTCAGAAGAGTCGTCGGGGAAATAGGTATCGTGGTCTGAGAACACCGGCGGGCTGTGAAAATTCAGCAGGTCCAGGGCCTCGCCTTCGGCTTTGAAGGCGTGCAGAACGCCGGGCGGCACTCGAAAAAAACATCCCGGTCGAAGCGCGTAGTCTTTCTCACCCAGAGTCGCCGAACCCAAACCCGCGACCACGTAATACAATTCTTCGCCGTTTTTATGAAAGCTGGCTTTCTTGACCTCGCCCGGTTGAATATGCACCCGGTAGGCGGAAAATTGCCGACAGGCTTCACGAGGGAGCAATTGCTCGATACGGATCCCCTTCAATACAAATGAAGGGGAGTTTTCCGGATCGACAAAATAGACTTCATCCTTCGGCGACATTCGCTTTCTCCGTAAGATCAGTCAGCGACAGACATGCTTTTCAGGACATCGCCTTCCCACTCGTATTTCAGGCCCTTGCGTCCCTTGTGATAACCGCGCTGGAAGGCGTAGCCATAGAGCAGGGGAAGCGAAACGCTCGGTTCGACAAAAGCCATCGCAAAATTGGCCTCTTTATTGACCTTGCCCCAGGACTGCGCTTCCGCCAGCGTACTGCCGCTCAGCCCGCCCCAGTGCGGCGAATCCGTCGTCAACTGCAAGGCGTATTTGTGCCCGCCCGTGTCCTTGCCGAAGATATAGGACATCACCACAGAGTCATTGATGTAGTTTTTGGGCACGCCGCCCGCCACATAAAAGGCGGAGGTGCGTGGCGATGCAACGACGAGTTGCGTCAATTCATAGTTGTCTCGAATCGAATCGATCAGGATCGGCGTTCTGCCATTTTTACGCGCATGATAATAATGCTCGGTAAGACCAATGCCAATGCTGGAATCGTTGAGAGCTGGACAGAAAATGGGAATGCCTTTTTTGCGCGCCGCAACCAGAATGGAACCCTCGTCGTCGATTGTCTCGGAAAGGCCGTGGATGAACTCGCGACTCGAATAGCTTCCCGGTTTCAGAGTGTCCGCATACCTGGCAATGACGGAATCGTATTCGACGAACAATTCATCGTCGACATAGGTGTCGTAAATACGATTGATCAGCAAATCGCGTAATTTGGTGTCGTCGGCGTTGGGACTGCCATAATAATGTCCGCCGCCCAATGCGCCATAGAAATCCTGATATAAAATGGCGCCTGTGGATACGATCGCATCGACCATATTGTTCGCCACAAGGTCGCGAATGACTGTGCGCAAACCCGCGGCGATCAAAGGACCGGCCATTCCCAGAATGATGGTCGGACGTTCTTCGTCCGTCAGCATTTTCTGAAACACGCCAGCCGTCAACCCAATATTACGCGCCTGAATGGATGTCGATTGAAAGCTCTCCACCAGATCGGCAACGCTCTTGACCTTACTGTAATCAACGGGCGCGATTCTTTCACTCAACAACTCGTCCTTGCGCGCCTGCTCTTCAGGTGAAAAGCCGCCCTCGGGTAGCAAGATTTTTTTATCTACCATTGATCCGCTCCAAAAATTCAATTTAAAAGCGGCTATAGTAACATGGAATAATGGGGAGGAAAAAGAAGCGGACAAAAAAAACACCCCCGGCGCGCCGGGGGCGGATTCAAAACACAGCGATTACAGGCGGGAGCAGAGGTCGGAGGAATGACTGCCGGTGTCGACGCTTTCGATCGCTTCCTTTATTTTACCTTGTTCGTCAATCACATAGGTGATGCGCGACGCATAGCCGTCGTCTTTCGATTTGACGGCATGATAGGCGAGAGAAATTTCCTTGCTCTCATCACACAACAGCGGATAAGGGAAAGAAAATTTCTGCGCAAAGGCGTTATTGGCTTCGACGCCATCGACGCTGACGCCGAGAACGGCGGTATTACCCTGAACAAATTTTTCGTAATCGTCTCTAAAACCCTTGCCCTCTATGGTGCAACCGGGCGTATCGGCTTTCGGGTAAAACCACATCACGACTTTCTTGCCTTGAAAGTCCTTCAGGTTCACCGTATTGCCATTATGGTCTTTCACTGAAAAATCTGGAGCCTGCGTTCCCACTGCGAGCATATCTATCTCCTTTCGGTCGGGTGTGAGTCATAAGATTTTACAAAAGGTCTTGTGAATTAGATGCCGGGAAAGCGCGAGGGAATCAAATAAAGCGCTTATTTATTCCGCTCTGGAAGCAAGGATGCCCTCGCCAATGATCAAATCCTCCGGTCGCGTGACCTTGATATTCATTTCCGATCCCGTAACGATGGCGACCGGCAATCCCAGCCGCTCCACCAGCGAGGCTTCATCGGTGCCGTAAAAGGAATCCTCCTGCGCCTTTTGAAACGCTCGTTCCAAGACGTCGCGACGAAAGGCCTGCGGCGTCTGCACCCGCCATAAATTTTCCCGCGGAATGGTTTCCTTGACGCGCCCTTCCGCATCGGCCCGTTTCAGTGTGTCCGAAAGCGGCACCGCGACAATGGCCGCGCCATGTTGTTCTGCGGAGCGGATCACGGACTCGATCATTTCTCGGGTCGCAAAAGGACGCACGCCGTCATGCACTACGATCAGTTCCGCCGACGCATCCACCGCCTGAAAGCCGTTGAATACCGAATCCTGACGTTGCGCTCCGCCTGCGACGACTGCGCTGAGAACCATAAAATCGGGAAGGTATTCGCGCCGCACCGATACAACATCGGCTTCGGGGATCGAGAGGATCACGGAATCGATCAGGCCGCAGGACTGAAACACTTCCAGCGTGTGGCGCAGGATCGGCTTGTCGCCCAGGGTCAGGTACTGCTTGGCTTGCGTCCCTCCCATGCGAACGCCCTGCCCTCCGGCTGGAATGATGGCCGCGACTTTCACGATTTCACACTCGCTAGACTATGCATTGAAATCCATCACATCAAGTTTCAAAAAGAATTTCGAAAGCTTCTTCAAAAATTATTCGCAGAGCAACTCTACACTGAATCCTTGAAGACGACTCAGGTTTCAAAAAGAATGTCGAAAGCTTCTTCAAAAATTATTCGCAGAGCAACTCTACACTGAATCTTTGAAGATGACTCAGGTTTCAAAAAGAATGTCGAAAGCTTCTTCCAGCGTCTTCACCGGGTAAATTTTCAAGGCGGTTTTCCGTTCCGACTTCTCGTTACGCGAAGAAAAAGGCACCACGCAGTTTTCAAAACCCAGCTTCTCCGCTTCCGCCAGGCGCGTTTCCAACTGGTTGACGGGACGCACCTCGCCGGTCAAACCGACTTCCCCCATCACCGCCGTTTTGGGCAGGCCCAGGTGATTGCGAAAACTGCCCGCAATCGCCGCCGCTACGCCGAGGTCTCCCGCCGGTTCTGACAAGCGAAAGCCGCCGACGATGTTGATGAAAATGTCTTCCCCCTGCAAGGCCAGTCCCAGTTTCTTTTCCATGATGGCGATGAGCAGAGCCAGGCGGTTCTGATCGAAGCCCGTTCCCATGCGACGCGGCATGCCAATGGAATTGGAGGCCGCGGCAAGGGCCTGAACTTCCACCAGTAAAGGACGACTGCCCTCCAGACTGGAAACGATGACCGATCCGGGCGAGTCGGCGCGTCGCTCGGATAAAAAGATTTCCGACGGATTGTCCACCTCTCGCAGTCCGCCGTCGCGCATTTCAAACACGCCCAGTTCCGGGGTCGGACCGAAACGATTTTTCACCGCGCGCAGGACGCGATAGCCCGCGCCGCGTTCGCCTTCAAAATAGATCACCGTATCGACGATATGCTCTAGGGATTTTGGGCCGGAGATCGCACCGTCTTTCGTGATATGTCCAACAAGGAAGCCTGGGATGGAATGCGCTTTAATGTATTGCAAGATGCGGAACGCCGTTTCCCGCACCTGGCCGATACTGCCGGGGGCGGAGGAAAGTTCGTTCGTATAAAAGGTCTGGATCGAGTCGAACACCATCACATCTGGCTTGACCTTGTCGAGAAGGTTCAGAACGTCTTCGATGCAGATTTCAGAGCAGACCAGAAAATTGTCCGACACGGCGCCCAGACGCTCGGCGCGTTGCTTGATCTGTGTAGGCGACTCTTCGCCGGAAATATAGAGCGCTTTTTTCCCCTGCGAAGCGAACCCGGCAAGACATTGCAATAGCAGAGTGGATTTGCCGATTCCCGGATCGCCGCCGATCAAAGTAAGGGAACCTGGCGTCAAACCGCCGCCCAGCACCCGGTCCAACTCTCCGATACCGGTCGGCGCGCGCACAACGTCCACCGCCTGAATTTCCGACAGCGCCATGACCCCTTTGGCCGGGCCTCCGTGCATGGGTCGCGCCTTGGTAGTTTTGCTGGGAGCCGATTCTTCGGCCAGCGAATTCCAGCCTTCGCAACCGGGGCATTTGCCCATCCATTTAGAAGACTGGTGCCCGCAGTTTTGACAGACAAAGATAGAAGTCGCTTTTGCCATGAGCAGATTGGGAAGGGGTCGCAGGTTTCAGTAAAAAACTACAGGAAGGATAGAAGGCGGGCTTGAAAATTTCAAGCTCGCTTTTCAGAAAAATGTAAAATCAGCGGAATGTGGATCAGCGCTTGCCCGAACCCGACAGGGATTCAACGGTACTTTTGATATCGTCGTTTCGGGAGATATTCACGTTCGCCTTGCGTCTCAAATCCGCCAGCGCTTCCAGAATCTTTTTGACGTCATCCTGGCTCACCCCGCTTCCGCCGGATGACTGGATCAAGGATTTAAGGGCGCTCTGCTCTTGCGCCATGGCTTTCAGGATATCGATGAGCTTGGACAATTTCTGATTGGAGTTATCGATTTCGGAACGGCTGGCGACCACGCGTTCTTCCAGAGACGCCGCGTGAGAAACCACCGCCTTCGAAGAATCGATCAACTGATCCATTTTCTTATTGGCGACAATGCCAGCATTTTCCAGATTGTTCACGCCCACTCGCATTGCGTCCAGCGAAGTCTGACTGGCCTGTCCCTGACCATGCAAGGCGTTGATGGCCTTGGCGATGCTCGCCAGTTTCTCATCGGCAACGCGCAAATTGGAATCCACCAGCGCAATGTCTTTGGCGCTCTTGTCGACTTGAGCGACCACTCCATCCTGCTTCTGCGCCTGCGCATCCAGACGCGCAACGACGACGTCCTTCAACTTGGCAATCATTTCTTTGCTCAATGCAAGGTTCTGTTCGGTTCGTTCCAGACCGCCCGCCATAGCGCGCGTCTGCTTTTGCGTTTCCGCGTTGACCAGCAAGTCTTGCTTCAAAATTTCGATCATTTCCTTGTTCAGCTGGCCGTTCGAAAGATTCAGCGTCGTGATCGTTTCGGTCAACGTTTTCACATTCGCTTTCATCTGCTCGCGGTTCGCGTTGAGTCCGGACTGGTGCGAATCCAGAGCCACCTGCAAAGAGGTTCTTAATTTCTCCAGATCGGAAACGAGGGCGTCCCGGCTCTTGCGGCTCTCCGCGCTGACGGCGGGAATCAGATCCACCTTGATCAGTTTTTCAAGGTTCGACTGCGAGGATTCCAGTTTCGAGTTCTGCGAATTCAAGGAAGCGACAACCTGCTTCAACGAGTCCTGATTGCTTTGATTGAAATTATCAAAATTTTGTTTCGAGTTCTGTTGCAACACGTCGATCTGGTTGGCCAACTCCTGCTTCAGGCGATCAAAGGTCGCCGCCAGCTCAACGCGAAATTTTTGATTGTGACCGTCCTGCCGTTCCATTTCGCCGCGAAGAATCGATTGCAAATTCGCAGAGCTGTTTTTAACCCCCAACTCCAGATCGCCAAGACGCGACAGCGCCTGCCCCAGCTCGACCTGATTTTTCTGAGTCGCGCTGCGGTTCCCCTCGAGTTCTGCGTTGATATTCTGTATGGCGTTTATCAAGGCCTCCATTTTTCCCTGCGTGTCCCGTTGCATCGACTCGACGGAGTTCATCCGATCCTGATCGAGGGATTGCAGACGCGCGTTTATTTTTTTAATTTCGAGAAAAATATTTTTCCAGTTCTCCTCGTCATTATCAAATAAACCGGCGTGAGCCGTCGCGGAAGAAAAGAAAATTAGAATGGCCAAAGAGGCGCTTTGCAGAATTCGAATGGGCGTCACGTCAGATCACCGTATTTAATTAAGGGGGGAATCCCGGGGAGCTTATAAACAAGCTCCCGCAACAGACCATACGCCTGTTGCGGGAGCCGACTTTTATCGCCGTTCGGCTTTTGGGGAAAGAAAGCCGGGTAACGGAAAACTACTCAGACACCATGAAGTGTCCGCGTCGGTTTTCACGCCAGCAATTTTCACCGCTCTCAAAACAAAACGGTTTCTCTTCGCCATAACTGATGGTGTGAAGTCGATCGCCGGAAACGCCTTTCGACATCAAATATTTCTTTACAGCATTGGCTCGTCTTTCGCCAAGCGCAATATTGTAATTATTGGTGCCGCGCTCATCACAATGCCCTTGAATTTCAACCTGAACATTAGGATGTTTTTTCATGTAGTCTGCATTTTGATCCAGAACGCTTTTCGTTTTTCCATCCAGGTCGAACTTGTCATAAGAGAAGAACACGTCGCCCAGATTGGAGGTCGATTTGAAAGGCAACAAACGCGCTTCCTGAATCGCTTCGCCCATTTGGCTGGATGTCATTCCGTTTTTACCACCGTTGCCGTCAAAACTTCCGGAATAGCCGTCGCCAGGCTCTTTGAACTGTCGGTTCCCCGAACCGTTCCCGCCAGGTGCATTTTCTGCAAAACCATTACTGCTTCCGCCATTCGCGGAAAAACGTCCCGCATAACCGTCGCCGGGCATCGTCATATCTCCGCCGTCGCCGCCGAAGTCAGCGCCGCCGCCAGACGAAAAGGAACCGCCCGCAGAATCCATTCCATTGCCCGAAGACATGGCGTTGCCAGATGAATCGGTGCTACGCTCGCTGAACACGCCTCTTTCCATCTGAGGATCATCCGCAAATGAACCATTTGCTCCATCCATTGCCGACGACCCATCTCCATTAGAAGAGGAACCACTGGATGAGAAACCTGATTCTGACATGGAATCAGAACCGCTCGCCATTTCTATTTCCGGCGGCATCAACTTTTTGGAACAAGCCGACATCAACCAACACAATACGAACACTATTAAAATCTTAAACCAATGTTTATTCTTCATAAAATCCTCGACTAAAATTTCCCCAATAAATTTCACTTTGAAACCATAAAGAAAAAATTTAATGCTTTCAGGTTAATCATTTTTTATCAGTAATTTACACGCATTTTGATAATATAATTTAATATAATTATATGGATAATTCAACATTTTTTATAGTTTTTTTGTAACCCTCGCATAATCAAAGTTTTTGATTTTAAAGGTTTAAGGGTTTTTCAGCTTCCCTCCAGTTAAATTTTTAACTAAAAAATGGCCTATTTAAAATAGAATTGTCAAAATTAGTAACACAATGGACGAGCATTGTATTCTGCAGAACAAACATGCTCACCTCGGAAATGGCGACCAGGCCGGCGCGGAATAACGCCCGGTTCCTCCTGCGACCTCAGGGGTGACACGGCGTTCATCTTCGCCCAGCAAGCGTCTGGCATAAATCTGCGAGGAACCGCCGCGCACCTTGGTATAGGCCAGATAACGCCCATCGGGCGACCATGATGGATCTTGATTATCTGCATTGCCCGAGGTGAGCTGGCGCGTCGTGCGCGTCGCCATATCATAGACCTTGATTTGCATATGCTCGCCTACCATCGAGCTGTATGCGATATGGTCGCCATCGGGAGACCATGCAGGGTCATCATTATAATTGGAGCCTGTTGAAATTTTTTCAAGCCCCCCTTTTTCCCCCTTATCGGCGCTCATCACATAAACTTGTGGGCGCGCCGCACCCGAACGGTCGGAGGTGAACACAATGCTCTTGCCATCCGGCGACCAATCAGGCGATGTATCGATATTAAAATTCGCCGTTAGACGTTTTTCCTTAAACTCATCGGTCAAAATATAAATTTCTGAATTTTCATCTTTGCTCAAGGTCATCGCAATCCGCTTGCCATCTGGCGACCAGGTTGCGGTGGAGTTCAACCCAGGAGACTCCCTTAAAATTTTGCGAACCCGTTTGCCTGCCGTATTGATCATCACCAGATTGGGATTGTTCTTGTAATAGGTGGTATAGGAAATCCATTTTCCATCTGGAGCCCACGAGGGACTGAGATTGATGGTCTCATCATGAGTGAGCTGTTGTTCGTTGTGGCTGTCAAAATCAATCGCAAACACTTCTTTGATGGGGATGATCCCCTCCTCGCCGCCTCGTGTGACTTTTTTCTTTCGCGTCTCTTTAAGATACACGATCCTTGAATCGGCGACGCCGCGCTTACCCGTCAATTGAAGAACCATTTCGTCGGCGAAGCGATGCGCCATCCGGCGCAGGAAAAAGTCCGAAGCGCGGTACATTTTGCCCAATACGAACATGCCGCTTTCCACGTCGAACACTCGGAACGACAGGGTCACAATACCTTCCGCATCGTCGGATTCGATCTTGGTCTTCACCAACCACTGCGCCCCGCTTTGGCGCCAGGCCTGATAATCGACCACATCCAGCCCCCGTTCCGCCTTATCCAGAGCGGCAAAGCGATTGGAGTCGATCGGGCGAAAGAATCCTGAAATCTTCAGATCATTTTCCAGGACACGGTGCGCTAAAACGGCGTGTTCCGCAACGGAGGTAGAAGACCCGTTTAGTTCAAATGCAACGACAGCCACCTGCAATTCTGGACGTGTCTCGCGTTCCAGATTCAGACGAAACTCAGCCTGCCCCCATGAATTCACAGGGAAGAAGGCGCAAACGATCCACAATGTCGCAATCATTATTCTCATAGAGGCCTCAGCTTTTTTCTGGCTTGTAGGTAAAGTTCAACGTTAAATGCATGTTTGCCATATCAAGTCCTTCGGGAAAGGGGGGAAGAGGCTCGGCATCCAGAATAGCCTGGACCGCCAGCGAATCTAAATGCCTGTTCCCGGAACTTTTTATCAGACGCGGCTTATCGATATTACCCTTCACATAAATATAAAACGAAACCTGAACGGATCGGTTTTCGGACCCCAAAGGCGTTTTCCATTTCTCATCCACCTTTCGCTGTATCAACGCAACATACATCGCCTGTAGATTCTGCCCGCCGCCGCTGGAACCATTGTCAACGCCGACCGGAGGGTTGGCCGTGATTGAATTTTTCGATCCTGAAGCCGGGGCCGACGATTCTACGGCAACTGCCAGCCCGCGAAGCCCCTGAGTCGAAGGGGCCCGGGTCTGCACTTCCACGGGAGCGGTTTTAATATCCACAGAGTCGGCAGTCGAACCTGACAAGGATTCAAGACTTTTGACAATAGCGTCAAGGGCTTTCAAGTCGCCTTTCTCCCGCTTTGACAAGGGGGCCAACTGAGGCGCTTTTGCAGAATCTTCAACCCTCGGTTTGTCCATCGAATCGGCCTTGTTCCGTTTCGCCTGCAACGCGTTCAAAGCGGTCAAGCGCTCCAGTTCTTCAAGTCTCTCCAAAGCCGAGAGCGTGGGCGAAGGCGCCGGCGCTTTTTTATTTTTCAGGGCCTCAAATTCTGCGTCGCGCAACGCCTGTGCATCATCCGCCGACTTTCGAGCGGCCTCCACGCGGCTCTTTTCCTTCATCTTAAATTTTTCAAAATCCTGAATCGGCGCTTCGGGAATCGGTTTGGGCGGAGCCGGTTGCTTCTTTGTCTGCGTCTGCTTGACTTCATCCAAAGCGTTTAATTTTTCCTGGAGCTTGAGCGCATCAGCCGTTTGCTTCGCGCCGTTGACCCGGGGTTGCAGGCGAGCCACCTGATCCAATTCCTCCACCAGACTTTTCTTCGCCGCCTCGCCGCCGCTCAATTCATTCAGCAAGGCCAGCGCCTTGTTCTCTGGCGCCTTTGCAGGGGCGGTCTTCTTCTCCGTAACGGGCTTGGGAGGGGCGATTTTCTTTGTCGGCGCCGACGCTTCCGGCTTGGTCGCTATCGGCTTTGGACTTATCGCCGCAGAAGGCGGCGTTTCAAGCGCCACCGTTTCGCCGGAGCTTGCAGGCGCCTGAATGTTTTCGCCTGACGCCGCGCCGGGCAACTCCACCACGGCGACATGAAAGACCGGCAACTCAATCGGATTTCGCAAAACCTGTTGCGGCAGGTAAAACGCCAGGGCCATCAGCAAAAGATGAAAAAATACCGAGGCGACCAGCATCTGATTGAAATCGGCTGTCCGCTGCATACCCTGCATCCTCATCCCTCGGAAGGTTCGGTCACCATGCCAATGTTTAAAACGCCTGCTCGCTTGATGGTCGCCAGCACGTGCATGACAAAACCGTAATCCAGCATTTTGTCGGCTCTCAGGTAAATCTCGCCTTTCTCATTTTCTGCATGATAGGTTTTCGCCCGCTCCGTCAAGCCTTGCAGACTGTCTATTTCCTCTTCGTCCCAGAACATGCGTTTATTGCTTTTCACGGTGACGGTGGGAACCGGTTTGGACTTGATCGGCGCGATCGACTCCTCGGGAAGTTGAACCTCCATGCCGTGCTTCATCAAGGGCGCGGTGATCATGAAAATGACCAGTAGAACCAGCATCACGTCGACAAAGGGCGTCACGTTGATCTCTGCCATCAACGGCCTGCGTTTACGCATCATGAAAATTTTCCAGGAGGGATTAGGGTCATTTCTATCGTCGAGGGCATTTGTTTATGCTTCATGAATTTTCGGGTGATTCGCGTGAAATGCAATTCAGCGGGTCGAGTCTGGATTCGCCATTTCCTGAGGGGAGACGGACCAGTTTTTCTCAGTCAGATAAAGGAAATCATGGGAAAAGTCATCCATCGAGCTGGTGAACAGGCGTATCTTGTCGTTCAGGTAATTGAAGAAAATAACCGCCGGTATCGCCGCGACCAGTCCAGCCGCCGTCGCAATCAAGGCTTCGGCGATTCCAGGAGCCACGCCGCCAATGCTTGCGGTGCCTTTCACGCCAATCGTTCGAAACGAATGCATGATGCCCCACACGGTTCCAAACAGGCCGATGAACGGAGACGCGCTTCCGGTCGTTGCGAGAAATTCAAGCCGGTTAGACAAGGATTCGATTTCGCGATTGATCGCCTTGTTCATTGCCAGACCAATGCCTTTGATATCCAACGGAGTGACCGTCGGGACGCCAGGAACCACTGCCTGGCCTTTATCCACCTTGGCTTTCTTGGTCATTTCCTGAAAATAATACAATTCCCGGTAACCGGTCAGAAAAACCCGGGCAACAGGGCTGTAACTCAATTCCTGCGCATAACGGTAAACCTGGGTCAGGTTTTGAGAAGCCGCAAATTTTTCCAGAAATTTACGATCCTCGTTTCTTGAATTTTTATAAACCATCATTTTTTGCAGGATGATGGCCCAAGACAAAATAGAAAATAAAAACAGGATGACCAACACCGCCTTGCCGACAGGCCCGGACTGCAGGACTAGCTCGGAAATTCCAAACGACGTTCCAGCGATAACATTCTCCACATTAACCCCATGTTCGCCTGTGCCTTCCAGGCCAAGCCATGATTCTTAAGTTATTTATTTTCAACAAACTAAAACATTGTCGACAATAAAAGGATAGAAAAACAAAAAAGTGATGTCAATTCAAATGAGGGGGAAACGAAAGGGAAACTTCTGCGGCGGATTTGCGTGAAACGACGCCAGCCGACCAGCAATCGAAAAATCAAACGTCCGCCGCGTCTTCAGTTTTTTACACGTTCCTGATAATCGCCCGAAGTCGTGGAAATCCGGATCACCTCTCCGGTTTCGATGAACTGAGGCACGTTGACAACCAGACCCGTCTCCATCGTTGCAGGCTTGCCCGAACCGGACACCGTCGCCCCTTTCATCGGGGGATCCGTTTCGGTGATCCTCAACTCAACCGTTTCCGGCAGAGAGACTCCGATCGCCTTTTCTTCATAAAACTCCATCTGAACTTTGGTATTGGGCAACATGAACTTGATCACGTCCTTGAGCAAATCCTCTTCGACGAAGACCTGATCGTAGGTTTCCAGATTCATGAAGCAATACCCGGCGGGATCTACGTATAAATATTCCATCTCCGCTTGTTCCAAAGCGGCGCGCTCGACCTCTTCATCGGCGCGAAACTTGACTTCTGTCTGGTTCCCGTCGCGCAGACTTCTGAGCTTTGCCTGACAAAAAGCGCGCTTGTTGCCCGGGGTTCTGTGTTCCGCCGACATGACGCGGTAAAGTTGGTTATTGTACTTAATCACATAACCCGGTCGTATTCCGTTGCCGCTAACGTATGCTACCATTCAAGTATTCTCCAAATTCCTATAAATGATTCTTTGTTGGCGATTATAACGGGCGCCGGGTTAGAATCAAGAAAAATCCGGTCGATCCGGGTTCGCAAACCCAATGGCTCTCAATGAATTGTCCGCTCTGCCTGTCCAGCCAAACCGCTTTATTTCTCGAAGGAGACCAGCGCGAATATCAGGCCTGCTCTGTCTGCGCGCTGATTTTTGTTCCGTCGAGCCATCACCTGCCTTTGGATGAAGAGCGGGCGCGTTATCTGGAACATGAAAACAGTCTGGACAACCCCGGCTACGTCAACATGTTTCAGAAAAAAATTGATCTGCTACAATTGCACTGCCCGAATATCACCCGCATTCTTGACTATGGATGCGGCTACGAGCCGGTATTGAAAGCTCTGCTCAAGCGGGCCGGTTTTCAGGCCGAAGGCTTCGACCCTTATTTCTTTCAGGAATGGGACAAAAACGCGCGTTACGATCTGGTCATTTCCACCGAAACCGTCGAGCATTTCAGCCAACCCGGCAAGGAACTGCAAACCATGCTATCGGCTCTGGCCCCACGGGGATATCTGGCGCTGATGACGCGCTTTTACCCATCCCGCGACCGCGAGCACGACCGGGATGCATTCAGCGACTGGTACTACAAGCGAGACCCGACCCATGTCGCGTTTTACGGCCCGGCGACTTTCGACTGGATCGCCGACGCCCTGGCCTTGAAAATCATCCACACGAACGACTTCGATTTCATTATCATGCAAAAAACCTTGTAGGCTGAACGCCGGGTGCGTTAAATTGAATCTTTTTTGAAACCAACTTTTAATAAAGGAACTGAGAAACATGGCGGGAGAATATATTTTCACAATGCAGGAGATGAGCAAAACATACGGCGCAAAAACCATTCTCTCCAACATCAACCTCAGTTTTTATCACGGCGCGAAAATCGGCATCGTCGGCGACAACGGCGCGGGAAAATCGACGCTCCTGCGCATCATGGCGGGGGAAGATAAAGAGATCGACGGCAAGGCCCAACTGCTCAAAGGATGCCGCGTCGGATACCTGCCTCAGGAACCGCGTCTGGCTCCAGACAAAACCGTGCGCGAGAACGTCGAGGAAGCCTTCGCCCATATCAAACAGTTGATCGAAGAATTCAACGCCGTCAGCGCCAAAATGGCGGAGCCGATGGACGACGACGAAATGCAGAAAGCCATGGATAAAATGGGGCGCCTTCAGGACGAGATCGACGCCGCCGACGGTTGGGAACTGGATCGCCAGGTCGACGTCGCCATGGACGCGCTGGTCCTGCCGCCGGACGACCAAAAAGCCGACACCCTGTCGGGCGGCGAAATCCGTCGCGTGGCCCTGTGCAGTCTGCTCCTGCAGAAACCCGACATGATCCTGCTCGACGAGCCGACCAACCATCTCGACGCCGAAACCGTGCAATGGCTCGAAGACGCTTTGAAAGAATACCCCGGCAACGTCATCGTCTCCACGCATGACCGTTATTTTCTCGACAACATCACCAAATGGATTCTGGAACTGGACGGCGGTCGCGGCATTCCCTTCGAAGGCAATTACTCCTCCTGGCTGGAACAGAAAGCGGAACGCCTGAAGCACAAGGAGAAATCTGCAAGCGATCTGCAACGCCGCCTGCTCAACGAGCTGGAATGGGTGCGTTCTACGCCCGGCGCGCGACGCAAAAAGAACAAAGGACGCGTCAAGGAATACGAAAAACTTTCCGCTCAAAATGTCGACCTGAATGAAAATTCCCTCGATATCCAAATCGCTCCTGGCCCGCAACTCGGCGAACTGGTCATCGAAACCAAGGGTTTGACGAAGGGATATGGCGACAATCTTCTGATCGATAACCTCGACCTAAACATTCCGCGCGGCGCGGTGGTCGGTTTGATCGGCCCCAACGGCGCGGGCAAGTCCACGCTGTTCCGCATGATCGTCGGCGAAGAAACGCCGGACGCGGGCGAAGTCAAAATCGGCCCGTCTGTCGAGCTTTCTTACGTCGACCAGCATCGGCACGAACTCGACGGCGACCGCAGCGTTTTCGAGGAAATCACCGGCGGGACCGAGCATATCGAAGTGGCGGGCAAAACCATCAACGCGCGTTCTTATGTAGGCAAATTCAATTTCAAGGGCACGGATCAGCAGAAAAAGGTCTCTCAACTCTCCGGCGGCGAGCGCAACCGGGTTCATCTGGCCAAGCTCCTGCGACGCGGCGGCAACGTTTTATTGCTGGACGAACCGACCAACGATCTCGACGTGTCCACCCTGCGTAATCTGGAAAACGCGATCCTGCATTTCAGCGGATGCGTTCTGGTCATCAGCCATGACCGTTATTTTCTGGATCGCATCTGCACCCACCTGCTGGTTTTCGAAGGAAACAGCGGCGTGCGCTGGTTTGAAGGGAACTGCGAGGAGTATCTGGAAAAACGCAAACAGGAGTTGGGCGGGCGCAACGAAAACCGTCGTTCCAAATACAAAAAACTGACCTTGCGATAATTCGCCGCGTCAGCGGGAAAAACTGCGGATATAAGCCACCAGGCTCCAGGCTTCGTCCGTCGTCAAATCCTTGAAGGCGGGCATGGACGTTCTGGGAGAGCCATTTTTGATGATCCAGAACAACTGCCCGTCGGAAATACCTTTCATCGTCTCGGCGCAGGCAAAATTTCTTGCCGGCGGGAAACTTTCAAAATCCGGATCGCCCAACCCGTTTCCCTGATCGCCATGACAGACCTTGCAGGCGATGGGTTTTGATTGTGTCTCGTAGAGGGCGCGACCTTTTTCCAACGACGCGCCGTCGCCCCCCTGCATCGCCTGAAATTTCGCCGGGGCCGAGAGGGTTTTTCGCGCCTGCGGACAATTTTCGTCCGCGCTTGAAACCGCTATCGGAGCGCAACTCACACCAAACGCGACCAGCGCCGCTACCATCAACCTGCCGCTATTTTCCGTCATTGCATTGACCTTTCGCGATTGATCCCGAAGCTTTTAATAAACTCGATCAGATCCCATATCTCGCCGTCTGAAAGCGTCGCCTTGTGCGGCGGCATCGCCGTGCCGCGCGAACCGTTCTGAATGATCCAGAACATCTGACCGTCGGACAAACCGCGCATCGTCTCGACGCAGGTGAAATTGCGCGGCGGTGGGTTCATCCCCGGCGCCAGACTGCCATTGCCGTTGCCGCGATTGCCGTGACACAGGCGGCAAGCCGTCGGCTTCGCGTCTTTATAGTACAAACGCTTTCCGCGCTCAACGGCTTCGGCGTCGCCCAGAGCCGGATTTGCAAGAGCGCTCACATCCCTGGGCGCCGGGCGAGTCTCCCGGTTCTGAGGACAAATGCCGGACGCCAGCAGAATTCCTTTCGGCGACTGGATTGCAGGCGCCGCGCCGGAGTACATAGCGGCGACGGCGGTTGAATCCATCGTCAAGACCAGAATCCCGCACAGAATGAAGCTCTGCAAGAAATGTCGCCCGAGACTGGCAGAGACGGACATCCGACCCGTCAGGCTCAAGGAGCCTGTTGGCCCAACTCGCGGATGTACATGATCAACTGCCATATCTGATGATCGTTCAAGTTCAATTTGTAGGGCGGCATCTCCGTACCCTGAGAACCGTTCTTGATGATCCAGAACATCTGCCCGTCGGTAACGTCCTTCATCGTCTCCGCGCAACTGAAATTACGCGGCGGCGGATTCAAGCCCGGAGCCATCATCCCCATCCCGTTGCCGCCAGGCCCATGACACACCTTGCAGGCGGTGGGTTGCGCGTCCGTGTGATACAAAGCCCGCCCGGCCTCCATGTGATTGGGCGTCGGCTTCAGCGGATTGGTCAACTTCTGGGCTTCATCGGGCGCCGCTTGCGTGAATCGTTCCTGCGGGCAGATTCCGTTACCTTCGAATCCTGTACCGTGGTGCAATTGATGTTGCATCCGGTGGCGCATTCGGTGTCCCATGCCCGCGGCTTCCGCCAGGACGCTCCACTCCACCCACAGACATAATGTCGCCAGACTCAATACAAACGAATAAATCATCCTGCGTTTTGTCATTGTTCAATCCCGTCAAAAAT
Organism: Candidatus Nitrohelix vancouverensis; assembly: GCA_015698305.1. Classification (NCBI taxonomy): domain Bacteria; kingdom Pseudomonadati; phylum Nitrospinota; class Nitrospinia; order Nitrospinales; family Nitrospinaceae; genus Candidatus Nitrohelix; species Candidatus Nitrohelix vancouverensis. Next base: position 101,080 of record CP048620.1, read on the forward strand.
TCACAATTTTATATAATTTTTTCTGGCATCTTATTTCGTAAAATGGCGAATGTACAGAATCAATTGCCAGATTTCTTCATCGGACAATTCTTTATACGCAGGCATCGCCGTGCCGAACGAACCCGATTGGATGATCCAGAACATCTGACCGTCCGAAATTTCATTCATCGTGGTCTTGCAATGAAAATTTCGCGGCTCCGGCGCCAGGCGTTTGTATTCCGGTCCCTTCCCGTTGCCGTTCACGCCGTGGCAATCCTTGCAGGGCTTCGGTTTGGCGTCGAGATGGTACAGGGCCTCGCCCGCCCTGAAATTAACGGGAAGATCGTCCACAGGACTGCCCATTCTCATGTATTCCGGGGGCGCCCTTCGCGTGTTCCGTTTCTGGGGGCAGGTCCCCTGCATTTTGGCGCTCGGGTTCAATGAAAAAACCGGCCCCTGAGGACGCGACACATCCAGATCGCCATCCTTTTCCGACGCAGACGCGCCAAGAAGGAAGAAACAGACGATGCAGGTTCCCAGAACCTTCAGGTTGTTATTGTTTGTCATCAAGCGCTCTTCTTCGCAGAATCAAAATGCCAGAACCAGCCCCAGCACGCCGGTATGTTCCTTTTCCGTATGAGTCGACCGCACGGTCTCCAGATCGCCGGTGAACTCGAGCATGAGCTTGAAATTTCTCGCCATGAAATAGCTCAGGTTCGCCGTCACCGTATGCGCGTCGAGAGCCCTGTTTTCGTTGACCTGCGCGCGGTTGTACAACAAAGACCCGATCACATCTTCGTTGATCGTGTAAGTGGCTCCGACCAGCGCGCCCCAGGACTCGATCCGGCGTCCGTTTGAGAGACTGAAAGTCGGGTTGGAATCTTCTCCATACAAGACGCTCCCCCAGAGACCGAGATCGCCGGACAGGTTGAACTCAAATTTAGGCCCCACCCGAAAAAACTCGTTATTGACCGACTGGTTGTTGCGCTCGCGCCCGCTGTAACCGTATAACCCGACGCTCTGATCGCCGACGTCCAAACTAACCAAGCCGTAGAAATTCTTAAAATTATCCGAATCAAAATTTCGCTCGCTGTCCGCCAGACCGATTCCGTTGCCGTTGGCGATCGCCGTCACAATGCCCATGCTCACTCCGTCGGAAACGTCAAAACTGTAGGACACTTCCGCCGCGCGGTCATAGGTCAACTGAAAGCCGCTGTTACTCACCGCCGTGACAAAATACTGAAAGTCCTGAAAGGTCAGTCTCTGCTCGCGCGCAAACAGAATGTCGGACACCTGAAACTGCCCGACCCGCAAATCGAGGTCGACGTTCTTGAAGCCATCGTTGAAATAAATGAAAGCGTCTTCAACGCCTGCTACATCGCCGCGCTCGTTAAAAAGAAAATAAAAATAATAGCTGACGTTTTTGGTGATCGGCGCGCTGGACAAGAGTTTGATTGTGAACGGAGCCTGCAAATCGCTCGAGGTCGTGGTGTCGTTGCGCGTTCTAAAAAAAGAATCGGCGCGAATCGCAAGCGGCAGATGATCCAACAGTTGAAGTTTTTCGTCGCCGGTGTCCACTTCCTGCTTCGACAAATCTTCGCCCTGCATTCGGTAACCGTTGCCGGCGAAGGATTCGCCAAAGGCGTTCAATTTTGGAAACCCCACATGGCAGGCCATGCAACTGATTTTATAACGGCGGGCAAAAACGGGGATCGCATCAGCAGGGACTGCGATACTCTCAATAAAAAATACTCCCAGTAAAATAAAAACGCTTTTCAAATACCATGACATTCCGCCGTGTGTTCGCATGTTTTTTCTCCTCCAAGAAAAAAACCATTTTCACCTCTTTTTAAACGTGCGAATGAAATGGATCACGCTCCAGCCCTCCTCCTCATTGATATCTTTACCAACGCGGACGGGCATTCCCGTTCCCGGACTTCCATTCTTCAGCACCCACATCATCTCTCCGTCCGTTCGCAAATCCTGCCACTTGGCATCGGTGAAATCCCGCGGGGAATGTCCGGGCAACTTCACTCCCCGACCGTCCTTGCTGTGACAGGTCACGCACAAGCCCTTGCCGAAATACACCTCGCGCCCCTTTTCAATGCGCTCGGGAGTCGGGCGGTAAGGATTGTCCTGATCTTGAATTTTTTCAATGAGTTCCGCAGGCACGCGCGGAACATAGATATCGGGGTGAAAGGCATGAACCGAGGCCGGAGCGATGACCATCAAACAACAGAGAATCCGCCACGCCATTTTTTTCGACATAAAGACCGTCTCCTGAAAATGCCCTCCTCCCTCAAACAGGAGGAGGGCAAATAAACCAAGCAACCATTCTAATGACCGCCAGACATCTCAATTATTCCATTTCGCTTCAAAATTTCGTCGATCACGCTGGACGAATCTGCAGGCTCGGAACTGGCAACCTTCGGCGCGGACGACGGTGAGGAACCCGTTCCATGCATCGCTTCCCAGTGTCCCACCGATTGAGCGATCGACACCGAACCGTCCGGGATGGGCGCTCCATGCGGCCACAAATGAAAGATGATGCCGTCGGTCTTGCCCACATAGGCCGCAAGTTCCGCCTGTTCTTTCGGATCGGAGGGGTTGTGAATGGCGACGCGGCCCGTGGCGATTTCCTGTTCATGATCGTGCCAGTTCTGCTTGTGCGACCATTCGGGGATCACCTGGCGCGCCAATCGTTTGGAAACCATGTACTCGACTTCCGTCATGCGCGCGTTGGGATCGGTCGATTCAAATAAAATACATTGAATGATATCTGCATTGATGGGCTTGCAATAATGATGAAAGGGGCCGACCACCTCGCCATCCATCATATGCGGCGCAGAAACGTGAATGGTGTAGCCTTCCAATGGATTGGCCATGGCCTGCGAAACGGTCAGCGCCAACAGACCCGCTGTCGATAGACACACGCCCTTTACAATGCCTCTAAATTTCGTATACATGCCGCGCTCCTTGCTCAAGATGGTTTAAAAGTTTGGAATACCTTTATCCAAAAAGGAAAAACGTTCTTCTAACTTTCCCCAACCTATCCAACCAAAGCCCCCGGCAAGCCGGGCGCTGGAATCGCCGCGTGAATCCAAAACTCAGGAAACCGGCCCGCGCACCAGACGCAGAAAAGCGTCCTCGCCGGAAATCTTGTCCTGATAACTGCGTCCGCCTTCGTCCTTGTAAGACACCACAACCGCCTTGTTGTGTTTATCCTCGCTGGTCCAGGTGGACCAACCCGGTCCTTTCGGGAAAATGGTGTCGATGTAGATTTTATCGCCGTCTTTATCGACGTTGCGTTTGCGTCGATCGTACAGGGTCTGCGCTTCCTCCGGGGTGGGAAGCCGCCAGTCTGAATAACCTGCAAAGTTTTTATTGTTCATGCGCTGGGCATACTCATTGGCGGTGTACCAATTCACCCATTTGCCGTTCATTTGCCAGTAGTCTTCCTTGATCCACATCAACTTCGTTTCGATATTCAGTATCGAACCGTCGCCGTAATCCAGAAATTTCTGATCGCTGGAAACCTCCACGGGCTGACGTTTCTCATCCGCCCCCACAGGACCGGAAACGGCTAACAACGCGCAGGACGCGATGACGAAAAAACTCAAAATCCAAGGTCTGGAAAAACCATACCTCATAGTAGCCTCCCTACTCAAAATTGCAGGTGTATGGTATATTGAACTATCTATTTTCAGGGTTCAGTCATTCGTATTCTAACAATTACCTGGCATCCTGGCAATTAAAGGAATCTTTCCAAACCTTATTTTCTACTTCGGAAGGGCCGCCCTATGAAATCATTCAGACTGTCGTCTCTTTTCATCCTACTACTTACCGTTTTTGGGCTGTCTGTCCTTCACGAGCCGGTTTTCGCCAAGCCTTCGGACCAGGATCGCTGGAATAAAAAATACGGCACGGAAAAATTCATCTTTGGCAAACGACCGACGCGCTTCATCGAAAATAACTTCCAACTCCTGCCCAAAGGAAAAACGCTGGACATTGCTATGGGCGAAGGACGCAACGGCGTTTTTCTGGCGACCCAGGGTTTCGACGTCACCGGAGTGGATATCTCCGATGTGGGACTGGAAAAGGCGCGCCAACTCGCAGAAGCGAACGGCGTTACGATCCAGACAAAAGTCATGGACCTCGAAAACGACCCGCTCGAAAAAAACGCTTACGATCTCGTCGTCTGCACTTACTACCTGCAACGCGATTTGTTTGCGCAAATGAAGGAGGCGGTTCGACCCGGCGGCATGGTTCTGGTCGAAACCTACAACATGGACTACCTGAACTACGCGCGCTTCAACAAAAATTATCTGCTCGAAACCAACGAACTGCTGGAAGTGTTCAAGGATTTTAAAATCATTCGTTATGAAGCCTACGACGACGGCAAGGAAGCGTATTCGGCGATCATTGCGCAACGCCCTTGAACCTTTCGGATTGTGACTTCTGTTGAACGACTGTTCTTAACGCTGGCCAACGCCTTCCCCGTCTGGGTGATCGTCGGCGCGGCGCTGGCCCTTCTGGAACCGCAAACCGCGCTCTGGTTTCAACCGACCTGGATTCCTTTTTTTCTGAGCGTCATCATGCTCAGCATGGGCCTGACCCTCAACTGGAACGATTTCAAACAGGCACTGAAAGCGCCGCGCCTGCTGGCTCTCGGCGTCGGCCTGCAATACATCGTCATGCCCGCGCTGGGTCTGAGCGTTTCACTGCTCTTCCATCTCCCCGTCGATTACATGATCGGCATTGTGCTGGTCGCCTGTTGCCCCGGCGGAACCGCGTCCAACGTGGTGTGTTTCATCGCCCGCGCCAACGTCGCGCTGTCGGTCAGCCTCACCACCGTGTCCACCGTGCTGGCGGTGATCCTGACGCCTCTGCTAACGACCCTGCTCATAGAACCGCTTTCGAAAGAGTTGTCCGGCGTCTCTGTTCAGGTCGACACCTGGAGCCTGCTCGTCGACACCTTTCAAGTGGTCATCGTTCCTGTTGCCGCAGGCATCCTGCTGAACCGCTACTTCCATCGCGCCGTCAGGAAAATCAATCCCTACACGCCGCTTCTCGCCGTCCTGTCCATCGTATTCATCGTCGACTTCATCCTCGCCGCCAAGAAAGACGCCATCATCGAGACCGGGGCAACCTTGCTCTTCGCCGTTTTGACCTTGCACATTCTGGGATTCATTCTGGGTTTTGTTTTGACCCGCGCGATGGGCTACCAGCGTTGCGACGCGCAAACCGTGTCGATTGAGGTAGGGATGCAAAACTCAGGATTGGCGACGGAACTGGCGCGCTCCAATTTTCCCGCCTTTGGAATGGCGACCGTGCCCGGCGCGATTTCCGCCTTGTCGCATTGCATTCTGGGAAGCATCGTCGCCGGCCTGTGTCGCTGGGTGGAGGCGAAAGAAAAGAGAAGGAATGAAAAGTTTGAAGGATTGGAAGAACTCTGAAACGCTAGCCTGATTTTTTGACGGGAACGGCTTGAAATGCGAATCCAATCGCGAAGTTTTCAGGGGAAATCCGCATCGCCTGCTGATAAATCGCAGTCTTCAAAGCTCCAGCGAGGATCGGGGCTTCCGGGATTTCGCATTCGATCTGGAAACCCGAGGACTCCAGCAATTCGCGCGAGCTGGCGCGGGTGAAGAAACGCAGATGCGTGCGATCCATTATGCCCTCATCCTCATAACGCCAGCGCCCGCACAACAGGTTCAAACGATTGGTCCAGTAAGCGACATTCGGCAAGGAAACGATCAGACGCCCGCCTTCCTTCAAGGCGTCGGACGCAAGACGCAAAACGCGCTCCGGTTCGCGCAGATGCTCCAGCACGTCGGCAAAGACCACCGCGTCATAATCTCCATAGGCGACGACGTCGTTTTCCACGCAGGCCCGCCATAGATTTGCATAAGACTCCCGATACAGCATTCGATCCAGCGAGGCGTCGAGACCATCCACGCTCTCAGCCCTGCCGGACAAGGCGAGCGCCAGATGCCCCTGACCGCAACCCACATCGAGAACCCGGCTCCCCGGCGCGATCAGCGACGCCAGCAAATCGTATTTCAGCATGTGCGGAATCGCATTCTGTTACTTGCTCCCATTGCTTTCAGGGGGACGAATCAAATCCCAGGTCAGGGTCTGGTCGGAAAAAATCTGCGTTCGGGACACGCAACCGATCGCGCGTTCAAGCTGTCCCGGCTGGATACCCGTTCCCGGTCGCTTGACGCCGATCATCTCCCGCGTCAAGACGGTTCCCGGTTCGATGTCCACGAGCGCCGTCAGACTGCGCCGCGCCGATTGCTTGACCGGCTCCTCCTCCGGTTGGGATTCCTTGACCGCCTTCCCCAGGGTCTGGAAAATATTTTGGCTGAGCGTTTTGAGTTCGCGCAATTCTCCCGGCTCAATCGACAAGGGTTGATCCGGGCCGGGGAGTTTTCGATCCAGCGTGAAATGCTTTTCAATCATCGCCGCTCCCAGAGCCGTCGCCGCGAGGGCAGATGCAGAATCCATCGTATGATCGGAAAGCCCGACGGGAACGCCCAGCGTTTCGCGCAATAAAGGCAGGCAGTTCAGATTCATCTCTTCCCGCACAGCCGGGTAATGCGAAACGCAATGCAGAACCACCAGTCGCTCATTGCCCGCATCTCGAATGACCTGGGCCGCCGCTTTCGTTTCTGCAAGCGAGCTGGTTCCTGAGGAAAGAACCACCGGTCTCCCCAGTCGCGCCACGCGTTTCAAAAATTCATGATAGGTCAAATCCGGCGAGGCGATTTTAAAAGCGGGGCAACCCAGATCCGCCAGCATCTCCAGCGACTGATCGTCGAAAGGCGCGGAGAACAGCGGCAGATCCAGTTCTTTGGCCAGTTCGAACAGAGCCGCATACTCTTCTCTTTTTAACTCGTAGCGCTGAAAAAATTCATATTGATGGATGTTCGTCTCCGGGTGATCCGGGTCGCGCATCAAAGCCCGCCTCGACACCAGTTCCGTCGACACAAAGGTCTGCAACTTCACCGCGTCGGCCCCGTTTTCCTTGGCGGAACGCAACATGCGCTTGGCCAGTTCGACGTCTCCATTATGATTGAGACCCACTTCGGCGACAATCCAGGGCGCGACGCCGTCGCCCAGCGGCTGACCGCAAAAATCAAATGACAGATTGGAAGAGTTCATTATAGAAAAGGGAAAATTGTTAGATCCAGCAATCGTTGATTGAACAGACGCCGCAAGCTCGGCGCCCCACAGACACACTGTTTAATTTTTAACAAAGCGTTGAATATAACGACCGCAACCGGGGAACAGGGTTTCGAGTCGTTTTGCCCCATCCAGAGAAATCGGACGGAGCCACAGAAGAATCCCAAAAAATGATAGCAGATAAACGACGCCGCTCAAAATCACCGCGTCAATGCCCGCGCGGTATAAGACGGCGCCAGGCAGGGCCGCCAGCAGACACCAGCCGCCGCGCGTCAGCACGTCGGCGATCGTTGCGCGAATATCCAGTAATTTGCTCAAAGCGTATAAATGACGGGCAACGACGTAAACCATGGAAATCCCGGTGCCTGCAATCGCCCCGGTCGCACCATAGGCCGGGATCAGAAGAAAATTCAGGGCAAGATTCAGAACGCTCGCTTCGATGGTCGAACTCAAGGCGACCCCTCTTTGTTGCAAAGTAAACAACATGGAGTAAGTGAAATTGAGTCCAAGAAGCGTCTGCAAGCCCGCCAGCGATGCGAACAAAACCAGCATTCCCCCCGCTTCGGCGAACGCCTCGCCGTAAATGAAACGCAATATTGCTTCCGCATTGAAAATCACAAAGGCGTAAAACGGCGCCGTCAGAAAACAGGCGATGCCCATGATTTCGCGAAACAGATTCGACAATCCCTCGCGCGAATCCCTGGCGTGGCTTTCCGAAAAAAGAGCAAAGGCCATCGGCGAAACGCCCGCAAGCAAAAAAGCCAGCATACCGGTGAATCCCGTGACCAGATGATACAAGCCCACGCTTGCCGGGTCGATGCGAAAAACGTTCATCAAAACCACATCCGCCTGCGTCATCAATCCAAAACCCAACAGGCCCACCCAATAGGAACTCCAGGACAATCGCGCCGTCTCATCCAGCGGCGGACGCTTGCGCGGAGCCGCCCAGGAATCTCGGCTCCAGAACAGGTAAAGCAAAACGTTGACGCTGACAGAAATGACATAGGCCCATATCACCCCCGCCACGCCATAATCGAGAGCGATGAAAACAGCCGCCAGGCATAAATTCAAAAACGCGCATCCCGATTCTACCGATGCGATGAGTTTGTAACGCAATTGCGTCATGAACAGGGAACTCAACAGGGAGTCAATCGTGATCGCGGAAAAATAAAACAGCAGAGCGACGCGATGTTCGACCAGTTGAGGTTGACCGATGCTTTCAAAATAAGCAGGGATCAGGAAATAAAGCAGGATGCAAGCCAGCCCCGTCGACAGAAAGCGAACCCCCAGCAGGCAAGCGACCAGCCATCGCCCGAGAGAACCTTCGGGATCCTGCACATTCAATTCGGGTAATTTCTTATGCAGGGCGGATTCCAGACCCAGCGTGTTCAGCAATCGCGCAAAGACCGGGACCGCCAGCAAGGTCGCGTAGATTCCCAACAGTTCTTTGCCCAGGTATCTCGTGAGAAGGATGGAAAGCGCAAACAACTGCAGGTGAACAACGACTTTCCCCAGCGTGGTCCAGGGCAGGTTGGATAAGAAGCGGTTGAAGGGAGGCGCGGTCAAGGGGTCTCGGCTCGTTGGATTAATAACAGCGCTGGCACAAGGTTTGGGTTTTTTACGGGTCGGCGCTATAGTATTCGTCGGTATTCAACCCGACAATCTTAACATCGAAAGGAGACATCGCCCATGCCGACATTTAACGTCCTGATAGCCACCCAGTTCAACGATATCGCCGACGCGGCCCGAAGCGAAATCACAGATCGGCTGGGAGAACACGGTTTTGAGGCGATCCCCACCATCGACGGCATGTGGGAAATGGCCTGCGACGCTGAAGATGAAACCGACGCGAAAGACACCGCCATCGAAAAATTCGTCAACGTGTGCCGAACCTATCCCTTCGAATTGCGTTTGGTGGTCCAGTGCGGAAGCTCACAAATCGTCCGGCGTCGCAAACAATTCGAGCCGTGATCCCGGCGACCGATCATAAGCGGTGGGTGATATTTTCCTGGGCGATCATGAAGATATGCCGACCCTGCGGCGTCTCTACGGGGCCGTAAACAACGCCTTTATTGAGCGCCTGCCGCTTGCCCTCGGCGCGCAAATGCGCTTCAAACTCATGGTTATCGAAGGTGAAGTATTCCTGCGACGGCGATGAAAAACTGCCGGGCGAAAAATCTTCCCAGTTGAGGTCCAGCCAGCCCAGATTGCCGCCCTCGTCCTTCGACTTGCACAGGCTGTATTTTTCAGCGAGACGCATCAGCATTTTAACTCGCGGCACTTCGCCGCTGACCGCCTCGATGGTTTCCTTTAAAAGATTGGCCACATCTTCTTTTGCTACGACGATATGTCGTATTTGAACTTTGCGAGAACTCGCCATAATTTAATCACTCCAACGTTGCGTCGACAACCGGCGGAAATCCAGAGCGCTCCGCCGTTCAACCGGTCACTATTAAAAACGTATCATAGATGATTTCCCCAGCGGATTTCCAGAGAAAGAAAATGGCTCCGTTGATTCCTTCCGGGAACACAGTATGCTAGATTATCCCGACTTGATACCTTTTATTTAATCATACACCCGCGATTTCCATGCCGATCGACACGACCGCTCCCCTGATTCTCGCTTCCCAATCGCCGCGCAGAAAAGAATTGCTACGCGCAATCACGCCCGATTTCGATATCGTGCCGAGTCATGCGGAAGAGATCATCGACCCGACGCGCAACGCCGAAGAAAACGCATCGCATCTGGCGGAACTCAAGGCGCAATTTGTCGCCGCGCACTACCCGGACCGCTGGGTGCTGGGCGCCGACACGCTGGTCGTTCTCGGCGAGGAGATCATCGGAAAACCCAACGACGCCGCCCACGCAATGGAAATTCTGCGCTCACTGAGCGGTCAGGCGCATCGCGTCATCACCGGCGTTGCCATCGTTCACAATGAACAGGTCTTCAGCTCCGCGACGGTTTCTCATGTTCACATCAAACCCTTGAGCGCCGACGCAATTGAAAAATACGTCGCAACGGGAGAGCCTCTCGACAAGGCGGGCGCCTACGCCATTCAAGGCGAGGGAGCCGCGCTGGTCCAGCGTCATGAAGGCTCGTACGACAACATCGTCGGCCTGCCGCTCGACAGCGTTCGCCGCTTGTTAGAGCTTGCAAAGTTCCCCGCTCCCTAACGGTCTCCCTTAAAAAACCTTGACAAACAGGCCGAAATGGGATTTTCATAGCTCTTGATTTTTTAAAAATTGCTTGCGGAATCCCTGAAAACGCTTCTACAATGAACCATCGACAACGTCCCTCAATGCGACGGAGTATCAAAGGGTTTCGCTATGATTCCCCAATTACAGGAAAGATCGATCCATGATAAAGATTCACGGTTTTTGCCAGAAATGCGAAGCGCCCATTTTCCTGGAGTCCACCATGGACTCTTACGGCAATACGGTTGCGACCCTGCATTGCTGGAACGGACATTATAAATGGATCAACATAGAAAATATTGCGGAAGACCTTCCTGTAGAAACTCGCAACGACATCGTGACGCATATTTCATTTTTCAGCCTCGAATGATTCGCGTTTTCCAACTCCTGCTCTTCGGATTACTCAGCTCCTTCATTTTCACCGGCAACGGTTCAGCAGAAACCGCGCCCCCGGCGCCGCAGGGCATGGTTTACATCCCTGCAGGCTACGCGCAAATCGGCGATTCTTCCGGCCCGAAAGACGCGCGCCCCATGCATTTCGTATCGACCTCGGCTTTTTTCATCGACCGCTACGAAGTCAGCAACGCCAAGTATCGCCAGTTCATACAGGCAACCGGACGCCAGACCCCGAAGTATTGGGACGATGAACGATTCAACGCCCCCGACCAACCGGTCGTTGGCGTGAGCTGGCACGACGCCATGGCCTATGCCCAATGGCGAGGCGGTCGACTGCCCACCGAAGCGGAATGGGAAAAAGCCGCGCGCGGAAGCGACGACCGGGAATATCCCTGGGGCAAAAAATGGGACAAGGGCTTCGCGTTTTACTTCGTCAATATTTTTGGTGAAACAGACCAGTTCCGTTTCACCGCGCCCGTCGATTATTACCAGACGGGAGTCAGCCCTTACGGCGTCTACAATATGGCGGGCAATGTCTGGGAATGGTGCCTCGACTGGTACGATCCGCAATACTACCGCAACAGTCCTGAATTCGATCCCGAAGGCCCGATCCAGCCCACGCTGATGAAATCCCTGCGCGGCGGTTCCTGGGCCAACTCCATCGACGGCGTCCAGATCATCCGGCGCGCGCGCAATCATCCCGACACTCAAAATGAAATCTACGGTTTCAGAACCGTGATCCCCATCAGGTGACAGCCCCCGGCGAATCCCCTCCCGGCAAAGGCAGGGTGTTTGCGTGGTCGCTTTACGACTTCGCGAACACCATCTTTTCCATGAACGTGATCTCGCTGTATTTTGCCCTGTGGGTGACCGTGGATCGAAACGGCGCCGATATTTTATACGGCGCGGCCTTGTCCCTTTCCATGCTGGCAGTCGCGGTCAGCGCTCCGCTGTTCGGCGCGATGTCCGACCGGAGCGGCAAACGCCGCGCCCCGCTGATCGCCTTCACCCTGCTATCGGTCGCAGGCACCGCGCTGATCGGGATGACGGACAATCTATGGCTCGGCCTGCTCGCCTTCATCTGCGCCAATTACTGCTACCACGCCGCGCTGGTGTTTTACGACGGCATGCTTCCCTGGGTGGCGCGCGGCGCCAACGTCGGCAAGATCTCCGGCTACGGCGTTTCCCTCGGCTATCTCGGCGCCATCGTCGGCCTGCTCGCGGTGCGTCCCTTTGTCGAAGTCGGCGGACGTCCCGCCGCCTTTCTGGTGACCGCCGTGCTGTTTCTTGCGTTTGCCATTCCCTGTTTCCTATTCGTCAGCGACCCGCCGCGTCCCGCAAACGCCGCGCCGCAAGGGACGTCCTTCAAAGAAGCGTTCATCACTCTGAAAAAAACCTGGCTCGAGATTCGCAATTACCGGCTCGTCTTCAAATTTCTCATGGTGCATTTTTTGATCCTCGACGTGGTCAACACCATCATCGCCTTCATGTCGGTTTACGCGAACAAGGTCATGGGATTTTCCGACGCGCAAATCAATACCTTTCTCATCACGTCGACCGTCGCCGCGATGCTGGGGTCGCTCCTGATCGGCTGGCTCTGTCAGCGAAAAGGCCCGGAAACCGTCTACGCGCTGGTGCTCTGGATCTGGGTGGCGGCGCTCGCGCTCGCTGTCGCCAGCCCAACGCAAGCGGTGTTCTGGTGCGTCGGACCGTTGGCGGGAATCGGCATGGGCGGCATCTGGACCGTGAGCCGGGCCTTGTTGATCCAATGGGCGCCGCCGGAAAAATTATGCGAGCTGTTTGGTTTTTATGGAATGGCCGGAAAAATGGCGTCGATACTCGGGCCCTTGTTGTGGGGCGGCATTGTCTGGCTTCTCAGCGCTTACCCGGAAATGAAATACCGCGCCGCGGTGTTCTCTCTGATGATTCTTGCGCTCGGAAGCATTGTTTTGTACCGGAGTTTGATCCGCGAATTCAAACCCACTTCGACGCCATCCTGACGCCCCTCTCAGAAATAACAAATCGGTTGACAGGGCGAGGGGTTCCCCTATAGTTTAGAATGAATTCAAAGCGTTCAATTATAAGCCATATAGCTATTTTGAGAGAGGTCCCATGAACTTGATCCCTAATGTAAAACCTCTGACTATTTCAATTCTTGCCCTGAGCGTCGCCTTCACCAGCGGTTCCGTTTTTGCGCATTCCGGTCACAAGCATGAAGAGGGACCGACCATATCCATTCCTGAAGTTGTCGCCAAGGTCAACGAGACCAACATCACCCGGGAAACCATCGCCCAGCAACTGAAAAAGGCGATCGCTAAATATAAACAACGCGGCATGCCGCTGACGCCCGATCAGGAAAAAACGGCGACCAAAAAATTGATCAACGACGAAATCGACCGCACTCTGCTCCTGCAAAAAGGAACGGAGCTTGGCATTGAAGTCAGCCACGATCAGGTTTCGGCGCGTATCGACGAGATCAAATCTCAATTTGAATCGGACACCGTCTTTGGTCACACCCTGGCGAGCGAAGGCATCACCCTGAAACAATACGCCGCTCAGTTGCGAGACGATCTGATTCTGGAGAAGGTGATTGGCAAGGAAGTGGAACCGCGCATCAAGGTGAGCGATGAAGAAATCAAAAACTATTACGAGACGAATAAAAGCCGCTTCACCACGCAACCGCAACGGCGCGCCAGCGTTCTGTTGATTCGTATCCCTAAAAATTCCGGCTCTGCAGGCGAAGCCAGCGCGCTTAAAAAGATGCAGTCCATACAGGAACAAATCAAAAATGGCTCCGACTTCGCAGACCTAACAAAACGCTTTTCGAATGACAGTCTGGCGAGCAAAGGCGGCGACCTGGGCTATTTCAACCGCAAGCAAATGTTTGCGCCTTTTTCCAGCCGCGCATTCGATATGAAAGTGGGAGAGGTCAGCGATATCTTCAAGACCGCCCACGGCTTCCATCTGCTGAAGGTGACGGATGCTAAAGAAGGCGCGGATCAATCGCTTGAGGAAGTCCGGGAATCCATCATGGCCTCGATCAAGCAAAGCAAAACGAATCAGGCCATGCAGGGCTACCTGGAATCATTGAAGAAAAAGGCGGATATACAAGTTTACTTCTAGGAAGGGGAGGGAAAACGCTCGCGGCGTTTCAATCGGGAATCGCCGCCGGGAAACCCGGGTGAATGCCCCGAAGTCTGGACGGCTCAAAATGAAGGGGAATGGGGCCGGATCATCCGACCCACAGATCACTTCTTTTTCTTGTCTTTTTTCCCTTTGCCGCCCAGTTCCGCCAGTTTGCGTTTAACGATTTTTCCCTTATCACGGTCAAAATCCACTTTCAGATAGATCGTATTTTCAAATGCCTTGTATACGACGCCTTCCTTCTTTTTGCCAGCAAAGTCAAATTTTACCTTGTCTCCAACTTTCATCGTTTCCTCTCAAATGAACGCAGGGAAAGCGTCGCCTTCCCGGTTGCCACTGTATTTCGGGCTAATAGAAAAGGAGTAGACTAGTGGAAAACCGCCCTGGAGTCAATGCTTTCTTTTCCAACGATCTGCGTCGCAAACCCGCACATAGCCCTGAGAAACAGGCGCCTCTGCCGCTTTCCAAACGATCATGACCGGCAATTCAGACAAAATTTTCGTTGAAGTCGCATTCAATCTGCCCCTGCCCTCTCCTTTCACCTATTCCGTTCCTGTAGGATTGAAAGATCGGGCGCTTCCGGGGATGCGGGCGCTCGCTCCCTTCGGCGCGCGCAGGATCACCGGCTTCATCGTCGCCGTCAAATACCAATGCGATTCTGGGTTTGAAGTCAAACCCCTCGAAGACCTCCCCGACAACATCCCGGCGCTTTCCGAATCCATGCTCGATCTGACTCGATGGCTGGCGGATTATTACCAGTGCGCATGGGGAGAAGCCATCGCCGCGGCAATTCCAGCCGGGTTGGATGAAGCGGGAGAAGACATATTTTCTCTGACAGAAACGGGAATGGAGGCGTTCCAAAGTTCTGCCTCCAGCGATTCCGACCGCGCATTGCTGGAAGTCCTGCGTGAGCGACCGGGCAGTTCCCGCAAACAACTCCAGCGCCGCCTCGGCGCAAACTTCAACGCGCGCGCGCTGAATAAATTCAAATCACGGGAATGGATTCGCGCGCAATCAAAAATAACCCGCAAATCCGTCGACTATCACAATGAAAAATTTGTTCGCGCCCTGCCCGGCCCGTCTCCCGAAGCGACGGAAACCGCGTTGAAGCGCAGTCCCCGACAGCTGGGCCTGCACCGCTTGCTCAGTCAACGCGAATACAGCCTGACCGAACTGAAACAGATCGACCCCGGATACGCCGCGCCGCTTCGTCAATTGAAGGATAAAGAACTCGCCGTCACTGAAACGCGCAAGGTGCGCAAGGCTTCGCCCTGGGATTTCCTCGACGAATCACCGCGCAAGGAAACCCCTCCGAAATTAACGCCGGAGCAGGAAACCGCCTGCAAACCCCTTCTGGCCGCTATCGACAAGGGAGCGTTTCAGAGCTTTCTCATACAAGGCGTCACCGGGAGCGGAAAGACCGAGATTTATCTTCGATGCATTCAGCGGGCGCTCGAAGATGGCAAAACCGCAATCATGATGGTGCCGGAAATTTCCCTCACCCCGCAAACCGCAGAACGTTTCCGCCTGAGATTCGGCAACCGCATCGCCATCCTGCACAGCGGTCTGTCGCGGCAGGAGAAATTCGACGAGTGGAATAAAATTCAAACCGGGCAGGTGTCCATCGCGCTTGGCGCGCGTTCTTCCGTGTTTGCGCCCCTGACCAATATCGGCGTCATCGTCATCGACGAAGAGCACGACGGCTCCTACAAACAGGATTCGACGCCGCGCTATCACGCTCGCGACGTCGCCTTGATGCGCGCAAAGAATCAGGGCGCCGTCGTCATTCTCGGCACGGCGACGCCATCGCTGGAATCGCATAAGAACGCGGTGACCGGAAAATACCAGCGTCTGGTGTTGACACAGCGCGTGAACAACCGCCCCATGCCCTGGATTCAGATCGTCGACATGCGCCAGGAGAAAGAAGAGCGCAGGAATTACTCCATTTTCTCCATCGCTCTGAAAAACGCCATCCGCGACCGGCTGGACAACGGCGAACAAACCTTCCTGTTTCTCAACCGTCGCGGCGCCGCGAATTACGTCTTCTGCAAGGAATGCGGATACGTCTTCGATTGCTCCCGTTGCTCGGTCTCGATGACCTTTCACAGCGAAGACAACAAGATGCGCTGTCATTACTGCAACGGCTTCGCGCGCATCCCGCGCTCCTGCCCGGACTGCAAGGGAGAGATCATCAAATTTCAGGGCTTCGGCACGCAAAAACTCGAAGCTGAAACGCGACGCCTGTTCCCCGGCGCTCGCGTGTTCCGACTCGACCGCGACACGGCGAAGAACGCCTCTGTATTTGAAACCATGCGCGACAAACTGAACGCGCAGGAGATCGACATCCTCATTGGAACGCAGATGATCGCCAAGGGTCACGACTTCCCCAACGTCACCCTCGTCGGCGTGACGCTTGCCGACCTTTCCCTGAACGTCCCGGATTTCCGCTCTTGCGAGCGCACCTTTCAACTGGTCACGCAGGTCGCCGGGCGCGCCGGACGCGGCGATATTCCCGGCAAGGTCATTGTGCAGACCAACAGCCCCGATCATTTCGTATTCCCCTGCATCCAGAACCAGGACTTCGACGCCTACGCGGAAAAAGAACTCGATCTGCGCAAAAAACTGCGTTACCCTCCCTTCGTTCGCACGGTATCTCTGGAAATCGAAGATGCCAATGAACAACGCGGAGCCGAAACTGCGCGGCGCTTGCGCAATCTGTTGAAGGGAGCCTTGACCTCTTTTTCCGACGTCGATCTGCTCGGCCCGGCGCCTGCGGTTCTGTATAAAATCAGCATGAAATACCGCTGGCGTTTGTTGATTCGCGCCGCGACGTCGCAAACGCTCCAGCGGTTTTTGCGTTATGCGCAGGAACAACGCGACCTGAAAAAAGCCGTTCAATCCGGCAGTAAGTTATCCATCGACGTCGATCCCATCAACCTCCTCTAATCGCGACGGAAGACGTTCACTTGAATTCATTCAACGAGGTTTCATGAAGCCATTAAGAAATTTATACGACTGGGTATTGCGTTGGTCGTCCACGCCCTACGCCCTGCCCGCTCTCGCCGTTATTTCATTTGTTGAATCGTCTTTCTTCCCGATTCCGCCCGACGTGCTTCTGATCGCGATGGTTGCGGCGGTTCCGTCCGGCTGGGTGCGTTATGCGTTGGTCTGCTCCGTCGCCTCGGTGCTGGGCGGCATGTTCGGCTACCTGATCGGTTTTTCGTTCATGGAATTGATCGGCAACCAGATCGTACAGTTTTATCATTTTCAGGAAAAATTCGACAAGATCGCCGGACTGTTCCAACAATACGAGGCCTGGGCGGTTGCGGCGGCGGGCTTCACGCCGCTTCCCTACAAAGTATTCACCATCGCCGCGGGCGCCTTCGAAATCAATTTCCCGATCTTTGTTCTGGCGTCGGCGTTCAGTCGATCCGCGCGCTTCTTTCTCGTGGCCTACCTACTCTACAAATTTGGCCCTGCGATACGAGCGTTGATCGAAAAATATTTCAATATTTTCAGCATCGTGTTTTTTGTGCTTTTATTTCTCGGCTTTTATCTTTTAAAATTTGTGCTCTAGGAGGCGCCCAGCGATGAGCGAACATGTGATCGTTTTCATGACCGCCGGTTCCAGCGAAGAAGCGCAGAAAATCAGCCGCGGACTGGTGGAAAACAAACTGGCCTACTGCGTCAACACGGTCCCGTCGATCCAGTCCACCTACTTCTGGGAGGGCAAGGTCTGCACCGACGAAGAGCTGTTGCTCATCGCCAAAACGCGCGCCGACGCCTTCGACAACTTGAAGGCCTGGGTCCTCGACGCTCATAGTTACGACGTCCCGGAAATCGTCGCCATTCCCATCGCCGCCGGACTCGAAAGTTACCTGAAATGCGTCGACGACTGGACCGGGAAAGGCTGACATGAAACTCCGGCGCGCAAACAGGGACTGGGAACTTCGCTCCAGCCGGATCACGCCGGAATCCGTGTTCATGAACCGCCGCGCCTTCATGCAGGGCAGTCTGTGGGCGGCGGGCGCCGCGCTCGGAACCTTGTCGGGCTGTTCATCCGATTCACCCATGATGCAAGCGCCGGAGCCTTCGATGACGGCGCTGGAACAAAGGCTCTATCCCGCCACGCGCAATAGCGGTTATGCGCTCGATCGCCCGATCACCGAGCCGAAAATTGCCGGTAGCTATAATAATTTTTTTGAATTTGGAGAAGACAAGGGCGAGATTCAATTCAACGCCGCGAAGCTGGAGACGCGGCCCTGGACGCTGGAGATCAGCGGACTCGTCAACAAGCCACAGATCTACGACCTCGACGATTTACTGAAACAATTTCCGCTTGAAGAGCGCTTGTACCGTTTGCGATGCGTCGAGGCCTGGGCGATGGCTGTTCCATGGACGGGCTTCCCCTTGAACGAATTGTTGCGTCGGGCCGAGCCGAAATCCAGCGCGACGCATGTCCGCTTCCTGTCCTTTTACAATCCGGTTGTCGCCTCAGGCCAGCGCATGTTCTGGCGCCCCTGGCCTTACGCCGAAGGTTTGACTCTGCCGGAAGCGATGAACGAACTCAGCTTTCTCGCCACTGGGGTTTACGGCAAGCCCTTGCCCAAACAACACGGCGCGCCCCTGCGATTGCTGGCGCCCTGGAAGTACGGTTATAAGAGCGCCAAGTCGATTGTTCGGATTGAAGTGATCGATTTTCGACCGCCGACCTTCTGGTCGACCCTGCAGGGGCTGGAGTATAATTTCAGCGCCAACGTCGACCCAGACGTTCCTCATCCGCGCTGGTCGCAGGCCAGCGAGAAGATGATCGGCACGGGCGAGATTTTCCCCACCCAGCTTTATAACGGCTATCAGAAATATGTAGCGGGGCTATATACCTGACGCTTCAGGACTGCAATTCCAGAAACGAAGTTATTTTCCTGTCGTATCCATCTGAAAAGCGGTTGTTGCGGTCGATGAGTATCGACGCCAGACCCGCTCTGCGCGCGCCCTCCACATCGGTGCGCACCTCGTCGCCGATATGACAGGCGTTCTCCGGCGCGGCGCCGCTCAAGCGCAGGGCTTCCGCGAAGATCATTGAATCGGGCTTGGCGGAACCCACCACCGCCGAGGGCAGAATGAAATCAAAATAGGAAGCCAGCCCGACGTTTTCCAGCGTCGCCGTCAATCGGGAATCCCAGTTGGAGATGACGCCGAGAGCGACGCCCCGCGCCTTTAAATCGGGAAGGATGTTGGATGCGAGCACATCGTCGAAGATATGCCAGTAGTCTTTCTTTTTGAAGGCTTCGAAAATAATTTCAAAGTACTCGTCGAAATTCTTCACGCCGCCAAACTCGTCGAACACCTTGCGCACCAGAACGCTCCAGAATTCGCGTTCTGCCGCATCGCCGGAATTGGAACCCAAGGACTCGATACCGCCCATGCGTTTCCATTCCTTGCGAAACTGATCGTTCAAGGGTTCCACCGGCCCCTCGTAGCCGAAAGACCGCGCATACTTGGCGTAGACCGCGCCGACGGATGGAGTCACCTTGAGCAAGGTGCCGCCCACGTCAAAAAATACCGCCTGATATTCGTAAAGACTCTTCATAATTCCTCCCGTAAACATTGGAGTTAAGATGAAGCGTCTTCACAAATCGATTCGAGCGACTAGCGCCCTTGCTGGAATAATCCGATCACGCCCGCCATCGCCGCCGACACGCCGACGATGAGTATAAAAAACATTCCCGCATAATGACCGCCGAACAATTCCATCCAGAATCCGCGGTTCATGATAATGGTCCAATAAAATATGAAGAAATAGGACATCAGAAATCCTAATTTGTAGCGTCCCTGGATCAGGCAAAAAAAGCTGACGCCCATCAAAATCGTCAGTTGACCCAGAGGCATCACAGAAGACGCGTCTGAATATAATTGCGCTAAGCTTGCCGTCGTTTCCATTACATAACTCCTTGAGTAATCACTTCCGATTCAACGATTTCATACACCTTGCTGAAAGCGGTTCCCGCCAGGGAACCAATAGAGAAAAGCAATTCCGGCGCCGTTCTATCACCCCGGATCGCGCGAATAGCACAAGACACTGAAAACCCGCGGATTAAAATTTCAAAGAATCATTCGAGGACATCAGGCCAGAGCAACGCTTGGAAGGGATACGAACATAAAGTTTGAACAATGGTAAAAAAATCATACCGGGAAGACAGAGCGCGAGCTACGCGAACAAGCATCCGCGAAAACCTTGCGGGGTGAGGGTAAGCGGGATGGATAGGGAGGATTAGAAAATATCAAACGCCCGGGTGGGCCTGGCTCCAGTCGAGCGCTTCCTGATAATCTTCGGCGGTGTCGATCTCGAAACAACCGGGCTGATCGATCGCCCAGAAATGAATTTCGTTAGACTGGGCAAAATCAGAGAAGGGAATTTCCCACAGCGTCTTTTCATAGGCCGCTTCATTTGCGTAATACATTTCGGTGAAGCGCGACGCCGCCTCGCGATTCAGCTTGAAAAAACCAATCGCCTCGCCGCCAAATTTGTAATCCGTTTTCTCCTGTTCCGTCAGCAAGCGCTTGGTGATGAATGCGGATATCACGCCGTTGTCTTTCAGAAGAACCTTGGCGCATTCGGCGTCATTGATGTCCGCTGAGACGACGGCAAACGAGTTGGCATGAGACCGCTCAACATAATCAAGGAAAGTCTCTTGCGGATAGTATACGTCTCCGTCCAGAATCACCACATCCTGATCGGTGCGCTTCAATCCCAATACCAGCGACAGCGTATTGCCAGTGGTGCGATACACTTTGTTGTCGATGAATTCGAGAGGCAAATCCAGATTCAGACCGAGCGCGTAATCCCTGACTGCGTCGTGGTTATGCCCCAGAACCAGCACAGCCTTCGCAACGCCCAGGGCCTGCAAACTTTTCAGGTGGCGGGACAGAAGCGTTTCATTGCCGAAGGGTAGAAAGCTTTTGTGCGCCAGATCATCTCGCCCCAGGCGGGAACCATAACCCGCCAATAAAATCACCGCTTGCATGGAACTGGCCATGCCGATTATTTACAAAAGGCCCAGAAGGCCGCCATCGGTTCATCCGTGCAAAATCGTTTGAACTTCAACAGCGTGTCCAGTCCGTCGCCGGTTCGCTCGACATTGCTGGGTTCGTCAATGAAATCGCCCCAGCCTTCTTTATTCTTATTGTCGATCAACCAGCGAACGCCTTTTTCGATCACCGGAGCGTATTTCTCTTTTTCTTTAAATGTGTCGGATACCAGCATCAGACAACGACACGCATCCATCGTGTGATCCATATTCTCGCTGTCCCAGGAACCGTTCGCCGCCTGTTCAACAACCAGGCTCTCCGCCGCCTCCAGACACATTTTACCGGCAAAGGATATTTTATCCATGAAATAAGCGGGCACCAGCGTGTACTGCATCAAATGTCCCGTCGTCTCGATCCCGGCAGGGTGGAAGGTCTCGTCTTTCCAGATGCCCGAATCTCTCTGCCAGTTGGCGATGTATTCAAAACCCCGAAGCCGCGCATTATTGATGCGCTCGTCGTCCTGCCTGTCCAGCATGACCTGATAAATGGTCTGGAACACCGTGACGGAGCACGTGGTGTCGAGATGCGACCATTCCGGGTCCGCCCAGTGACCGTCTTCTTCCTGCGTTGTCAGCACGTATTCCATCGCCCGGTCCACCGCCGCCGCTATATTCGGATCCCGCAAAATCTGATTGCCTCTGCACAGTTTCAGCCCGACAAAGGTTGTGATCCACATCGAAGTTTTATTATCATGCGACTGCTTCGACCAACCACCGTCAGGATTTTGCACCTTGACGCATTCGCGGAAATCGTCGCCGCGTTCCTTCGTCAGGTTCAGGTGCAGGATACAACGCAATATATGTTCCAACACTTCCATGTCTTGAGGGCCTTGCAACAGGCTCCATTCATTTTTCTTTGAGTCCACATAATTCCATTCGTGCTGGATCATGCGATCGAGTTCCTGCGGGTCAATACTGGTCGCGATGCTTGTCATGGTTGCCCTTATAGTTAATTAAATTTTCTGGAGAAAATGAGGGGATCGTCTGATTAACAGATTTACAAAAAGGAGATTATAGTACGTATGAAAAAGCGGCGTCAACGACAAATCCAAGAGGATTAAACAAGAGAGAGCGTTAGCGGGGAATTATTCCATGACTTTGGAAAATTTTCGGGATACCCAGCCCTTTTTATTTTTGCCATACTCAATTTGGAACCATTCTTTTTCCTCTTTGACATGAGGGTACTTGGAACCTTTGGGCGCTTTGCTCAGAATTTTTCCTTCGCGCGAGGGACGGTCGCGAATGAGCAAGGGACTGGACTTCGTGGTAACGACGACCCACTTCTGTTTTTCGATGACGGGAGCGGGCGCAGGCCCCGGCGAGGTCATAGGCTCGGGCACAACGGGCGCCGCAGGCGCAGGCTCCGATGCCGCCATCGCGTCCGGCATCGCGGGGATCGGCTCCGGCTCCATCACGGGTTCAGGTTCTGTAAGTTCTGGTTCCTCCGCCGCCATCAGGTCTGACAATGCAGGAATTTCCTCCGCCATCATATCTGGCATAGCGGGATCGACTGCCGTTAATTGTTCAGGCATTGTCTCCATCACAGGCTCCGAAGAAACAGGGTCCGCGGCCGTCAGCGGATCGGGCATCGCGGGCGCCCCGGACTCCGCTTTCAATTCCTTGATTTTAGCGCGGGCTTCGTCGGAATTGCCCGGGCTGTCCGGGAATCGCTCCAGAAAATCTTCGTAAGCTTCCAGGGTATTGACGTTTTTCGCTTCCATGAAAATCTGGTCCTGCAACATTTCAATCTGAAAGCCCAGTTTTTCCTTGTCTTTCGCGTTGGACAATTCCGTCGCCCGGTTCAGTTTATTGATCGCCTCGTCGTACTCGTGATTGTCCGCATCCAGCGTGGCCTGAAATTGCAAGGCATTGCGCAGATTGTTTTTGACGACCCCATCGTTCGGCTCAATACTCAACGCGGTCTCGAATTCTGAGATCGCCTGGGGAATCTGGTCGTTGGCGTAATAAGCCAGGCCCAGGTTATTACGCGCTTCAAAAGAGCGCGGATTGTTCTTCAGAAATTCGTTCCAGAATTTAATCGCTTCCAGAATATGCCCTGCGCCCTGCAACTGAAGCGCTTGAGAATACAACTCCTGGTCAGTAGCGGACAATTGCTCCGGCGGCGTATCAAGGAGATTGCCCGGAAGGTTTGCGCACGCAAAAAACAGCGTAAAAATCAGCGGGGAAAAGAAACGGAATGCAGGGGTGAAAACTTTTAAATAGTTGAGCTTCATAGCTTTCAATATACCTTAATTTGAATTTTCGTCAATATCTCTTGACTTGAGACATTTTTAAAGTAATCTGAACAAGCAACTTCACTGGGGGCGTTTTTTTAAACTGAGAGTCCAGCAATGGATAACCCCTAGCACCTGATCTGGATAATGCCAGCGAAGGAAAGTGATTTTGTTGAACGCTCCACTTGAAGCTGCATACCTGTCACAGGTCTGCGGCTTTTTTCATTTGAACAGGAAATCACAGTTTGCTCTTAATTATCAATGGTAAAGAACGAGAAATCCACTCTAGCTCCACTATCGACGAATTGCTAGCGGAACTTGAGTTGACCGCCCCCCATATCGCCGTCGCCCTCAACCAGCAAGTCGTCCCAAGAGGGAAACGTCAATCGACCCTTTTGAATGAAGGCGACCGCGTAGAGATTGTTCATGCCGTTGGCGGCGGTTGCCGCTAGGGGAATTCAACACTAAAGGCTCTTTAATGAATCGAAAAGAATCAACAGAACTTAAAATTGGCGACCGGACTTTCAAGTCCCGTTTGATCGTTGGCACCGGGAAGTACGCCTCATTCGAACAGAACCGCGAAGCGCTGGAAGCCTCCGGCGCCGAAATGGTCACCGTCGCGGTTCGACGCATTGAACTGGACAAAAGCAAGGACTCGATCCTGAATTTTATCGACCCGAAAAAATATCACTTACTGCCCAACACGGCGGGTTGCTACTCCGTCAAGGAAACCGTGATGACCTGCCAGCTGGCGCGCGAAGCCGGACTGGGAAATATGGTGAAGGTCGAAGTCATTGGCGATGAAAAAACCCTGTTCCCGGACAACGAAGCCACGCTCGAAGCCTCTGAAATTCTGATCAAGGACGGTTTTCAGGTGCTTCCCTACTGCTCCGACGACGTGATCCTCTGCAAAAAACTCGAGGCCATCGGTTGCTCGGCGGTCATGCCGCTGGCGGCTCCCATCGGTTCGGGACTGGGCGTGTGCAACCCCTACACCATCAAACTGATACTCGAAGCCGTGAACATTCCCGTCATTGTCGACGCCGGAGTGGGCACCGCCTCCGACGCCTGCAAGGCGATGGAGCTTGGAGTCGACGGCTTGCTGATGAACACGGCGATCGCCGGGGCGCAAAACCCGCTGAAAATGGCGCGCGCCATGAAACTGGCGACCGAAGCCGGGCGACTGGCTTATGAAGCGGGACGCATACCGCGCAAACTCTACGCTTCTGCCAGCAGTCCTCTGGAGGGGATGATAGATATTTGAACAGCGACGCCAGAGAGACGGTTTTTTTTCAGGCCCTGAAACTTTACGTTATCACCGACCGGTCGCTGACCGAACCGGCGGGCATGATTCCCTCTCTGGAACAGGCGCTGGAGGGCGGGGCGCGATGCTTTCAACTGCGCGAAAAAGATTTGAGTCCCAATGCCCTGCTGGAACTTGCGCTGGAAATGAACGAACGCATCACGCGGTGCGGAGGATTTTTAATCATTAACGACCGCGCAGATATCGCCGAGATGGCAGGCGCCGCCGGGGTGCATCTTACGGAAAACAGCGTTCCGGCCAGCGCGGTGAAAAAACAGTTTCCGCGTCTTAAAATTGGCGTCTCCACGCACACGCTGGAAGGCGCCTTGAACGCGGAAAAGAACGGGGCTGATTTCATCACCTTCAGCCCGATTTTTGAAACGCCCTCAAAAAAAGAATTCGGTCCGCCGCAAGGTCTGGATCGATTGAAAGAGGTTATCGAAACCACACACATACCGGTCCTCGCGCTGGGAGGCGTTAAAAAGGGCCATCTGGAAACCATCCTGAATCTGGGCGCGCACGGCGTCGCCATGATATCGGGCATCTGGAGCGGAAGTAATATTGAACAAAACACTTTTGAATATATAAAAATTCTTTCAAGGACATAGCGCTCATGACTTCAAATAATGGCAACGGCGCCAACGACGCCAACGGAACTTCTTTAACATTGACCCGCAAACCGATTTCCCCCAACTCGGAGAAGATTTATCTGCCCGGTCAACTGAACCCGGAAATTCGGGTTCCTTTTCGCGAGATCACCCTCACCAGCCCCATCACCGCACAAGGCAATGGCAACGGGAATGGGAACGGCGGTCAATCTGAAAAAAATGAATCGGTTCTGGTTTACGACACCTCCGGCCCCTACACCGATCCGACCATCGACATTGACGTGCGCAAAGGTTTGAAACCGATCCGCGCGCCCTGGATTGAAGGGCGAGGCGATGTCGAGGCCTATCAAGGCCGCGAAGTCAAATTGATCGACAACGGCTACCGCAATCGCGAAGACCTCGAAGCCATCGAACGATTCCCGCGCGAAGGCCGCAAGGTTCTGCGCGCGAAGAACGGCGGCAACGTCAGCCAGATGCATTACGCGCGCCAAGGCATCATCACCCCGGAGATGGAATACATTGCCATTCGCGAAAATCAAAAACGTTCGGACCTCAAACTCGATGCAGAGCGCGAACAACGCTTGAGCGGCCAATCCTTCGGCGCCTCGATCCCCGACATCATCACGCCGGAATTCGTACGCGATGAAATCGCGCGCGGACGCGCCATCATCCCGGCGAACATCAATCACCCGGAAACCGAGCCGATGATCATCGGGCGCAACTTCCTGGTCAAGATCAACGCCAATATCGGTAACTCCGCCGTCGCCTCTTCCATCGAGGAGGAAGTCGAGAAAATGGTCTGGGCCACCCGTTGGGGCGCAGATACGGTTATGGATCTGTCCACCGGTCTCAACATTCATGAAACGCGGGAATGGATTCTGCGCAACTCGCCGGTTCCGATCGGTACGGTTCCGATCTATCAGGCGCTGGAAAAAGTCGGCGGCAAGGCCGAAGAGCTGACCTGGGAAATCTACCGCGATACCTTGATCGAACAGGCCGAGCAGGGCGTCGATTATTTCACCATCCATGCGGGCGTGTTGCTACGTTATGTGCCGATGACGGCGAAACGCGTCACCGGCATCGTATCGCGCGGCGGAGCCATCATGGCGAAATGGTGCCTCGCGCATCATCAGGAAAATTTCCTCTACACGCATTTTGAAGAGACCTGCGAGATCATGAAGGCTTACGACGTCAGCTTCTCTCTTGGCGACGGCTTGCGCCCCGGCTCTTCCGCCGACGCAAACGACGAAGCGCAATTTTCTGAATTGAAAACGCTGGGCGAACTCACCAAGACCGCATGGAAGCACGACGTGCAGACCATGATCGAAGGCCCCGGCCACGTGCCGATGCACATGATCAAGGAAAACATGGACCTGCAATTGAAAGAATGCGGCGAAGCGCCTTTCTACACCCTCGGACCGCTGACCACGGACATTGCGCCTGGTTACGACCATTTCACCAGCGGCATCGGCGCCGCGATGATCGGCTGGTTCGGTTGCGCCATGCTCTGCTACGTGACCCCCAAGGAGCATCTGGGATTGCCGAACCGAGACGACGTGAAAGAAGGCGTCATCACCTACAAAATCTCCGCCCACGCCGCAGATGTGGCGAAGGGACACCCCGGAGCGCGAGTGCGCGACGACGCTCTCAGCAAGGCGCGCTTCGAATTTCGCTGGGACGACCAGTTCAATCTGTCCCTCGACCCGGAACGCGCGCGAGAGTATCACGACCAGACGCTTCCTTCCGATTCCGCGAAGACGGCGCACTTCTGCTCCATGTGCGGACCGCAGTTCTGCTCCATGAAAATCACGCAGGACGTGCGCGATTACGCTGTGGAACAGGGTCTCAAGAATGAAGAGGAAGCGCTCGAATCGGGTATGAAGGAAATGTCCGAAACCTTCAAGGCCAAAGGCAGTCAGCTGTACGCCTGATCGCGCAAGACAAATTAAAAGCCCCCGCCCTTCACAGGGCGGGGGCTTTTTTATTTGGCTCTATGAGAGCATACCGTCCAGTCCTCACCACAAAAAAAGAGACCGCCCCGGGGTGGGCGGTCTCTTCGTGGTGAGCGGCGTTGGGGGAAAAGGAGTGTTAAACCCCCATCGCCTCGGGGACAAGCGTTAATACTTGACTCTTACCGGCTCGCAGAATCTCCACCTCTACCTTGTCGCCGGGGTGGACTGCCGCGACCGATTTCGGCAGAATATCCATCGCGTCGATGATTTTGCCTGCAAATTTCACGATCACGTCGCCGCGCTTCAGTCCGCCTTTATCCGCCGGACCGCCAGGTTCCACGTCGCTGACAAGCGCGCCTTTCTGGTCCATGCTCAATTGCATGGCCTCTGCAAGTTCCGGGGTGATCTGCTGGATCATCACGCCGAGCCAGCCGCGCGTGACTTTGCCGTCTGTTTTCAAATCATCCAAAATGGTTTTTGCCATATTGATCGGAAGCGCAAAACCGATCCCGATATTGCCTCCTGACTGCCCCGGAAGGATCGCCGTGTTGATGCCGATCACTTCGCCCTGCAAGTTGACCAGCGGCCCGCCGCTGTTGCCGGGGTTGATGGAGGCGTCGGTCTGAATGAACTCATCGTAGGGACCCGCGCCGATATTTCGATGCTTGGCGCTCACAACGCCCACCGTCACCGAATGAGTCAATCCGAAAGGATTACCGATCGCGACCACCCATTCGCCCACGTTCAGGCGATCGGAGTCGCCCAGTTTGATGAAGGGAAACGTTTCGCCGTTTGACGCTTCAATTTTGATCAAGGCGATATCCGTCTTGGGGTCGGCGCCGATCACTTTGGCGTCGTATTCCTTGCCGTCCATCAGGCTGACTTTTAATTTCTGAGAACCGTCGACCACATGGTGGTTGGTCAAAATATAGCCCTGCGCGTCAATTAAAAATCCCGAACCGGCCCCGCCCTGTTGCGGCGGTTGCTGTCCCGGAGGGAATCCTCCGAAAGGCCCGCGGCTCATTTTCTCAAAACCGCTTATCGAACGCACGCCGACCACCGCCGGGTTTTGTTGAGTGGCTATTTTCTCCACGATATTGGTTCCCACCAGTCCCGGTACGCCTGCGTTGCCGGAAACCTCATGGGCCAAGGCCGACGCATGACCCGGAATCGACGGACCGATGATTTGCGCAACTGGAAGGGCAAAAATTCCTATCATCAAAAATGCCGCTAATTTCATTTTCACTAAATTCTTCATGTCTTCCTCCCGCCTGGAATAGATGCAATGCAATTCCGGTGTTTCATTCACCCGAGGCAATGAAACCGTTTCTTGTTAAAACTAGAATAAGGTTTGAAGATTAAAAACCGCTTAAGTGGAAATTAAGATTTTTTAACGCAGAATCCGCGCCCGGGCGAGTCGCCGGAAGCGTTAAAAGGTGGATGCGCCCTGAATTTACAGGGGAACAGAGGGATGAAGAAACTATCGGGGATAAAAAGAAAGGGCGCTCGAAAGAGACGCCCTTGAAAATTATTTGGCCTGACCTTGCTTGGCGACCGCTTCGGCGGCCTTGCGAATCTCTTCGGGATCGCCCAGATAATAATGTTTGACGGGAGTCAAATCATCGTTCAGTTCGTAAACCAGGGGGATGCCCGTTGGAATATTCAGTTCCGTAATGTCTTCCTCGCTGACGTTATCCAGATGCTTGACCAGCGCGCGCAAGCTGTTGCCGTGGGCGCAGATCAACACGCGCTGACCTTGCTTGAGCGTGGGCACGATAGCGTCGAACCAGTAGGGAAGAAAACGGTCCACCGTATCGTTCAGCGCTTCCGCTCGCGGCAGGTTGGGGATTCCCTGATAGCGCGGGTCTTTTTCAGGAAGCCGGGGATCGTTATCTTCCAGCGACGGCGGTTGGATCGAATAACTGCGGCGCCAGATCTTCACCTGATCTTCTCCATGCTTCGCCGCCGTCTCCGCCTTGTCCAGTCCCTGCAATCCGCCGTAATGTCGCTCGTTCAAACGCCAGGAGCGGTGAACCGGAATCCACATCAAATCCATTTCATCCAGAACCAGCCAGAGGGTTCGAATGGCGCGCTTCAAAACCGAAGTGTAGGCCAGATCAAAATCATATCCTTCCTTCTTCAACAAAGCGCCTGCGGCTCGGGCTTCCTGTTGCCCCTGATCGGTCAAATCCACATCGGTCCAGCCGGTGAACCGGTTTTCCAGGTTCCATTGGCTCTGTCCGTGACGAAGTAAGACAATTTTTATCATGAATATCACCCTCTCCAGCTAATACATTGATATTTAAAGAATAACTGTATTTTGTGGGGTCCATTGAGCTGAACCCCATTCTGTGGTGGGCAAGTATAACATAAGCCCTGCAATGTTCATCTTGCGGATTGACAGAATTCCCGAAAGCCCTGCAAAAACAACGCAAAATGATTGACTTTTCGCAAGTTACAGCCTATATTCAAGGCACTCTAAAATTTGAATCGTTAGCGTTGAACGTCTAACTCAACCGGTCTCTATAGAGACGACTCATTTGTGTGGAGAACATGGCATGGATTCCATTGTCCGCTTTTATCGCAAAATCAATTCTGATTTCCTGAACCCAAAATGGAAAGACGGATTTGAGATCCATTATAAAGTGGTCAACGCTGGAGGCGAGCAACGTTTTTTTAAATTCGCTGATTACACTCCCGATATCCACGAACGAATCAAGACCATGCTGGAAAACGCCGACAGTCAGGAGTTTTTCATTCATGAGACCGACCTGATTAAATTCTACAAAAATTTCTATATCGCCGACCTGCAAACCTCGCTGGATCGTCGCGGCTATTCGCCCGCGTTGATGAAACAGGCCTACACCGTCGCCTGTCGCATCATGAAAGAATACTTCGACAATATCGGATCGCCCAGAGTGCTACGCACCCTGACCAGCGTTGTTGACATTATTGCCCAATGCATTTCGCAATGGCGCCCCGGCATCGCCGACATTTATGCGATGGTCGACAAGAGCGCCCACCATCACACGCATTGCGTGAACGTAGGCCTCTACGCTATGACTCTTGCGGTCCGCTTCAAAATGCAGGACACCGCCGTTAAAGAACTGGGGCTGGGCGGCATGCTCATTGATATCGGCAACAAAGAACTCGACGCCGACCTCTTCCAGAAAGACGAACTGGACCCGGACGAACGCAAACTGATCCGCAAGCATCCGTCTGCAGGACGAAAAAAATTGAACGACATGAAATGCTTCAGCCCGGTCATTCTTTCGATGGTCGGAGAGCATCATGAAAAATTCAGCGGCGAAGGATACCCGCACGGTCTGGCTGGCGAAAAAATTTCCCTGTACGCGCGCGTCATCGCAATCATGGACGTCTTCGATGCCCTGACCTGCTCGCGATCTTACCGGGAAGCCCTGCCTCCCAACAAGGCGCTGTCCATGATGAAGTCGGAGATGCCCGGACATTTCGACGAACGCCTGGTCCTCAACTTCATCAAGATCATTGCCGCTGAGAAAAATGACTCCGCAGTGAAAACGACCTGAAACGCTCTATTTGCGCTGTCCCAGCCCTTGCAATTCAGGAGAAACGAAAAGTTTTAACTTGACCCTTTCTCTTTCAAACTGATAGCATGACTCCAAATTGATTCATTATCCGGAAGACCGTATGTTATTTCGTAGTCTCCTCATTCTAATGACCCTTGTTTGCGCGAGCTGGTCCAGCCACGCTTTCGCGCATCCCGGACACGGCGCCATGACCTTGCACGAGCACGACACCATGGTTCCGCACAAGTCTGCGGTCGCCAAACCCCACAACGGTTTGCATGAAAAGGATCACTGCGAGACGCACGGACATTCTAAAACGATGCCCTGTCCCCACACATCGGGCAAACCCGACGGGCTCAGCGAATCCTGCGTGACAAGCCTTTGTTGCGACCATTCGGGAACCCAGGGCGCGACTTCTTCCGGCGCTAATTCTCCATTGCTACACTCTTCACAAGGCCCTGAATCGGGTCCCGGTTCGTCCAGCCAGTCTCTTGGCGCCACAGACGCACCATCGTATTCATGCGACAACGCATCACCCGAACCGCCTCCAAAGTCCCTGTAAACATCCTCTAATTATTTTTTTGGCAGTCGTCTTGCCTGAAACAACGCTGAAATTCCAGCGCAATGATTCAGCTCGACAGAATCATAAATTCGAGACCGTTTGAGTTCCGTTACCCTTTGCATGGGACTTTGATACAGCTTTGAAAGGTTGCTCATGAAATCGATTCGATCTTTGTTATCTATCTTTATAATTTTTATGCTGGGACTGATTCTGTCCCCAAAATCGGCTACAGCCTATGTCGGACTCTGTTGCGCGCATTGCGGCGGCAACATGCCGCTCAATATCATGGGCGGCGGCATTCCTGAAACGCATGAGTTTCGCTTCAAAATCAGCCAGAGCTTCATGCGCATGGGTCCCTATAAAGACGGAAGCGACGACATCGATCCTTCCACCCTGCTCGGCGCGAACAACGGAACCACCTTCGCCGCCGTGCCTGCTGAAATGCGCATGTACATGACCATGGTCAGCGCCGCCTATTCTTTCACCGACGATTTCGCCGCGATGGTGATGACCAGCTACAAACGAAACGACATGCCCATGCTCCTGAACGGAGCGCTCGGCGGTTTCAACATGTTTTCCGAAGGCATCGGCGACACCAAAGTTCTGGGTAAATACCGATTGATGGCGGACGACAATCTCGCTCCGACCCGGCAGATCTCCGCCGTCTTTGGCCTCTCCGTCCCGACAGGGAGCATCGACGAAGGTTTCAAGAATCACCCCAACGCCGCGTTTCAAGGACGCATTCTGCCTTTTCGCATGCAGTTGGGTAGCGGCACCTTCGATCCGATTCTTGGCCTGACCTATCAAGGTTCCAAAGACCCTTACTGGTACGGCGCCAACCTGCAATACACCGGACGCTGGTACGACAACGATCAGGGCTATCATCAGGGTCAGGAAATCGCCCTCGACCTCTACACGATGATGCAGTTTCACCCGAAAGCGGTCGCGCATTTCCAATTGAATAACAAATATGAAGGCAAGTACAGCGCGGAACCCTTCGACCAGCGCATCAAAGGCGAAGGCCACGCGGGCAATATTCCTGCAGGACAATTTCTCAGCCCGCTGTTCGACCCGCACAATTACGGCGGCTATAAACTGACGGCGACGGCGGGCATTCAGTTTCAGCCCATCCCATTGCAGATCGTGGAGCTCGATGTCAGCATTCCTCTGTATCAGGATTTGAACGGCCCGCAACTCGCCGACGACTGGAAAATTCAGGCGACCTGGTATTGGGAAGTCCCGACCAGCAAGAGCCGACGTCACACGGGAACCCATGCTCCGAAGGAACTGGGTTTCTAATGAAACGCCCGATTGCTAAAACGCATTCATTGGCGATAGCGGCGGTCCTTCTGGGACTCGCCGCCTGCGCCGGGATCAATCAGCTTCCCGAAGAGGGAAGCGCGGATGCGGAGCTGTATCGCAGTCGATGCACAAGCTGTCATGGACAACCGCATCCATCGCGCCACACGCCGCAGGAGTGGGAGCATTATGTCGGCCTGATGGAACAGCATATGAAGGATAAGAATATTGAATTTTCACCGCAGGATAAAAAGATAATTCTCAATTATTTGAAACGCAACGCCCGATAGGAAACCGTTATGAAACGCGCCTTCACAATACTTACGATCACCGCAAGTCTGCTGTACAGCGCACTGGCCTGGGCGCATTCTCCCATCTACGAAAAAATGGGAGTGGTGCCGCCGCGTACAGAGAAGGCGGCCCCGCTGTTCACGCTGGAAAACATGCAAGGCCAGACCGTGCAGTTCGATCAGTATTTTGGCAAACCCCTGCTTCTGCATTTCTGGGCCACCTGGTGCGTTCCCTGTCGCGAAGAATTACCGGCCCTGCAAAAACTCTATGAGTCGATCGACCGCAACAATCTGGAAATCGTCGCGATCAACATCGACCGAGGCAACCGCGACCGGGTCGAGGAATACATCGCCGAAATGGGACTGACCTTTCCCATGCTTCTCGATCCCAATCAAAAGGTTCGACGCAATTATTATATCAACGGCCTGCCCACCAGCTATTTGATTGGGCCGGACGGGACCTTTCAGGGATTCATCTCTGGAGCAAGGAACTGGAATCTGCAAGATTCCAACGCTTTATTTTCGCTACTCAAGTCTCGCCAATGAGGAACTCTTTGCGCCCTGCGACTCGACTCTTATCGAGAGCGAACGCGGCGATTCTGATCGGATGGATTGGCAGTATCAGCCTAGCCGTACCGGCGGCTCTGGGCGGCGAAGCGGAAACTATTGTGAAGACGCTGGACGAAAATTATTATTTTCCGCAAGCGCAAGGCTTGCAACATCTTCAGGCCACCGTCTCCATTGAGCAACGCGACATGACGGCGCAGGAGCCGCGTTATTTGAATCTGGCCCCGGCGCGAATGAGTTGGAAGCGGCACATTCGAGCCTTGCAGTTTATTCCTCTGGAAGGCGACAAGACGGACGAGGATTTTATGCAGTCGCAACAATTATTGAACAATTACAAGGAGATGTTTCTCCCTTCTCCATTGCAAACCGTGCTGGAGAACTATGAGGGAACGCTCAGAAAAAAAAGTCAGCACGCCGCGAACCTGCTGTTTCAGGCGAAAAGTCCAGGCGCGCCGATTCGCGCTTATGACCTGCTGGCCGATACCCGGCAAGCCAGGATTCATAAAATGCGCATCGAGCAAAGACGCAACCCGATGGAAGTCACTGTGCAGTTTCGATACATTGAGCGCGAAGGAAAATGGCTGGTAGAAGAGACTCAGGCGGAGTTTGAAATCAACCGCGAATCTTACACAGAATGGACGCGCTACTCCTATACCCAGGTAGACGGTTTTTGGCTGGCGGACGGAATCCTTCAGGAACTCAGCCGGGCGGGGAAACCCGTTCAGTCGTATCGTTTCACGCTGAAAGATTTCAAGATAAACAGCATCCATTGATGATTTGATTTTATGACGCGACTATTGAAAACAGGCAAGGGCTGGATTGCGGCGGCGCTGATGGCGTGGTTTTGTTTCGCCCTGCCCTCGACAACGACAGCGCATAGCATGCATCATGACGCAGGCCTGTTTTCCAACAAACATCAGGCGCATGCCAAAGATCATACGCATGCCAAAGATCTTACGCATGCCAAACATCACGCCGAATCCAAAGGTCCCGACACTAAAGCGCATTGCGCCCTGCACAAACGCTTCAATCCGGGCGCGCTCTGCCCGCATCATATTTCCGGCAACAAGACCGTCGTCAGCCTGACGAACCAATGCGGCAACACTTCATCCAAACATCCACTGGCGCAATCCACCGCTCAGACCAAGGCTTTCCTGAAGGCTGATTCCTTAGAAAGCTCGCTATTGCAGTCCCAACCTTTCTTCAACCCGCTGAAGTTCGTTCCCTTAGCGCACAGAACGCAAGGGCCACCCGAACCGCCGCCAAAGCTCTCTATCTAAATTCGAATATCGATCCTCCTGGGTTGAGGCGGGCGCATGGTCTTCGTACAAGGCGATCCGATCTGTCCTGGAAGCCGCTTCAGAAGTAACGCCTCTGTTTTTTTCATGCTTGAAAACAGAATG
The DNA here is from genome assembly GCA_015698305.1 of Candidatus Nitrohelix vancouverensis. Lineage (NCBI taxonomy): Bacteria > Pseudomonadati > Nitrospinota > Nitrospinia > Nitrospinales > Nitrospinaceae > Candidatus Nitrohelix > Candidatus Nitrohelix vancouverensis. Next base: position 135,836 of record CP048620.1, read on the forward strand.
CGCGACAACTGAAATTGAAGGCTCCCACTTCAACCCGCCCCATTTGCTTGCCCAGCGCCATTATCCGGGCAAGCCACGAGACCTCCAGGGTTGAGGAATCTGACGCAATCGAAGCAACGAGCGCCTACTCAATGTCTACGATCAAGCTTGCCAGTCGCTACTCCTTCTCCTTTTTCTGACGCCTAACAGAAAAAGGTTTTGCGGCCCATAGCGCGTCGATTCCTCAACCCACTTTCAAAATCATCATTCCGATGAAACCGCCTCAAGGATCGCATTCGATGAAATGGCCTCCGCCCGCCCGGCGCGCACGCAATGGATCAGAAATTCTTTGTTGCCCTTTTGTCCCGTGATCGGCGAACGGGTCAGCCCGCAAATCACCCAACCGTTTTTCTCGACAAAGGCCTGCAACACCTCCAGAACTTTTTTATGTTTGCCCGTATCTTTGATAATACCTTGATGCTCCACCTCATCTTTGCCGACTTCGAACTGCGGTTTGACCAGCGCAAGGATATCGCCCTCAGGATCAAGCGTTCTCCAGACGGCAGGCAAAATCAGTTGAAGAGAAATGAAGGAAACGTCGATCACCGCCAAGTCGGCGGGCTCTCCGATCTGTTCGACCGTCAACGCGCGCGCATTGGTGCGATCCAGCATCTGGACGCGCGGATCGGATTGCAACTTCCAGGCGAGTTGACCATAGCCCACGTCGACGGCGCAGACGCGCCGCGCTCCGCGTTGCAACAGGCAATCAGTGAAGCCGCCTGTCGACGCTCCGATATCTACGGCAAATTTATTTTGAGGGGATACGTTGAATTGATCGAGGGCTTTTTCGAGTTTGAGACCGCCGCGACCCACATAAGGGTGAAGCGCTTCGATCACCTCAACGAGGGCGTCTTCGGAAACGTTGCGTCCGGGCTTGTCGGCGACCTGCCCTTCACAACGGACTTTTCCGGCAAGAATCAGGCGTTGCGCCTGTTCCCGGGAATCGCAGAGTTTTTTTTTACCAGCAGTTGATCCAGGCGGAGCTTGCCGGGCTTATTCGACATCGTTCGGCTCGCTGGGGAACAGTTCGGTTGCCAGGTCGCCCTGATTGTTCTGGGTCAACTTTTCTATCTTCGATTCCGCCTCGGAGAGTTTCTTGGAACACAGGCGCGACATCTTGATGCCCTCTTCAAAAATCTCCAGGGACTTGTCGATATCCAGCTCTCCCTTTTCAAGATCTTCGACGATCTGTTCCAGGCGTTGCATCGCTTTTTCAAATTTGATCTCCGACATAAACCGCTCCTCAATGGATGGATAGAATATAGGATCTTACTTTTTTACTGCGTCGTTTTGAACAACGATCTTCTTCTGTCTAGCCAGCACGGCGCCGGTGACCCAGGCCAGGGTCATCGTGCTTGCCGCAACCAGCGGCCACTCCGTCGATTGTATCAGGGGAATCTTGATCGGTTCCCAATAAAGCGGCCACAGCATGAAATACAATCCCGGCCCCAAATGATGCTGAAACACATCGAATACTTGATGCAGAACCCAGCCCGCCGTGATCGCCCAGAAAACAAGATAGCGTTGCTCGCGCACGAACAGACAACTGATAAACAGAGCCTGAAAAAAACAGGCCGCAGGCGTATGAAAATATTGCGCGATCATCGTCGCGGCAGGAAACAACTTCATGACGCCGCGAGAAATGATGTCCGGTAAAAAAACGCCCAGCATCGCCATCGCAAAAAATGATCGAGAAAACACTCGACTCTTCACAAAACAATTTTTGACGACATAAAGCGACGCCGCGTGGCTTATCAAGTCAGGCATGTCACTCAAACTCTTCCAGGCGACAGCCTTTAGGCCCCAGCCTCAGCGAACGAACAAGAATACCAAATAAAAAAGCCAACGCCAGACCCGAAAGCCCAAATTTCCATCGCATCAACGAGTGTTCTTCAAAGGCTTCCACTTGAAACAAACGCTCGCTGTCCAGACTTCCCTTGAGAATCACAAACGGTTTCTCTTCCAGTCTGGGAAACGGATTCTTGAAACGAGCGACGCCGCCGCTCAAATCGAACACCTGCGCGTAACCTGAGTTTCCAAGGGGGCGCATCGCCCCGGTGATGAACGCGCTCTCGCCGTTCGGGGCGAGATTCGCCAGCAGTTCGCTCGCCAACCGATCCCGGGCCACGCTCGCATCAAACGCCATCATTCCAAGAAACAATAAAAATAAAGATACTAGCCCAACCCAGAAAGGCTGATCTTCCAACCAGCCGCGCATGCGCTTCATCGAACTGCCCGCCGGATAATGAGAAGGCTCTTCATTTCTCTTCAACCTTGCATTTCAATTGCCCCTGCGCCAGACGAATTTCCACCGAGTCCCCCGCTTGCACCTTCTCGCTGTCCTTCAAAGCCTTGCCCTCATGCGAACAAATGCTATAGCCCCGATCCAGCACCGCCAGCGGACTCAGCGAATTCAACCGACGCGCCAATCCTTCGAAACGTTCCTGACGTCTCTCAAGCAATACCGGCATGCGCGTTTCGAGTCGTCGCGCGCTGTTGCGCAAACGCTCCTGCCCCGTCTGCGTCAACAGAGAAGCGCATCGCGTCAATTGACGGCGGCGCGAATCCAGACGTTCCTGCATGCGTTCGATCATTTTCAAAGGCGAACCGAGAAGCAGACGCCGCGCGGCGTTTTCCAGACGTTTGCGTTGAAACAAGGCCCATTGATCCAGGCCGCGCATCAGGCGCCGGTCCAGATCGTCGAGCTTCTGCGCCTTGAACGCAAAAATTTCCTGCGGATTGCGAAATCGCCGACGCTGGGATAGTTGCAACAAGCGGACGTTTCGCTCTTCCAATTGACGACGCATGACGTTGATCAATTGATTCGTTTCCGAACGCAACAGCGCGACCATTTCCGACAATTCAGGAACCACCAGTTCCGCCGCCGCAGAGGGCGTGGGCGCTCGCAGGTCGGCGACAAAATCGGCGATGGTGAAATCCACCTCGTGGCCAACCGCCGAGACCACCGGCAGTTTCGAATTAAAAATAGCGCGCGCCAACACCTCTTCATTAAAGGCCCATAAATCTTCCAGCGAACCGCCGCCGCGACCGACTATGATCACGTCCACATCGGGGACCTGATTCAAGGCCTGAATGCCGCGCGCCACTTCCTCCGCCGCGCCTTCGCCCTGCACCTTGGCGGGATACAAAAGAACGGATGTTTTGGGATTGCGCCTGCGAATGACGTTGAGCATGTCGCGGATCGCCGCGCCGGTGGGCGAGGTGACAATGCCCACCTTCCATGGAAATTCCGGCAGGGGTCTTTTTCGCGCTTCGTCGAACAGACCTTCCTCTGACAACTTTTTCTTCAACTGATCGAAAGCCTTCTGCAAGGCGCCCAGGCCGTGCGGCTCGACCCTCTCGACGATGACCTGGTACTCGCCGCGCGCCTCGTAAACCGTGGCGCGACCGAACAGGACCACATGGTCGCCGTCCTCCGGGCGGTACTTCATGCCTGAGCGATAGCCTTTGAACAAAACGCATCGCACCTGCGCGGCGTTGTCCTTCAGAACAAAATAGGAATGACCTGAGGAGGGCGTGCGTAAATTGGAAATCTCGCCTTCGATCCAGACCGAATCAAAGGCCGCTTCCAAAATCGCCTTGGCGTCGCGAGTGAATTCGCGAACCGTGAATATTTTTGGTTCTTCCAGGGTTGGCATGGGGAATCCTGGGCGATCCCGCTTATAAACCGTTTTAGCCAGGGAACGCCGTGTTGTTCATCAGAAGAGGGCCCATCATTGAACCCAAGCCAATCGGCTTTATAAACCATATTGGCTACGGAACGCCTTGAGCGTGTTTTTCAACCACAGAACGGCTCCATCGACTCCACACGATCCGGTTTTATAAACCGTTTTGGCTACGGAACGCCTTGAGCGTGTTTTTCATCAGAAGCGCGATCGTCATTGGCCCCACGCCGCCCGGTACGGGCGTGATGAAAGCCGCTTTTTCAGCGACCTCGTCAAAAGCCACGTCGCCGACCAGTTTTCCGTCCACACGGTTGATGCCGACGTCAATCACCGTCGCGCCTTCTTTCACCATATCGGCGGTCACAAAATTGGCCTTGCCTATCGCCGCGACGAGGATGTCTGCCGACGCGGACACTTCCTTGATGTTTTGCGTGCGCGAATGACAGATCGTGACGGTGGCGTTGCGTTGTAACAACAAGATGGCGGCGGGCTTGCCGACAATATTACTGCGCCCGAGAACGACAGCGTTCTTGCCTTCGACGGGGATCTTATAATAGTCCAGCAGTTCCATGATGCCAGCGGGCGTGCAGGGAGCCAGATCGGAAATGCCGGTGACCAGCGCGCCCACGTTGCGCGGATGAAAACCGTCCACGTCCTTCGCGGGATCAATCGCCTCCAACACCTTTTGCGAATCGACGCCGTCCGGCAAAGGCAATTGCACGAGAATGCCGTTGACCTTTGGGTCTTCGTTCAGTTGCTTGACGAGAGCCAGCAAGTCCGCTTCCGTCGTTTCTTCAGGAAGGTCGTGCGACAACGAAACAAATCCGGCCCGCTCGCAGGCTTTTTTCTTGTTGCGAACATACACGGCGGAGGCCGGGTCGTTTCCGACCAAAACCACGGCCAGTCCGGGGGATTTTCCAGCTTGCTTGTTCAGCGCTTCGACTTCGACGCGCACGCCTTCAATGATTTCCGTAGAAACTTTTTTTCCATCGATCAAATTCATAGGGCTACGTTATTGAGGATTACGGGGTTTGTCAATTAATTTGCGACGCGCAGAGGGCGCGACGGGAACTGCAAGCGCGATTATAATTTATCTTCGCGGATATTCAATTCCTTTATCAGGCGGGAAAGGTAAGAACGTTGAATATCAAGGATATTGGCGGCCTTGGTGCGGTTGCCCTGCGTGGTCTTCAAAGTGTTTTTGATGAAGGTGCGGCGGAATGCGTCGTTGGCGTCCTTGAGCGTGGAACCCACATTGATTTCAACCGGCGCCTGCGCGCCTTCCAGCGGGAACAAATCATTGGTCAATTCGTCGCCGTCGCTCAACACAATAGCTCTTTCAACAGCGTTTTCCAATTCGCGGATATTGCCCGGCCAGGAATAACCCATCAAATGCGAAATCAGGCGCTTGTCGAATTTCTTCGGGGGCGTCCCTTCAGGGCTGTACTTTTTCACAAAATAGGAAACCAGATCCGAAATGTCTTCCTTGCGCTCGCGCATGGAGGGAAGTTTCATATTGATCACGTTGATGCGGTAAAACAGATCCTGACGAAACTCTCCAGACTGCGTCATTTTCTCAAGGTCGCGATTGGTCGCGGTGACGACGCGCACATCCACCTTGATCGTCTCCGTGCCGCCGAGCCGCATGAAGGATTCCTCCTGCAGTACACGGAGCAGTTTCACCTGCATGTCCAGCGGCATCTCGCCGACTTCGTCCAGAAACAGGGTGCCGTGATCCGCCGCTTCAAACAAGCCGATCTTGCGGCTGTCCGCGCCGGTGAAGGCGCCTTTCTCATGACCGAATAATTCGCGCTCCAGTATGGACGCGGGCAAGGCCCCGCAACTGACGGAAACAAACGGCCTGTTCTGCCGCGGACTGTGGTCGTGAATGAGATGCGCAAACAATTCTTTGCCGGTTCCGCTTTCTCCCGTAATCAAAACCGCCGCTTTGGAAGGCGCCACTTTCTCCGCAAGACGAATGCATTGCTGTACCGCATCGCTCTCGCCGACAATCAGATAGCGTCGCATGTAATTTTCGCGCAGGCGATCAAACTCAGCGCCCAACGCCATTCGATTCTTAGAAATTTGAAAGAACTTGGCCATCAAGGCGGTGAAACGCTCTAAAACCTCGACCTCCAAATCAGAAAACGGCGTGTCGTCGCGCTTGTCCAAAAACTGCACCACGCCCACTACCGTGTCTTCAACGATGATTGGAAAACAGGCGATGGAATTGACCTTGAGTTTGACGATGTCGCTGACCTTGCGATACCAGCGCGGATCGTTCTGCACGTCGTTGGATATGATCGGCTTGCCAGACTCTGCCACCAGTCCGCTGATACCCGTCTTCAACGGAATCTCAAAACCCGCCAGTTTCCCCTTGTTCTTGCCGGTCGCCTGATAAAACTGCAACTTCTGGTCGTCGTCGCTGATGAGGAGCAAGGACGTGTTGCGGGCGCCCACAATCTCGCTCGCCGTGTCGATCACCATGCCCAGCAGTTCGTCCACCTCGACGGAAGTCGTGCTGAATAAAGACGAAATTTTTCGAATGGCCTGTATATTTGCGTAACTGTCTATATGTCTCATTAAATAAAAACCAATCCGTCGACAAAGTGGACTATTATTTACATTATTATTACTACTGTATACACCTTTGCTATATTTCAAGTCAAGTTTTAAAAAATTCACCACCCAATAACTTCATTGAAATTTAAGGTTTTTCCTGAAGTTATGTACAATGGGGCCGTAAAATAGCTCAGTCCTTTTCTTTGGTGTCCTGATCGATTCAATCAAGGGTTTGCGATGAACCAGCCTTCTTTACAGACCAATCTGATACGCTCTGGAGTCATTGCAAGTCTCTGTATTATCGTCTATTTCAATTCCCTGATGGGACCGTTTCAATACGACGACAAGGAGGCGCTTTCGCGGAGCTGGGTCGCCAGCATCTCGGCGTTTTCAAATGAAGTGAGCTGGCTGGAAGTCGCCAACCGCCCGGCGTTGATTTTTTCTTTCGCCCTGAACAAGGAACTGGGCGGCAATCAGACCCTGGGCTTTCATCTCGTCAACTTATTTTTACACTGCGCCATCGCGATTCTGACACTGTCTCTTTTATTACGCATTCGGCGTTTGCGCGCTTTGGCTGGCTTTGCAATGCATCCGGCGATCCCTTTCGGAGCGGCGCTCCTGTTCGCGGTTCATCCTTTGCACAGCGATTCGGTCTCCTATATCTCCTCGCGCTCCACCCTGCTCGCGACCTTTTTCTATTTGCTCAGCTTGCTTGCATTTTTCCGATTATTTTCAACGGAGCGCGCTGGCCGGAGTCGACCGATCATTGCGCTCTGCGGACTCTTGATATTCGCGTATCTCGCCGTCGCATCCAAACTCATCGCCGCGACGCTCCCGATCGCCTGTTTTTTTCTCTTTGTATTCATTATAGGGCCGCGCTGGCGCCCGCGACTGGCCGCACAATTGTCTCAGCCCAAATGCATCGCCGCCTATATTGCGCTGGCTCTTGGCGCGCTGGCTTTCGCCCTCTTCGTTCCTGAATCGATCTACGCGCCGCGCGATCAGGGATCGCAGTTTTTTTCGCGCGCGGACTATTTATGGATGCAGATTGAAATCATCGCCCTGTTTTATGCAAAGCTTGTTTTTCTACCCTTCAATCTGAACGTGGACATCGGCTACCCGCTGGCGGCGAGTCTGCCCAATTGGAATTCTCTGATCGCGCTCTCCGTTCTTCTGAGCCTCGCCTGGTTTGCCTGGCAACGGAAAGATTTCTGGATCGGCGCCGGGCTGATCTGGTTTGTAACGGCGCTGGCGCCGACGTCGAGCGTGATCCCCCTGAGCGATCTCGCCGTGGAACATCGGACCTATCTGCCGATGACGCTGGGATTCACCATGGTCGTCGTCTCCCTGCTGAACGGCGGCGGCCGCCGCGCCTTCGTCTTCCTGCTCCCGGTCGCGCTGATCTTCAGCCTGTTGACGGCGGAGCGCAACCGCGCCTGGACGAGCGAGGAGGCGCTGTGGAAAGACGCCGCATTGAAAACGCCGCATTCGCCGCGCACGCACAACAATCTGGGCCGCGTCTATTACGATCAGGGCGACGCGAGAAAAGCGCAGGAACATTTCCTTCAGGCGATTCAGAATATTGAGCTGAGCAATCGCCAGCGCGGATTCGATATCGCCGAGCCGCATTACAATATCGCCAGCCTCTATCTGGATCTCAATCAGTTGAACGATTCTCAGAAGGAATACGAAATCACTCTTTCCATTCAGCCGGAAAATTTCAAGGCGCATCTGGGTCTGGGTTCGGTTTACAATCGCAAAGGAGATTTAACGAAAGCGCTGGAACAATTTGATCGCGCCCTGGAATTGCGACAAGCGCAGGCTCCGGGACGGGACTATCCGCTGGCCCGCATCAACCGCGGCGAAGTGTTTGGCAAGACCGGACGTTTCGAAGAAGCCGTCAGGGAATTTGAAATCGCCATCGAGTTCGATCCTTCGTCTCATGTCGCGCATCACAATCTCGGCGTCGCCAACATGGCGCTGACTCGTTTCGAGAAGGCGGAACGCGCCTTCCTCGAAGCTCTGCGCCTGAAACCCGGCTTCGCGCCCTCCAGCGCGGGACTGAAGGACGCGCGCCTGCAATCGCAACGAAAGAACGCAACGCATCCATGAACGCCGCTCAAATCAAAAACCAGATTCTCTGCATCGGACTGCTGACCCTGCTTGGCCTGATCGTCTTCATGGGAAGCCTGCGCGCTCCCTTTATCTACGACGATTTGCACGCCATCGTCGACAATCCCTACATCCAGAATCTGGAAGAATTCCAGAAGCGAGTCGGCATTGAAAATATTTTCAACCGCTCCGTTTTATTGCTGTCCTTCGCTTTCAATTACGCGCTAGGACAAAACGACGTGCTCGGCTATCACCTCGTCAATGTCTGGCTCCATCTTGCCTGCGTTCTACTTCTGTATTGTGTCGCGCGCGAGGCCTTGGCGCTGGCGCCGCCGGAAGAACGGGCCCGTCTGCGCTCCCTGCCCTTCCTCGCCGCCGCCCTGCACGCCGTCAACCCGGTGACCGTCGAGTCCGTGGTCTATCTGTCCAGTCGCTCTTCCCTGCAAGCGACGTTTTTTTATCTGGCGTCTTTTCTATGCTTCATGCGTTATTGCAGGGAAAAGGAATCTCAGAATCGCTCCTTGCATTTGGGCGTTCTGCTCATTTTGTGCGCCTTGTGTTTTTTCCTTGGCGTCGGCACGAAAGAAATCGTATTCACGCTCCCCGTGATCGCGATGTTTTTTTTGTGGCTGAAAACCGACGCGGCGCATCGCCGACAGATTTTACTTCCCGCCGGAATCGCGGGGGTCTGCGTCGCCGCTTATCTGCTCCTGCGCTACGTCAAGCTGGGCGCGCTCTTCAGCGCCACCGCCGACCCGTCGGCGGGCATGATGGATCGCGGCGTTTATTTCATGACGCAGATCAAGGTCTGGGTCAGCTATTATCTGAACAAGCTGATGTTCCCGATCAATCTGAATCTGGAACCCGATGTGATTCCCGTCGCCGGCTGGAGCGATCCGGGGTTTCTTTGTTCTCTGGGTTTTCTCATCGCGCTGGCGGTTCTTGTGTATCGTCAGCCCTCGCGATTGCTCTGCTTTGCCTTTCTGTGGGCCGCCGTCACCCTGCTCCCGACCTCCAGCATCGCGCCGCTCAAACAGTTCGCGGTCGAACGCCGCGCCTATCTTCCCGGAACGGGATTCAGCATCGCCTTCGCGTACTTGTTCCTGAACCTTGTTAAATCCGGCCCGCGAATCGCGTATTTCGCGATGGCGGTGTTGGCGCTTTTTTCCCTGCTGACCGCGCACCGTGCGCATGATTTCCGCTCCAGCCTTTCCATCTGGCAGGACGCCGCGCACAAATCACCCAAAGTCGCCCTGACGCACAACAACCTTGCGCTGGCCCTGATCGAGCGGGAGCAAGCGGACGAAGCGCAAAAGGAACTGGAAACGGTTCTCAAACTGGAACCGCAACACAGCGAAGCTCTGATCAACCTCGGCCACATCCACTCGCGTCGCCAGCAATGGGCGAAAGCCCTGCCTTATTTCGAACGCGCTCTGGCGCTGGGCTCGGAGCGCGCCGAAGTGTTCTACAACATCGGCTCGGCTAAAATCCAACTGGGCCAACCGCGCGAAGCCTTGAGCTTTTTGAAGCAGGCGGTCAGCAAAAAACCCGGCGTTCTCGAATACCGCCTCCTGCTCGCCAACACCTATCGACAGTTCAAAGACTACGACAATGCTCTCCTGCAATACCGACTGGTCCTGCGCGACCACCCGCAGAACATGGACGCGCACAACAACATGGGCGTGATCTTCTGGAACCTGCAAGCCTTCAAGCTGGCGGAGTCTGAATTCCTCAAGGCGCTGGAGATTCAGGAAGACCAGGCCGAAATCCACGGCAATCTGGCGAGCCTCTACCTCATCACCGACCGACCGCAGGACGCGCTGAAACATCTCGACCGCTGGCTCGAACTGGAACCGGACAACGCCCGCGCCAAAGAATTGCAAGGCGTCGCGAGCAAACTTGCGTCGCAATTATCGAAATGAAATCACGGCTTAACATTTTTCATCCCGTCGGCGTCTGCGCGGCGCTGATCCTGACCGGGATCGCCGTTTACGCGAATCACCTGAACAACCCCTTTCAGTTCGACAGCATCCGCTACATTCCCAACCACCCGCTCCTGCAAAACGCGGAACAGTATTTCACCTGGGAGATGCTGGAACGCGAGTACAAACACCGCTGGCTGTTGATGGCGACGCTTGCGGGCAACGTTCTGCTCGACGGCTTCCGCCCCTTCGGTTTTCATCTGGTCAACCTGACGATTCATATATTCAATTCTCTGCTTGTCTTTTGCGTCGCTGTGACCTGGAGCCGAAAATTTTATCCTGACGATGCCACGCCGCCGCAAGCCATTGGCCTGTTCACCGCGCTCCTGTTTCTGGCGCACCCGATGCAAACCGAATCGGTGATCTACGTCATCAGCCGAGGCGGCGCGCTCGCGACCTCCTTCTACCTGCTCGGCTTCCTTTGCTTTCAGCATCTACTGAAAGCGGAAGCCAAAACCGCGTCGCGCATCTTCGCCGCACTGGGCATCGTCGCCTGCATGATCCTTGGCTTCAGCGCCAAGCAGACCCTCATCACTTTGCCCGCGCTGTTGTTTTTCTATTATCTGTTCTGCGGCGACTCCCGCCAGCGCGTATTGAACTGGATGCGAAGACGTCTGCCGATTCTGATCGGCGCGGGGCTTGTAATATCTGGCGCGCTCTTATGGAAACTGCTCACGGATGAGGCTTTCCTGATCGGCCCCTCCAAGGCTGGGGAATCGATCGGGCGATTGAATTTCATGTTCACGCAACCCGGCGTTCTCGTAGGATATTATTTACGCCTCCTGTTTTTGCCCTTCAATCTGAACGTGGACCCGGACATTCCGCTGGTCACCTCCGCCCTGTCGTTTTCGCTGTGGGGCGCGCTTGCAACGCTGGCCCTGCTGTTTGCGCTAGCGGTGAAGGCGGCGCGGCGCGGCGCGACGGTCTACCTGTTCTGTCTCGGCTGGTTTCTGCTCGTCATTTCTCCGTCCTCATCAATCATCACTCTGGAAGACCTCGCCGCCGAGCGCAGGGTCTACCTCGCCAGCCTCGGATTGTTTTTCCCTTGCGCCGCCCTGCTGTTGCGCGGTCTTTATTCTTACCCGCGACTGCGCCTGCTGGTCCCGATCCTTATCGTCGCCTGTCTTTGCGCGACCACGATGAAACGCAACGCCGTGTGGTCGAGCGAATCCCGACTGTGGAACGACACGCTTAAAAAATCGCCGAACAAGATTCGACCGCTGGTCAACCTGGCGCGCGCCTACACGACGGAAGGCGACCCGAAACAAGCCGTCGCGCTTTATGAACGCTCATTGCGGCTCAATCCAAATATTTTTCATTCGCATTACAACCTCGGCAACCTGTACTGGGCGGAGGGAAAAACAGAACTAGCCCTGCATCACCTCCTGCAAGCGCGACAACTCGAACCTTCGATTCCCGAAACGCATGGCAGGCTCGGCGAACTGTATCTGGCATTGAAACGCTTTGAAGACGCCGACCGCTCCCTCAGGAAAGCCGTCGAACTCTTCCCGCAATACGCCGTCGCCTTGCGCAATCTGGGCCTGCTGTATTATTTCGAATGGAAACGACTGGAGGAAGGCCGGGCGTTTTTTCAGCTCTCCCTGTTTCTGGATCCGAATCAACCCGACGCCGACTCCCTGCGCCAGATCATCAACGCCCCTCGCTAGAAAAGCCCTGTTGCGCGCCGATCGATTCGCCCCTAAACTGTTTGTATGAAACCACCCAGATACAGACAACTGCCGCTCTGCCTCGCCGCCTTTCTGCTGACGGCGCTCAGCGCCTGCGCCGGCTTGGGAACGCAAAGCGAGCCGCACAACCCCTATCACCTGCAAAAAATTTCGGATTTGCAATTATGCGTCGTCTTTGGAGGCTTTGAAGACGACTGGGCGGGACGCGCCTCGCGTGAGAAGGTCGAAAGCGAACTGCATCGCCGGGACCTGCTGACGAAAAACGAGTGGATTCTCGTTCGCGAGCATCGGATCGCTCGCGGAATGAGTCTGTGCGGGCTTTACGCCTCCTGGGGGCCGGAAATCTCCCGACAGGAAAGCCAGCTGGAAAGCGAAGCCATGCGTCGGCATTACTTCCATTGCACGACCTGCGAGCCGCTGACGGTGTGGACGCGGGACCAGCGCGTCGTCGGCTGGGAACTGCCCGGCGAACCGGAAACCTACCCGCGCAAAATCAAATGAGAATTCGCGAATTATCCACTTGAAAGCGAGCTGGCAATCGATATAATAGGGGTTTCGACAGGAACGCCCTGTTCCTGCTCGCCGGTTGCAAACACATCCGAATCATGCCGAAGTGGTGAAATTGGTAGACGCGCTGGACTCAAAATCCAGTGGGGGCAACCCCGTGACGGTTCGAGTCCGTCCTTCGGCACCATCTTTTTTGTCCCCCTCCAATTCGCCAATGAGCGAGAAGGGGAACGAGATTGAGACGGTTTGAAAAGTCTTATCAAAACTTTCCAAAGGCCGCCCGCAATTTTGGATTTTTTCCTTTAAAACTATATTCTCTTCTTCCAGTTTTTTAACCTTATTTTCGTAATTTGTAATCAGTGCAGGGCTATCCGTATCAACTATGCGGTCCAAAAATTGTCCTGCGAAATCACCGGCACCAACCATCCAGATATTATTATCATTAGCCGCTTCAACCATTTCTGGATAAAATTCTTTTATTTCGCCACAGCAAAAATGAATATCAGCATTCTCAATCAATGGAAGTTTACGGCTAGATAATACCCATGTAGGCTGGGTATACGGCCACGTTGAACCAGTCTCTTCTTCGACCTTCTCTTTATTGTTATATATTCATATGTTGAAGAGCCCATCACTTTGCGTCTGGTCGCGGTAGGTGTTGACAAGGACACCACTGGGTGTGCTTTGCGTTCCAACCAGCGTGAGGCCGTGCGTTGGAACACCATTTCCGAACAGTCGTTTTCCGTCGCCAAGCACTACCGGAAAGACCCATAGGCGATGCTCGTCAATAAGTTTGGTGGCGATGAGCGTTTGCAGCAACTCACTACTTCCCCATACATGCAATTCAGAGCCATTTGATAACTTCAATCGACGAACTGCCTCTGCAATGTCTCCATCTATGCGCTGTGAATTTTTCCAGCTGAGGTGATCGTTGCTGTGCGTGGCAACATACTTCGTCGCTTTATCGAAGGCCATGGCGATGGGATTATCACCCTGGTTCGGCCAATAGGATGCGAAGATATCATAGGTGCGGCGACCCAACAGCATGTCAAACTCACCAGATATGATCTCGTCAATGACCTGATTCAAAGTGTCATCCACAAAAGGCATGGCCCAGCCTCCGTGAGCAAAACCATTACTTGGGTCTTCCTTCGGCCCGCCGGGCACCTGCATAACGCCGTCAAGTGTGACTTGTGTGATGGCAATCAATTTTCTCATAATTGTTTCAGCAATTCTTCCAGTTGTTCAAGTGTTCCTGTCCAACCTTGCGTCATGCTTGCTGCACCTTCTTGGAAAGCTTCGTATTCGGCATTTACAGCTTCATGAGATTTCAAAATGAGGGTGATTTTGGTTTGGTTTTTTATTTCTTCGAAAGTAATGGTTGAGTGAATCAATAGCGGCCATTTATTATTCCAAGGATTGTGTACAATATTCGCATTCTCATCAGCGAAAGACATTAAAAAGACCATGTTTTTCGATTCTTGAATATCCAAAAACTTCCAACGCCCCCAATAAGAGTCTCCCTCCGGCGTTTTTAAGCCATAGTGGTATATGCCTCCGACTTTCAAATCCATGATGTTTTGCAGGATATCGTTACCTTTGGGCCCGAACCATTTTTGCAACTGCTCTGCTTTTGTCCATGCGTCCCAGACTTTTTCAATTGGGGCATCGAATGTACGGTCAATCGTGAAATAAAAATCTTTTGCCGATTATCGTTGTGACTGTGTCATTTTCATTGTCCTTTTACAATTAGCTTTATCATAGCTGCTTCAGTAGCTCTTCGAGTTGCGTGATCGTTGTTCCCCAGCCGTCATGGAAGCCCATGTCTTCATGCGCCTTTTTCTGCTCGGGCGCGTTGTGCATCGCATGGGCCGTGTAGCCGGTGCCGGATGACAGCACTTCAAGCTCTATAATGGCGGTCATGGCGATATGAGCACATTCTTTATCGCCGGTAGCTGGGGAAGGCGCAGGCCGGTAATCGGTGTGTAAAACGCTTGTCCAAACTAAACGCTTTTCTTCTATAATCTCCAGAAAACAACCCGTGTTCGGAAATTCATTACCTTCCGGGTCTTGCATAACCGTATAAAATTCTCCGCCCGGACGCAGGTCAACACGGCAGTCTGAAATGCTCCATGGTTTTGGAACAAACCACTGCTTTAAAAGCCCCGGCTCGGTCAGACCGCGCCAGACAAGATTAACAGGGACAGCCAGTTCTCTTTTTAAAACCAGATCCAGTTTTGCATCAACGGGTGTTGTCATTTGTTTTTTCCTTCCGGTTTATAATGTTCTTTTAAAAGTAACGCGTCTAGTGCATCAAAACGCTCACTCCAGAATTTGCGCATCTGATTCAGCCATTCCCACATTTCATCAACTCCTTGCGGGTTTAAAGAATATATCCGCTGCTGCGCCCGTTTTTCCATTTTTACTAGATCAGCCTCCCGTAAAACTTTCAAATGCTGGGAGACAGCCGGGGCACTTATATCAAATTCATTACTTATGTCTGTCGAAGCCATTTCACCGTT
Source organism: Candidatus Nitrohelix vancouverensis (assembly GCA_015698305.1). Lineage (NCBI taxonomy): Bacteria > Pseudomonadati > Nitrospinota > Nitrospinia > Nitrospinales > Nitrospinaceae > Candidatus Nitrohelix > Candidatus Nitrohelix vancouverensis. The sequence goes on from CP048620.1 coordinate 150,934, forward strand.
CGCCACGATCAATTCAATCATGCGGCGGCGGTTAGGTTCTGCGAGGGCTGCAAATCTATCCATATCTTTATTATTAAGCATATGATTAATTAAGTCAATGGTAAAATAATGAGGGGGGGGGTGCGCGTAGGAACTACCCCTTGCCCTGAATAGCCTCAATTGTTACGGTCGTCATATGACAGAATTAATTTCAACGGTTTCGTGCTCCGTGAAGATTGCGCCGCGTTCCTCCAGAACTTTCCCTAACGCCTGATAATCTTTGACCGGGCGCGTTTCCCGCGTGATTTGATTTTTGGAAGCTCAGAATGAAATAACCGGGAATGGGTATAGGCTCCTATAAAGACAAACCTCCGGGGGCTGCTATATTTTGATAGAATCATCCGTCAGGGAGACGGCGTTAGATCAATGGATGAATCCTTGAGTATGGTGTTCCAATTCGCTAAAATCTGGAAAAGTTGGTTCGAAGTTTTTCCCTCTAGGCGCACTCCTTCGCGGAGGGCGCAATGGCCGATTCCAGAAAATATTTCTGGTCAGACTAGATAGCTTTGCGTCGAGTCCAACCTTAGGCGCACCTTCGCCCCGTAGCGGGGAAATGATGAATCCATTCCGATTTTTCGTTTAGACCGCACCCTACAGACAAGCTTAATTTATTGCGAACATTCACCAATGGACTGACCAATAAATGCCAGGTTCATCAGTCGCACACCAGTCTCGTTTGATTTATAGCCAAGCAAAATTTACCGCGTAGTCTTCACTTCGAAATGCACGCCTTCTTTTTTTTGGAGGGTGTGGATGATGCCAAACAGATTGTTGGCGGTGGGGTTGCCGCTCGGGCTGAACATGCGCATGAGGCTTTTAGGAGATTTTTGTACGATCACGCCCAGTTTTTCGAAACCAATGGTGGCGTTGATATAATCCCGCAATATCATTTTTCCGGTTTCCGGGTCTCCCGCTAACATGCTTTCAATACTTTCTTTAAGCAAACCGTGACGAAATTCAGGATCGCGCAGGGCACGCGCCTGTATCGTTTCTTTAAAATTTTTTGTTATCGCCATTCTTAGGTTTCCTTTTTCCGCTTTTTATACTCCCGCCAGAGAAGCTTTGCTCGTTCTATATCCTTCTGCTGACGCTTCTTGGTTCCGCCACCCAGCAAGATGATCAGTTTGTCGCCATCTTTACCCAAATACACACGGTAGCCCGGCCCCCAGTCGATAACACATTCATGCACGCCAGCGCCGATGCTTTTAACGGCAGACACATTCCCATTGCCTATCCGCGTGATATAAGTATTCACTTTGAGCGCGGCTTGCGCTTCCAACCCATCAAACCAGTCGGCAAAAGGACTGCTTCCATCTTCGAGAAGGTATTCTCTAATCTCCATCACAAAGGTAACCTATAAGTTACTTCTATGCAAGTTTGAATTGAAACCCCGACGCGCGAATCCTGTCAAAAATAATAACCTAAACCGATTATTTTTTGTACAGGAGACACGATTTACGAAACTGTCCCTGCGGGAATAAAAATTCATTCTCAAGTTTAAAATTAGATGGGAACTCGTATTCACAAGTTCCAAGCGGGCAGGTGTCGCCTGCCCGCTTGGGATTGTGTGCGGCGCGGTTGGTTTGGCGCGGGATCACTTCTTTTGTAGCGCGAGGTAGCCGAAGGTGTAGATCCATTTATCGGCATCGTGGGCTTCTTTGGGGGCCAGCTCTCTTGCCGGGAGGTGGCAGGAGACGCAGTCTTTTTTGTAGTCGGTCGAGGACGTTTTCTTCGGGCTGTCTGCGCTGAAAAAGGACCAGCCCCAGCCGTCGCCCCAGAGTTTCGACTCGGCGAAGCGGCCCTGCGTGTCGCGCACCAGAACGAACCAGCCCTTGATGGAGGTAGCGTGGCTCACCGCTAAACCGGTGGTCATCGGCATGGTTTTCGTCGTCAGCAGTTCCTTGACCAGCACGGCGCCGTCGGGGAAGGCTTTGTGCTTGCGGTAATATTCAATAGTTTCCGGTTGCGTGTAGACGACGTGAAATTCCTGGGCGCCGGGCGCTTCGCCTTTTTCATTGGCGTGCGACCAGGTTCCCAGAGTCGCCCAGCTCGTATAATCTTCGGGGACTTGTATCGCTCCGGTCTTCATATTCACATTGGGAGCGTAAGCGGACTCGGCGGACACGCTGGCGGCGGTCATGAATCCGGCGATTGTTATCAGGGCGATTGCATATTTAATCATCGAAATACTCCAGAATGGGTTGGTGAAATGAGTGAAGTCGTGCGCCCCCTGCCTTCCTTACAAAATGCGTTGATTTTATTTTGAACCGGGCGCTTAATCGACGAGCGCGGACCGTTTGGGGATTTTTTTCGATTCTTTTCTTTTCAGATACCATCCAAAGAGTATAGACTGGGCGGGACAGAGGTTATTTAGATAGCTACCGACTCGGCGCCGAAGCCTCGGGCCGTTCTTAATAGAGGAAGTGAAATTTATGAAAATACTGGAAGTTCAGGAAACGCCGAACCCGGCGGCAAGAAAGTTTGTGATGGACGGGCCGGTGACGGACAAGAAGACGGAATCCATCGCCATTGAAGAGGACGAGGAATACAACGGGGACAACCCGCTGGCGCGTGAAATTTTTAAATTTGGCGCGACGGAGTTATTTTTCTGCGGCAACGACGTTTCGGTGACGATGTTCAACGAAACCGCGTGGAAATATTTCATGAACGACGTTCTCCACGCGATTGAAACGCAATTATCGCCGGAAAACAAGGCGCGCATCGAGCAGGAGAAGAAGGAGTCCGTCGTCAACCGGATCGACAAGGAAACCTTTCCGAGTTTACCGGACGAGGACAAGCGGATTATCGTGGAGGAATTGATGGATGAGATGATTCGCCCTGCATTGGCGAACGATGGCGGCGGATTGGAGATTTTGAACGTCGAAGGAAACGACATTCATATCAAGTATCAGGGAGCTTGCGGGAGTTGCCCAAGTTCAACCGGCGGAACCTTGCGGGCGATTGAGAAAACGGTTCGGGGCTATCTGAACCCCGACATGGCGATCGTCATCAAGCATTGATGCCGGCTACTTTGCCTTTGTCGCCAATGAGTTCCCTGTCTTAAGCCAGGGCGGCATTGGGATGAGGCAGACGCATCTTAATAATTGCGCGCTTGCGGCTTGCCACGCAGGATTTTCTTTACCAGTTGTACATTTTCTTCGATCAGTTCGCTCTCGTTTTTGCCAGCCAGTTCTTTCAAGTTCGAAGAGAACCAGTCTGTTTTTTGCGATTTGGCTTTGTCTTTTTTCAGTTTCATTTCGTTTCTCCGTTTGAAGTTTATTTGCATTTATCCAGAATTCGGATGCCGTAAATATTCACCAGCGCCCACAGATTCCATTCATAGAGATATTTGTCGTGCTTGCTGATGCGGGGGTTGAAATCCGCGAAGGTCTTGCGTTTTCTTGGCGCTTCGTTTTTTTCTGATTTCATTGTCGCCTCCATTCGGTTCAAGCCTTCAAACCTTGATAGTGTTCAGGAACCTGGCCGCCAAACAACTGCTTCATTAATTTCATATTTTCCCTGTCCAGTTCTTGCTTTATTTTTTCAGCCCTATATAATTTCTCCTGGTTCAGAGAATATTCTTTAAGTTGTTGAGTTCCATCAGCGTTTTGTTTCATCGTTTCCTCCTTGAACCGTAGTTAAGTGATATATCGACATGTAAGAGCAAGAGCTGTACCATTTTCGATGAAATTTGAAATAAAATTAGATAAGCCTTTAAATATCAATACTTAAAGAGCCTCTTCTGGGACGCAATTGCGGATTCGATTCGGGAAGGAAACTTTTTTGACGCAAAAAGACTCTCAAAATCTTGACGCAGGGCTTCTGAAGCCTCAGCAATTTCCGGGTAAGCTCATGAAAAATTGGGCGCTGGCTGGAATATTGACGGTCTTTCTGGGGGGATGTTACAGTTTACCGGCGGCGCTCTCAGGCGGCAATTCGGAGACGGTTAAAAACCTGGATGCCCAGACGCTGTGCGTGGCTTATTATGGTTCGATTCGGCACGATCTGCCGACACAACATGTTGTGGAAGAGATCAATCGCAGGGGTTTGCTGAACAAGGATGAATGGACCTTTGTACGGATGCAACGCATCTATACCGGCATGAGGACCTGCGGCGTCTATGCGTCCCTGGGGGCGCCGGACACACAAAGCCCGACGAAAGACGCGATAGAGGAAACGCCGGCGCCGCCGGATCGTATCCAGTTGATTTACCAGAAATGGAGCCGCACCTGGAAGACGATCGTCACGATCGAAAACGGCTTCGTCACCCACTTCACCGATCCCTGATCCACAAGCTGGGTGTTGAAATTTTTCAAAAATTATTTTTAAATAGAACTATGAGCGCAACGAAAGCAAGATTTCATATCGGTCAACAGATTCTGCACAAGCGGTTCAATTACCACGGCATCGTCATTGGCGTTGACCTTCAGTTCAATAGCAGCGAAGAGTGGTATGAACTGGTTGCCACCAGCCGACCCCCGAAAGATCGTCCCTGGTACCATATCCTCGCGCATGACGGGCGTCGCACCTATGTGGCGGAACGTCATCTCGACCCGGACCCGCACATCAATAACTGAACGACTTCTAAGACTCCGCCGATCCCGTCAAACGTTTTCCTTCTTTGTTGAAGAGCCGGTTGGGGAGGAAGCCCCATTTGTGCAGGAGCAATTGCAGGGTTCGCGAGACCACACCCAGACCATAGATCACGCTTCGCTGGAAGTTGATCGAAGAGGCCTCCTCAAAATATTTGGTCGGGCAACTGAGTTCGCCGATCTGGAAGCCAAAATAATGTGCCTGCAGAATCATCTCGTTATCAAAAATAAAATCGTCTGAATTTTCTTCCAGCGGCAGGGTCTCCAGCACTTCGCGACTGAAGGCGCGAAAGCCGGTGTGATACTCCGACAGTTTGGCCCCCAGCAAAAGATTCTGAAACAGGGTGAGACATCGGTTGGCGATGTATTTGTAAAGAGGCATGCCCCCGCTCAGCACATTGCCGCCGATGATTCTCGACCCCAGCGCCATATCGTATTCACCCGAAGCGATCAACGCTCCCATGGCGGTGGTCAGTTTCGGCGAATACTGGTAATCGGGATGCACCATGATGACGATATCCGCTCCCAATGCCAGGGCCTCGCGATAACAGGTCTTCTGGTTGCCGCCGTAGCCCCGATTGTGAGGGTGCGTGATGGTCTTCAAACCCAGATCCCTCGACAATTTGGAGGTGTCGTCCTTGGAATGATCGTCCACCAGAATCACTTCGTCCACGTATTCGTGAGGCAATTCACCGTAGGTCTGCTCCAGCGTTTTTTCCGCGTTATACGCGGGGAAAACCACAATGACCTTTTTTCCTAAAATCATCCAAACCACCCTTCTTTAGTGACTACAATTTCCGAACACATACGCGTCAAGCCTGCGACGCGTCCTTGGACGCCTTCCATCGGGAATAAATCAGGTAAGCGGCAAAAACGTTGGCGCCAATCGCCGTCAGACCGATGAACAGATGCGTTTGTCCCAACAGGGCGAAGATCAGCAGGAAGTAAGTGAAATCCCGATTCGCCAGTTCATCCTCCGGTTTTTTAGAGCTCGAGGGAGCGCTCGACGTGGAGGCGCTCGCTTTCGATTTTTGCTCGATGATGCCCGAACTCAAGATAGAAAATGACAGCAGGTTGCCCATAACCGCCAAAGCGCCAAAGGTTCGATACCAGTCGTTCTGTGTTTCAAAATACAAACCCATTCCCATGCAAAAGAATATCGAGACATGGACAATATTGTCGCAGAGAATATCCAGCTCCCCGCCAATTTTTGACTCCATGAACTTGAGACGCGCCACCTCGCCGTCCACGCAATCCACCCAGGCGGAAATTTGCAACAGCAGGGCGCCGGTCAAACCGCCCCAATAGCCGCCTTGAAGAAAGCACAGGGCCGAGGCCATGCCAATCACCAGGCTCCACAAGGTGATTTCATTCGGAGACGCCGAAGTCTTTAAAATACGCCGGGTCAGAAAACGCGAAACATGTCGCGTCACCAGGCGATCTCCGAAACTATCATTACTCAAGCCGCAGGCCTGCAACATGGCCTCCTCGGTCGATGCAAAATCCGAAAAACTGCGAAGCTCTGAATCCGGCCTGCGAAAGGCCAGGACAGTTCCCTCTCCACCTTCAGAAACGCCTGCAGGAAATTGCAGCGATTCCGCAAATTCACGCAACTGTTCTGCGCCCATAGAAATCATTTGATAATCGGAAGGAAGCTGTTCATCCGGCAACTTTTGAATTTTCATCAAATCCCCCTTGTCATGCAAGTCACTGCCATGAAAAAGAGCCGTTTTATTACCAGCATCGCTCCACAACTCCCAGTCGCCCACATCGGCAAAAGTCGTTTGGACTCGAACTCGGGGATCCTCCAAAGCGCGCTCCAGTCGCGCGCGCTCTTCGCCATGGCACAGAGATTGCGGCGCGATCACCCAGATATCCTTCCAGCCCGCTCTCTGCAAACTGAGCACATTGCGCAATAAGAGCGAAACTTCAGCGACCGGTTTCAAATACCAGTCGGCAAAAGGTATCGCATCAGGAGGCGACGTCAAAAAGATCGCGCCTCGCTTCAATAAGTCTTTATCCTTCATCTATTGAGAATCTTTCATGATCGAACCGGAGCCTTCGTATTCCGCCAGGCAATGAACAAAATCAGAGCGAACGCCAGCGAGCCCCAACCCGCCAGCCAGAGAAAGGCTTCGATTTTACCAAAGACCGCGAAAAGAAGAATGACGTAAATAAAATTGCGGCTGGCAAGGACCATTACCACATCGTGCATCGGGCTATCCTTGAAACCCGCGCCTTTGCCGCCGCCGGGAAAATAGATCAAACAAAAAATTGCAAAACCGCCCACCGCCAGCATTGAAAAAGGAATCAAAGCCGATTGCAATCCCTCAACGCGCGCAACGCCCAGCATCATACCCGTAAAAATAAAAACGTTGATGAGATTATCGCAAGCCGTGTCCAGCCGTTCGCCAAAATCCGATTGCATGAACTTCAAGCGAGCCACGTCCCCGTCGCAACAATCCCAGATCGCGGTTAAGGCGAGAAGAATACCTCCCACCAGCCCTCCCGCGTAATCGCCGCGCGAAAAACAATAGCCCGCCACAATCCCTATCACCAGGCCAAACAAGGTCAGTTGATTCGGCGTCACCCGGGTTTTCACAAACAAGGCCGACAGGCGAAGCGAGAAAATCGAATTGAACCATATGTCCATCGCCTGATGATAATGGTGTCGATGCAATGAAATGTATTTTTTTTCCGCGACCCGCAACTGGGAGATCGTCTGCACAAGGCTGAAATAATGCCGGTCGCCCGGAAGACTGGACACTGCCGGATTCAGGTTTTCGCCTTTCAGCCATTGTCGCAACAGGTCCGCCCGACCTCTGGGCGCGATCCATAAGGGAGCAAGTCCGCTTCCGGTCAGACGCAATTGCGCCGCCTGATCTTTCTCCAGCGCCTCCTGCGTGTCTTCTGAGCGGATGAACGCCTTCAAGGTGTCGGGGAAAATGATAGACGGCCCCCGCACGAGAAGGCAGGGAGAACGGCTCCATCGCTCTGTCCAATCCCCCAAAGGATCTTTCGCCCAGGACACATGCCCCTCGAAGCGCGAATCGGACTGTAACTCGCGGACCAGTTCCTTGCGCTCGGTTTCCGCCAAATCGTGATCAACAACTTGAATATTGACAACCCCCGCGCGACTCAAAGCGATCGCCATGCGTTTAAACAGGGTCAAACCCGCGACGTCCTTTTCAAAAGCGACAAGACGCGACGTCGACTGCGGAAACAAAATCACCGCATTCAATGCGCCCAGCGCAAGGCTCTTTCCTGGAGGATCAACGATCTGCATGAACAAAACGGGGAGTGTATTCGAACCGCGCGGCGATTGAAATTTTTTCTTTAGAAATGGTGATCGGGAATGGATAAAACGGAGCCGCGTCTTTCACCGCCTTGATCGCGGCCAAATCCAGCATATTCGAATCCGAAGTTTCCTTCACCCAGACGCCCGCCAGGGTGCCATGCTTGTCGATAACGAAACGCAAAACCACCGCGCCCTGAATTCCACGTTGCGCCGCTTCGATGGGGTAAGCCCAAACCCGTTCGATCTGGTGTTTGATACGGGCAAAATAAGAAGCGTACTTCACTTCCTTGGTATCGAGAGAAATCGATTCGCCGTCGTCAAGATCTTCCAAGGTCGCTTCCGTTTCCGAAGCCGCGTAAGGTTCCGGATCAAAACCGTCCAGCAGAGACATCAATCCCCCCGATCCAGAGACGGAATCCCGCGTCTCGCCCTGCCCGGCCTCCGCCTGAGTTTCCTCTTCAGGAAGAAACGGGATCGCCGCTACGGCAGGATTCGGCGTTTTATCCAGGGGAGTTGTTTTTGATTTTTTAGCCTGAGACGATTTTCCGCCGCGTTTCTCCGCCTTGTCGCCGATTCGCTTTGGCGCCGCGCGTTTATTGCGCTCATATTTTTTAGCGATCTTTTTCTCATCCGCATGAGCCCGGCTACTCACATTTGCCTGCAAGCTCGCCGTATCCGGTGGAGGCTCGACCTTTTTCGGCTCGGCAATCTCAACCACATCGCCCGGGCTGTCGATCACGTCAGGGGCGTTGACCGGAATGTATCGAACCCGAATCGGCTTTGGTTTTTTAGGAAGCTCGGGTTGAAAGACGGGTTGGGCCTGCACATACAAGATAAGCGCATGCGCCAAAAGCGACAGGACGATGAACTTGCCCGGAGATGTTCGCTCTATAATGCTCTTATACAATAATAATACCCTTTAAAATCAATATTTAATCGGATCATTGTATTACAAATCCAAACGCTTAACGAGAGAAAAACAGGTCCTGAGAGGCTGAAAAGACGCCCTTTCACCCGAATCGACGCCCTGCACTCCCCTCATCCCAGGCGCAAGGTCATAAAGAAACATGACACAACGTCATAATTTTTAAAGCTATCTGCATAAATAAGTGATATGATGGACGTTTTACTTACCTACAATTATTACCCAAGGAAAACATGCTAGCATCACCCCCTACTCCTTCTCGCGAGGAGTTCCAATTGTTGAATCTAATTGCGCCTTTGTGTCGCGCCGTTCGCGAGGAAAAATACTCACAACCCACACCCATCCAGAAACAAGCGATTCCTTACCTTTTAGAAGGAAGAGACTTGATGGGTTGCGCACAAACTGGAACCGGTAAGACGGGCGCTTTTGCCCTGCCGCTCCTGCAACGCTTATCAGAACGCAACAAGCCTCCGCGAGCGAAAGGAGTCAGCGCGCTGATACTGACACCCACCCGGGAATTGGCTCTTCAAATCAGCCAGAGCTTCCAGATCTACGGACGCTATCTGAAAATCAAACACGCCGTCGTTTTCGGCGGTTCGAGTTATAAAGTGCAAATTCGCTCTCTTGCCCGCGGTGTCGATGTTCTGGTCGCCACTCCGGGACGTTTGCTGGATTTGATCGAGCAAGGTTATGTGCGTTTGGACGAAGTCAGCATTTTCGTTCTCGATGAAGCGGATCGCATGCTGGACATGGGCTTTCTGCCCAATATTCGCCAGTTTTTACAAATGATGCCGGCGGATCGACAATCGATGTTGTTCTCCGCGACCCTGCCAAACGAAATTGCGCGACTCGCAAAACAGTTTTTAAACGATCCCGTCACCGTGAGCGTCACTCCGCAGTCCAGCACGGCGGAAAAAATCGACCAGCGCGTTTTGTTCGTCGACCGGGAAAACAAAAGCGATCTGCTCGAATCCGTATTGCAGGACCCGGACATTCAGCGCGTTCTGATCTTCACGCGGACTCGACATGGCGCGAACAAAATCGCGGAAAAACTGAAGAAAATTCGCATCAAGGCGGAAGCCATTCACAGCAACAAATCGCAAGCCGCCCGTCTCGATGCCTTGAAAAAGTTTCGTTCGGGTAACGCGCGCGTTTTGGTCGCTACGGATATCGCATCGCGCGGCCTCGACGTTGACGGCATCACGCATGTCATCAACTACGAGCTTCCCAACGAACCGGAAAGCTATGTGCATCGCATTGGACGTACGGCGCGCGCAGGCAAAGAGGGAAAAGCCATTTCCTTTTGCGACGCCGGCGAACGCGGATTCTTGAGAAACATTGAACGCGCGATCAAGCAGAATGTCGCGGTTGTGGACGATCATCCCTTCCATTCCATTACGGTTGCGAACCAGAAAGTGCGTAACGCTTCCGGCGACAAAAAGTCGTTTGGAAAACGCTACTCAGGGAAGCCGTCTTCAACGCAGGATGCGCGCCGCCCGAGCCGACGCCCCAAAGGCAAATTCAACGGCAGCGCCATGAGCTTCAAAAACAAAAAACCCCGAAGAGCGACTAAAACCGCGCGACAGGGTTAAGTAAATCAGCTGAACACTGAGCAGGCCGGATGGATCATCTCGCATGATCTGCCCGGCCTGTTTTAGTTTCTGCCTTCGCTTTCCAGACGGTCGGTGGCAAAGATAAACTCTTCGACGCCAGACTCCCGCGCCCGTTCGATCACCTGCCCGAAAAATTCAAACTCAACATCCTTGTCGGACTGAATTTCCAAAGCGCCCGGTTTTCCTTTCTCCACTTCAGTGACTAACGCCCGCCCCAGAGCATCCAGATCGACCGGCTTGCCTTCGTACTCCAGAGCCTGATCTTTCGAGATTCGCACCAGATGGTGTCGCTTCTCCAGCTGTTCCGCCGATTCGGCGTCGGGCAAGTCCACCTGCAGTCCCGATTGAATGGCCGTCGAGGTCAGCATGAAAAAGATCAACAACAGGAACACGATATTGATCATCGGCGCCAGGTCAAGTCGGAACGAATCTTTTCTTTTTTGTTTAAACTGAATCATGGATCGGTTTCGTTACATGACGATTGCAAAATCGGTCGCGCCCGCCAGACGCGCCCTGTCAAATACGCCTGCGAATCGGTCGTAAGAAGTTTTCCCGCTGGCGCGAATTGATAAAGCAGTGTCGCCTCTCTCTTGAAACGCATCTTCCAGCCGTTCGGTCAAACGCTCCAGAGGCACCGATTCGCCGCCAAGGAATATCGCCCCCTGCGCGTCGATTTCGATTTCCAACGGAAGCTTGTCCGAGACTTCGCCGCCGCCATTGGGAAGGCTGACGTCCAGGCCCTGCCCCGGCGTTGCGAAGGTGAGCATGAAAAAAATCAACAACAGAAACACCACGTCGATCAGGGGCGCCAGATCGGCGCGAAATTTTCTTTTTCTTTCTGGGGAAATCGCTAGCATTCCACTATCCTGAATTGGCGTTGCGCAGAGGGGAAACCGGATCAGTAAGAAGCGTTGGACGTTTCACGTTCCGCCGTCTTCGCGCCTCGATTTGCATCGAGGAAGTGAACAAACAACTGTCCGTATTTTGCAAGCTGGAAGGAAATGGTTTCGATTTTCTTTTCAAAAAAATGCAACATGACAACGGTTGGAATCGCCACCGCCAGACCTGCCGCCGTCGTGAGCAGAGCTTCCCAGATGCCGCCAGCCAGCAAACCTGGGTCCACCTGGCCTTTGTATTGCGCGACTTTATTGAAGGCCTGCACCATTCCCACAACCGTTCCCAGCAGACCCATCAAAGGAGCGATGGTCGCGATCACTTCCAACCCGCGCACATGCTTGCCGCAAAGGTTGATCTCTTCCTGTCCGGCAAGCGTCAGGGTTTCTTCCAGCTTCCAGCGCGGCATCTCCGTCTGCTCGATTCCCGGAATCATCATGCGACCCAGCATATGCGGTTCATCCCGACAATAAGCCAGCGCGCTGTCCTTGCGCCCGCCTTCCAGCATCGAACGCACTTTGGCGTAGTAAGATTCAAAATCCTCAGACACGCGCTTGAAAAAAACCAATCGTTCGATCACTATCGCCAAGGCAATCACCGAACACAACAGGATCGGAAACATCACGACCCCGCCTTTGCCGATCAATTGCAGGGTCGACGCCCACAAACCCGTCGTCTCATCCATCGTTCACTCCGATCTCATTCCAAAAAATTCTTGATCCAATCTGCCGATCAAACTTTCGTTCATTGCTTCTCAACCATATCGGGTTTGCCGTCGAAATTCCGATCCATACTCACTTCCAGCAACTTGCCGGAAGAGTCGTACTGCTCCCAGCGATCCGCCTTGCCGTCTGCATTCGTGTCGTACTCGACCTTTTCGACTTCTCCCGTTCGGGAAAAATATTGCCATTGTTCCGCCCGACCATCCCCATCGGTATCGAAAGCGACTTTCTCTACAGCGCCCTGAGAATCGAAGTAATCCCAGCGATCTACAGTACCGTCGCCGTTCGAATCGCGCTCGGCGCGCAAGGGTTTCTGGTCGGGACTCAGATAATGCCAGGAGTCGGTCCGCCCATCGCCGTTATCGTCGGTTTCAACCTTCTCCAACCGACCTGCGCTGTCGTAAATTTCGGTGCGGTCAATTTTCCCGTCCAGTTTCACGTCGCGTTCGATGCGCTCCACCACGCCCGATTTGGAGTAAGTCTGGATATGATCCATGACGCCGTCATGATTCGTATCGAACTCGGCGCGCTTCAACTGGTTTTCGCCCTGGTACCATTCGATCTGATCCACCTTGCCGTTCTTGTTGTTATCAAACTCAATTTTTTCGAGTACGCCCGCGCTGTTGGTGTGCCGCCATTGATCGATCTTGCCGTCAAAATCCGAATCCACCTGCGCGGTCCCGGCAAGCGCCGACGCGGAAGATATCAGCGTCGATGCGACTACCGCCATCATTGCGTTTTTAATTCGATGCTTCATCGCATCACCTCACTGAAAAAGTAATGGGAAATCTCAAGGAAACCGTTTGCTGGTTTAACGATTCGGGAATGGGAGGGTACGGGGACGCCTTCTCAATCGCCTCCAGAACCGCCTCGTCCAGAATGTTGGAACCTGAAGAGGTTTGCACCAAGAGCTTCATGATGTCGCCTCGCCTTCCAATATCGAACTCCACCACAGCCCGTCCTTCGACATTGCGGCTTCTTGCGGATTCGGGATAAGCCACCTCGCCAATTTTTTCCCGAACGATCGCGAAATAGCGACCGATGATTCGCTTCAACTCTTCATCGGAAAGCTGGGGCTGTTTCGGCGGCAAGGGTTTGGGAGCGCGCGGTTTCGGCTCGTTCGAGAAACTCGCCAGTTGATACATGGGAACGATCCGGGAACTTCCCCGATCCGGCGTCGCCTGCCGACGGACCGAACCCGAATGAGCTTTAGGACGCAACTGCGCCTTCGGAGCAGGATCACTCGTGAAACCCGTAACTATTCTGGCTTGTGGCCCTGTGGAAACGCTCGACCGGGCCGTTGACTTTCCGGTCAGCGCTCGCGGCGACGTTGCGACTGGAGCCATAGAAATCGCCGAATACGAAGCCTTCTGAATGCGCGCACCCGACCGTGAAACTGCATCGGCCTGACGCATGCGCGGCTGAATGGCCTGCGCCGGGATCATGGACACGGGAACAACCTGCGCTGGCGCCAGTTGACTCGCCGGTTTCGCGGACGGCATCGCCGTAGGCTGGGCTTTCGGAATCGCCTGCACGACTTGATGAACGACCGGCTCGATCTTCGGCTGAACCGGCAGGGCCTTCTCTGGCGGCGCCTTCGGCTCCGTCTTTTTTATTATCTTCTGCTCGGCGGGAGCGCTCGGTTTCTTTTTGATTTCCAGTCGCGCCGTTTCCCATATCCGTTCCGGCTTCGCTTCTTTCAGGATCGTGTCATCCGCATTGAAGGGAATGAATGGAAACAAAAACAAATGCAGGCCCAGCGATACGCCCGCCGCATGTTTCAATTTAAAATTCATATTCATGATGAACCTCGTTGTCATTAAGGTCGCTCGTTTGCCAGCCGCCCGCGACACAGCACGGCGAGCGGTCCTTCGTCCGTCAGCTCCGTCCAGGTCGCGTAAATCCTACCGCCCGCGCCGGAATGCAACAGGGGATACGATACGCTTCCGCCAAGGGACGGAACTTTCTGTGGAGCCGACACGGAACCTTTCGCCGGAATTTTGACCAGCCAGGGTTCGGTGACTCCCCATCCTGATTTTGAATCGGGATCGCGCCCTTGAAAGATCGCCCAGGCGTCGCCGTCGATCATCTGCAATTCAGGGTGATTGGCGTCCAGCACAGCGCCCTGCACGCCTTCAATCACTTCAAAACTCTTGCCGCCGTCGCTGGAGCGCGCCGCGCGCAATACCGCTTCATTGGTCGCTCCGGTGTACCATGCAAGAAACAACGTCCCGTCCGCATAAGCCATTGAAGGCCCCGAATGCGGACAGCCGTTGATCTTCCAGCCGTCGGCGGTGACGGGTGTCCCCGTAGACCAGGTCAATCCCTTGTCTTCTGAAGAGGCCACCACCACCACGCGGTTGTTATCTGCGTGGACGGTGCGCCAGGTCGCAAACACTTTGCCTTTTTCATCGAAGGCGATCGCGGGCCGACAGCACGGGCAAACGTCCCCGGCGATTCTAATATTCTTTTCGAAGGTCGCGCCGCGATCCGTCGAACGCCCCAGGTACAAAGAGGAAGAACCCGGAATATTGGAATCTTTATCCCGTCCGTCCAGCCAAATCGCGTAGATGGTTCCGTCCGGCCCGACTTCCATCGTTTGAAACGAGTGGTAGCCCTGCGCGCCTTCATCGTTCACCTGTATGGAAGGAGTGAAACTGCGGCCAAAATTCATTGATCGTGAAAATTTGATATCTTTTCCGCTATCCCATGCCGCGAACATGCCGATCCCTGCGCCCGGTCGAAGCAAAGGATTGTTTTCTCCGTGCGAACTGATCTCGCCCGGCTCGCTGTTCACCCGATAAGGTTTGGAAAAGGTATCGCCAATATTGTGCGAACTCTGATACATCAAATTTTGTCGTCCCGTCTCATCCATCGCCGCGTAAAGCAGACTCATACCCTCAGAGGCTTTCATCAACAATTGCGGGCCGCTTCCCTTACCGATCAGAACAGGTTTCTCTTCCCAATGCGCCAGAACGCCGTCGGACGAAGGCGCATTGTCCAGGGTCGAACGGTTCATCGCCGATTCTGAACCCGCGCAAGCCAACGCTGTCGTTAAAACCGCTCCGAGCGCCAGAATTTTATGTTTAGCCAATGTCTGCATACCCGCTCCATGAATGACTGTCGTAAAAAACATCCAGTGAATCAGGAAGGACTCCCGCCAGGAGCGGAGTCCCTCCGATTCCCGTTTAGAACTTAAGTTGAACGCCCCCAAAAAATCGACGCGTGTCTCCCGCATAATACAGAGAGGACGTCGAAGTCGCGTTGACCGCCGTCGAAAAGTTGGAGATATAATGTTTGTCGCCAAGGTTTCTGGCGTCAAAGAAAAAGCTGACTTTATCGTTCATGTCATAACCCGCTCCCACGCCGTAAATCGCATAGCCCGGGGCCGTCGTGGTGTTGGTGTAATCGACGTCGGCGCTGCTCGCCGCATCCACGCTCAGATTGACAAACCAGCGCTGGGGATGGTCGTAACGCAACTCCGTATGATAGAAATGCGGCGGTTGACCGGGTAAGTCGTTGTCGCCGTACTGCTTGTCGCCGTCGAAATAGAAATCGCTGTAGGTGTAGGAATTGCTCCATTCCAGACGGTCGCCGGCATACAACATATTCTCACCGGCGAGCACGCTCCAGCCAACCTCGGCGCCCTGATGGACTGTGTCTTTCGCGTTGAAAGTCGTCGAAGGCACGCCGCCGCCGACGGTGAATTTCAACAACTCATCTTCCAGCCAGGCGCGATAAAGACTGAGGTCCCAGGCGAAACGCCCGTGTTCACCGCGCGTACCCACTTCAAAAGTCCAGGCCTTTTGCGCTTCCACAGGAGAGAATCCCACCGTGCCGCCCTGGGTCAAATCGCTGAAATCCGGCGGCTCAAAACTTTTACTGACGTTCGTGAACAATTGAACTTTTTCGCTGTATTGATACAGAGCTCCAATTTTAGGATTGAACGATTCGTAATAATCGCTGTCCGTTTCGCTCGGCGTTATCTTGTTGAACACGCGGCGATTCGCCCACACGTATTGCAAGCCCGTAACAAAAGCAACGTCGGGGACGATGTACAAATGATTTTCGCCATAGCCGACAATATTCTGCGTGGTTTGATCCGTATTGCCCGTCACTCTGCCCGGTTGCCCGCCATTACTGCTCCAGACTTTGGCGTCGGTGCGACCGATATGCGTGGTGAGTCCCATGCGGTACTTGTTTTCAAAACCGGCCAGTTGGTAATTGCCGGAACCTTCCGCGAACAGGCCATACTCGACGCTCTCCTGATCGATCACGCCGACAACTGCAGTGATGGGATGAAACAAATCCTTGTAATTGACGAAAGCGCCCACATCCAGCAAGGTTCCATCGCCCAAATCAAATGTGGTCTTATTCGAAACACGATAAGACATCATGTCGCGACGCTGGTCTGCAGTGAACGCCGCCGCAGGAGAGTCTTCAGGATTCGAAAGCGCATTGGACAGGGTCGCCGTCGAAGGCAATTCCAGATTGATATTGTTGGCGGTGAAATAAAATCGCGTCTCTGCGTTGGCGTTCAGCTTGCGCCCGACGTTGGTGTTGAATTTGATATTGTCCTGATCCGCATGACGTCGAAAACCGTCGCTGACCGAACCCGTCAAACTCAAAAACAGGTCGCCCTTTTCAAAAATCTGCCCGGACTGAATGTGTCCGCGAAAGGTATCGTCCGAACCCATTTCCAAACGCAGTTCATGCCCCGGATTGCTTTGTCCCGTTTTCGAAATCATGTTGATGCCGCCGCCCAGCGTGGTTCCGCCAAACTGCATGGCGTTGGCGCCTTTATGCACTTCAATGCGTTGGAGCACCAGAGTGTCGATTTCCTGAAAGTCGCCGCTACTGTCCGCTTTGTTGAAAGGGATGCCATCCTGCAAAGCGTTCAATCCCTTCTGATGAAAGGTTCGTTCCAGTCCCGATCCGCGAATGGAAATACGAACTTCTTCCGCAAAACGCTTCGTCGCATACACGCCGGGAACCAGCGCCAGGGTGTCCTCGAAATTGATGGAGAAGGTCTCCTCCAATCGTTCCGCCGGAACGATGGCGACGCCGCCGGGCGTCCTGTGCATTTTCTTCAACGCATCCATGTTGCTGGGAACGGTCAGAGTACCGCGCTGTATTTCTCGCGGCGCCGTCACTTGCAACTCATCCAGCGTGAAGACCTGTTTTTTTTCAACCGCAAAAGCGGATTCGCTACATAGAGACGCAAGCAAACATGCTCCCGTCATCCATCTCTGAAATGAACTCGATGCCATTTAAAAACTCTCCTGAAAAAAGTACCTCAAATAACGAGGTCTCATCTTGCAATTTGGAGAACGCACCCAGTCGAAAGGCAGATCATAATAAAGTCGAAAAGCGCCGCATCACTTCAAGAAAACCCGAAGGACTCAAATCATTTGAAACAGTCGTCCTTCCAACGGAAAGACTGCTTCAGCGATACACTATTGTCTTTTTTTAACTGGTACGTTCGCGTGATAAAAACAAAAGATATTTTTATCAGGAGCGGGGAGGAGGATCGACAATGCCAAAAACCCCAAGAACGGGCTTCGCCAGCAGGTCCAACGTATGAGAGGAATTAAACTGAGGATTCGCGTTTAAAGCGACCAGTTCCATCGGAAAATTAGCCGCAGAATTATTGACCGGAACGGTATAGGGAGCCGTCCCGCCGCAATCAACGCTGATTGCGTCGTTGCCGTGACGTTCAGCAGATTGCTTTGAATGAGGACAATTACCTTCATGATAATGCCCATTGAGCACGCAATGCGGCGTGCGCGCCAACCCCTTTTCCGCGAACGGAGATTCAACGGCATGCGTCAAATCCATCTCATGATGCATGGAATGCGAATGATGCCCTTCCATGCCCCAAGCGTCCGAAACGATCAGGAGCGTTGCGCCCATCACAATATATGCGAGCAATGTTTTCAAGCAAAGACCTCTGCTAAGAAGCTAAAACGGTTTTTTCAATGACTTGAGTATATAAACCTTTCAAAAATATTGTCAAGTCCTTTGATTCCTCAACGAACTCAAAGACGAAATAGGCTTAAAAAACATCCACTGAAAAACCGCCGTCTAGCCAAATTCGTAAGGTAAATGCATCGTCGAAATTGACTCCAACCTAAGACGCTGTTAGCTTAAATTCATAGGCATCAATACGGCGTATCACTCCGGGATTTTTTTAAACCAATTCTGTGAAAATTATTGAAAGGTTTAGAGGATATTCATGATAAATAAAAATAATCTGCACAAGAGACGACACCGCCTGACGAACTTTTTGATCGCATTCTTTGCCTGCTTGATCCTCGCCGCTCCCTCCACCGCCAAAGCCGCCAGCGCAGATGAAATCAACATCGGCGTCGACAACGCATTGGATCGTTTCAAAAATGAAGTCGCGGGAGCGGAACGTTTTCTCGCCAAGGCGAAGGGCATCCTGGTCTTCCCAACGGTCTATAAAGCGGGTTTTGGAATCGGCGGCGAGTACGGCGAGGGCGCCCTGCGCATCAATGGGAAAACGGCGGAATATTACAACACCATGGCCGCCTCCATCGGTTTTCAGTTAGGCGCGGAAGCTAAAACCATCCTGCTGATTTTTACCGAGAACAAAGCGCTCGACAGTTTTAGAAACAGCGACGGCTGGAAGGTTGGCGTCGACGGTTCGGTCGCGCTCATCACCATCGGGGTCGGCGACTCGCTCGATACGGTGAACACGCAGGACCCGATCATCGCGTTTGTTTTTGGTCAGAAAGGCTTGATGTACAACTTGACGCTGGAAGGTTCCAAATTCACCAAGATGGTCAAATAAGCGCCGATTTGCGCAAGCAAACAGGCGGCGTCAATCTCTAGGGTTCCGTCCAGACACAGCGAAAGCCGATGGATGGATTTCGGATGTCGGGGCGTACCGCGTTGCGGTTGGAAATTTTGCTCGATTCCGCGTTCGACGACCAGCCGCCGCCTTTGACCATTTGCGGCGTCAAGCCTCCCTCGCGTTCAGGACTCAGACGAGGACCATAGGGAGAGGCGACCCACTCCCACACGTTTCCCGCCATGTCCCACAATCCGCTTGGGCTGGCGCCTGAAGGAAACGAACCCACCGGAGCCGGCCCCGCATAGCCGTCGGACTCGCCATGCAGATTGGCGCGTCCTTCCTGATAGACCAGCCCCCAGGGCCAGTTTCGATTGTCCTTGCCGCGCGCGGCGGCTTCCCATTCCAGTTCTGTAGGCAGACGCTTGCCCGCCCAGCGACAATAACTTTGAGCCTTCAGCCAGGACACTCCCATCGCCGGACAGCTCGGGCAGGCTTGCCCGTCGTTGAACGGTTTTTCATCGTACTTGGCGTCGAAGCGTCGGTACTGCTCGACGGTGATCTCCGCGCGATCCATATAAAATTCAGACATGTGGGTGAATGCAATTTGCGCCGAATCCCGCGCCGCCGATTCCAGAGAGCCTATCAGGTAACGACCGCCTTCGATGCGAACCAGCACCGACCGATCCGCTTCGTGAATGCGCGTGGGCAGAGACGCCAGCCCGCCGTCGCTCGGCGGCTTGAGTCGCTGGCTCAGCTTGTCCACCTGATGCGCCGCGACCGGCTCCTCGCGTTGCGCCTTGCGTTGCCGCTCGATCTCGGCGCGCTTCTTCAAAATATAGGCGCGCGAATAGCGTTTCTTTTTGGATTTCGGGGGAGAACTGGCGCAACTCCACAGAAAGAGAGATGCGAGAAGCAGGGTCAGAATCGTCTTCAGCGCGTTTCGGATTCTTTTTGGAGAACCTCGTTCCATTTTTGTTTCAGCTTGTTGTATTTATCGTAATAGGGCTGGGCCTTTTCCTTGTCACCCATCAATTCATAGGTGAAACCCAGACTGTAGATCGCATCGACATAGGTAGGGTCGATCTTCAATGCGATTTTAAATTCCTGCTCGGCTTCCGGCAAGCGGTTCATCAGATTGTATATCCCACCCAGACTGTAATGCGCCTTCGGGTTGCCCGGTTCCTTGGCGACCGCCTGCTGAAACGCATCCAGGGCCCGCAGGTATTGCCGATCCTCGGTGAATTTTATTCCATCGGCCAGATTTTCCTCAACGCTCTTGTCAGCGCATTGCGTTACAATCATAGACAACAGGATAAAAAACAAACAACGACTGAATTGGGATAAGGAAGGCATGGAAGCTTTCAAAAGACAGTTTGAATAACGACTCTAGTATCATGCGCCTGAGCGCGCTATAACTCAAGAATCAAATCGCGTATGAATGAAATATTCGTCCTGTTGCTGACGGGAGCCGGAGGCTTTCTTGCCCTCTTCGCAGGTCTTGCCGGAGCGACGCTCTGGTGGACCCGACGCGCGGGCGCGGGAGAACTGAAAGCTCTGATCGCTCGTCGAGACGCCTCGCACAGCGACGCCGACCGACGCGCCCTGCAAATCGTGATCGATCGCGCGCAAACCATTCAACGCAAGTTCATACTCGACGCTGAAGACCTCGACGCGCCCGCTGGCGCTTTGCGGCTGGCGCATGAAATCGCGGCGGTCTACCGCCCCAAATCCCGCGCCCCTGAAGATGAAGTCAAACTCGGCCGACTGCTCGACGCCCTGATCGACTTGAACAAGCAGACCTTGTCGTGGAAACAAACTCCGGGAGCGCGTTTTCTTTTCGATATGCGACTGCGTCGCTTGACCGCCATTTCATCCGCCTGGGAAAAAAAGAAACAATGGGATCGCACGCCCGTCGGAATTGCCGTCTACAAATACAAACTGCCTTCGGTCCTCAGCTGGGCCTACACCCTGGCGCGCTGTCTCGATCTGGGATTCTGGATCATCAAAATGTCCCTGCATCTGGCCCGCGGTCTGGCCCTCAAGCAATTTCTGGTGCGTTGGACCTTGCTGGTGGGGAAAAAAGCCGTTCAACTCTACCGCGAATCAGAAGACGACCCTTCCCTTCAATACGAGGAGGAGACCTGGCGTCAGTTCGCGACGCCGCCGCCAGAACCCGCATTGCCCGCAGATTTTCCGGCGCCTCTCAAAGCCCAGGTGGAGCGTTCGCGAAAAGAATTACTGTTTGAACCGCGCGCTCTGGAAAAATCCAAAGCGCTTGAAGTCTATCGCCAATTGATCGACGTGATCGCCCGCTACCATCACCCCGACTCCAAAGACCCGGTTCAGGAAGCGCGACTGGGCGACCTGCTGGTTTCCGTCGGAAGTTTTCTGGATCGAATCGCGTCGCTGCGCGAACGCTCCGTGATGGGACGATTGTTCGATCTGCGCGCCTCGCATGTTCTCATGGCCAAGAACGTCGCCGATCAATGGAACAGTAGCGAGTTCAAAAGCTGGATCGACCGTTACCATCTGCAAAAAGCCGTCAAGATTTCTTCGCTGGTGTACAAGACGCTGAAACGACGCCACCCCGGCGCCTTGATCCAGGAAACCGCGCTCGCCATGTTCAAGGAAGGCGGCAAGCGCTGGTTTTATATCTACATTCACGGCAAACTCGCGGAAGAAAGTCACCGGCTCTATCGGGCTTCGTCCAGCCTGCCGCCGGACGCTCCCCTTCTGAACGCCGAGTCAGCCGCGAAGTCGTAAGCGGTAGGCCACGCGCATTCCGCTGGCGTAAACATCCGCCCAATGCGACGCGCGCTTCTGTTCGGGACTTTCCAGATCGCTAAAATGACAGGGGCGCAGGATATGATCCGACCAGTCCAGTCGCTCCCAGTCCAGCTCCAGCGCTTCGAACCAAAGTTCCAGCAAGGCGCAGGTGGGGAATGAAGTGACGCTCAATTCGCGCTGATCCTGAACAAAGGTTTCGGGCAGACGGTAATCCTTTTTTTGCGGACGCGTCAGCGCGTACAGCATGAGCGGTTGTTCCAAGGCCGCATCGCTGATCGAATCGTAGAGTCGCCCCGCTTCTTTTCCCTGCACCATCGCATAGGACGCCGTGAAGGTGTCGAGCAGAATGGTCTCGCGCACAGCGCGTTTGAGCGCCTTCAAGATCGCAAAGGGTTCGCTCACATAATAGAGAACGCCAAAACACAGAGCCGTGTCGAAACTCTTTTCCGAAACCCTCTCCAGCCAGTCCGCCAGATTCGCCGCCTCAAAGCGATAACGCCAGGATTCCACGCCCACTTCGGAAAATAATTTCAAACCGCGCTCCACCGTCGCCTCCTCCACATCCACCGCATGAACGAAGCGCGCGCCTTTTTGCAGGGCCGCATAGGCCATCGTCCCCATATGCGCGCCCGCGTCCAGAACCGTCTTGTCTGAAAGCGCATCGTCGTTGCGCCCCAGTAAAATTTCTGCGCGGGCGTTGAGGCATTCATGATCGTAGGGAATCGCCCAGCGCGTCTTGCGCGTTTCTTCTCTGAGAAACGGCGAGTCCTCAGCAAACAACTCTTTCATCTATCGCCTTTCTTAAAATTTGGCCCTAAATTCGGCCAACTCAACCTGTAAAACCGGCTCCAGAAGACTGAACATTTCAATCGCCTCGAACACCTTAGATACGGCTAGATAGAGCCTTTTTGTCATCCAGATTATAGAAAATATAAGTTAATTGGTTGATTTTATTGAAGAATTTTTAAATAAAATTGTATATAATTGTTTTTATTAGGCTTATGCAATTCCAGCGTTTGAGGGTTAAAAAAGAATGCCCGTAAAGCTCAAGAAATCATCGTTTTATATCGAAACTAATTGAACAACCGTTTTTTGGAGAGTCCTTATGTTTGCGCTCAGCCCCGTAGCGTCTCCCGAGTCGGAAGAGCTGGAAAAACAACGTCAAACCCTGTCCACTCTGGAGCAGGAGTTGATGGAGAAAGAACTCGAAATCACCACCTCGCGTCGCGACCTGAAATTTTTCGAAAAACGCTACCAGAAAGTCGTGGGAGTTAAATACGCCGAACTCGACGCCTTGAAAGCCGAGGTTCTCGACTTCGCCTCCAAGTTATATCCCAAATCAGATTCTTTCAAGGAAGAAGCGGAGTCCGCGCGCGAATCTTCCCAGCAGGCGGAGGACGACGCCGAACTGATGGAAGAAGACGCTCTCTCTGAAAGCGCCTTCCGTCCCTCGGACGATCTCAAAAAATTATTTCGTCAAGTCGCAAAAAAAATTCACCCCGACCTCGCCTCCGACGGAGAGGAACGCAAGCGACGCCACGAATTGATGGCCCGACTGAATCGCGCTTACGACCGACTCGACGACGAAGGCATCCGCGCCATCCTGATTGAATGGGAAGCCGGCGATCACTCCAGCGAACTCAGCCCCGGCGCGCGTCTGGCGCGCACCATGCGGCAGGTGGCGCAAGTGCGCAAACGCATTCACGCCATCAACGACGAACTCGATGCGCTCTTCAACTCCGCCATGCACAAATTGAAGGAAAAAGTTGAATTTGGCGACCGCCTCGGCAAGGACCTTCTGCAGGAAATGGCAGGCAATGTCGACGAGAAAATCTCCCGCATCAAGGCGCGCGTCCGCGATCTGGCGGACGATTTGATCTAGAAAATCTCATCGACAAAATAAACGCCTCTTGAACATGGAAACTTCATGCGACCTGACGAATTGAATCGACCCGCAACCAGGGAACTCGAACATCGAACCGAAAAGGCTTCGCTCGCCTTGCCGGCGAAGCTGACGCGTCGCAGTCTGGAATTCCTCGCAGACAGCGCTCCCGGCCCCGCGCAGTCTTTACATTACAAGCGTAGCGACGGCGCGCGTCGTTCGCTCAGTCTCAAGGAAGTCGCGCGCTGGGCGCGTGAAGCCGAGCGCGGCAAAGCCTTCGCGCAATACAACCTCGGCGTCATGTACTTCAAAGGCGTGGGCGTCGAACAAAATCCCGAAGAAGCCTTCAAATGGTTCAAGCAAGCGGCCCTGCAAGGCTCCCCCAAAGCGCAGGGGTTCCTCGGCGTGTTTTACGAAAACGGTCTGGGCGTTGCCAAAGACATCGAAGAGGCGGCGCGCTGGTACAAGGACGCCGCCGAACAGGGCAACCCGGAAGCGCAATACAACCTCGGTCGTTTGTATTATCAGGGAAACGGCGTTTCAGCGGACTGTTCTCTCGCCGCTCAATGGTTCGAGAAGGTCGCCCGGCAAGGCAATCCCCAAGCGCAGAATCACCTGGGCCTGTTATTCGAAAACGGAGAGGGCGTCGATCGCGATTATGAAAAAGCTCACGAATGGTATCTGAAATCCGCCAAGCAGGGGGACCCCGAAGCACTGTACAATCTCGCCACTCTCTACGAATGGGGCAAGGGCGTACCGCAACATCTCGAAGCCGCTTTCGATCTGTACCAACGCGCCGCAGACAAGGGACTGGCGAAAGCTCAGTTTAAGATCGCGACCTTTCACTATGTTGGCGACGCCGTCCCGCAATCGTCGAAAGACGCCGTGCAATGGCTCTGCAAGGCGGCGGAGCAAGACGATGAACCTGCGCAGTTTTTTCTCGAAACGACGGGCAATAATTTCGTGCCGAACGGCGACGAACTTTTTGCCAAGGCGAATTATTTCTTTCAGCGACGCGAAACCGACGACGCCTTTCAGTGGTACCGCAAGGCCGCGCAACTCCTTCATATTGAATCGCAATACCGCACCGGAGCATTTCTTGATAACGGGCGCTGGATGGAACCGCAATCAGCCGAAGCCGTGCGCTGGTATCAAAAGGCCGGAGAAAGCGGACACGACCGCGCGCGCTTCCAACTCGGCCTTCTGTATTTACTCGGAGAAGGCGTCAGGCAAAACGGCGAACGCGCCTTTTTCTGGATCAGTCAGGCCGCGCAAAACAATACGGCGGAAGCCCAACTCTTTCTCGGCGTTCTCTACGAGCAGGGACAAGGCGTCGAAGCGGATGAAGGGCAGGCGCTGGAATGGTATCGCAAAGCCGCAGAACACGGAGACAGTTTCGCGCAATACCATGTCGCGCGTATGCATTATCACGGCAAGGGCGGGCTGATTAAAAATTTCAAGGAAGCGCTGAGATGGTACCGCAAGGCCGCCGAACAAGGTCTGGATCTGGCGCAATACAATCTCGGGCGCATGCACCTGAACGGAGAAGGCGTGGAACCCGACCGCTCGACCGCCGCCGACTTCTTCCAGCAAGCCGCCGAGCAGGGTCACGATTACGCGCAATACGCCCTGGCAAAAACGCTCTATCACGCCTCCACAAACCCGGAACGATTCGCCCTCGCCCGACTCTGGGCCGAACGCGCCGCGCAACAGGGCAACGCGCTTGCGCAAAACCTGCTCGGCGTTTTATATGAAAATTCCGAGTGTGAATTTCATGACTATCAGGAAGCCGCGCGCTGGTATCGCAAAGCCGCAGACCAGGGATGCGCCCAGGCTCAGAACAATCTCGGCATCCTGTATTTCACCGGCAAGGGCGTGCAACAAAATTATGAGACCGCCGCTGACTGGTATCGTCGCGCCGGAAAATCCCGCAGACAGGAAGAGGACTCGACTTCTACGCCACAACGTCTCGCCTGGCTGATTCAGGCCGCGGGGGACGGTTCCGTCCGCGCGCAATGGCAACTCGCAAAACATTTCGAGCAACAAGCGCCCGGTTCGGCGAAAAGTCGACTCTGGCATCGCCGCGCCGCAGAACAGGGGCAGGATGAAGCGCAATTTGTTCTGGCGCAATGGATCCGCAACGAACAAGGAGCGGATGCCCCTCAGGCCCTGCACTGGCTCAACCTGTCCGCGCAACAAGGCAACGCCGACGCGCAAAGAGAACTGGGTCTGTTTCACGCCTCCAAAATTTCTTCGCAATGCGACGTTGCTCAAGCGCAGAACTACTTGCGCCTTTCAGCCGAACAGGGAGACCCGATCGCCCAGCTCGAACTGGGCAAGCTGTATCTGTACGGTCAAACCGGATCACGTCAAACCGAAGAAGCCCTGCGCTGGTTTCGCCGCTCGGCGGAACAAAACTGCCTGACCTCCTGGGTCTATCTGAACAAACTGACCCGCCCCGCTTCCTTTTAACCCCGCTCCAACTTTCATTAGCTTCCGTCAAATCTGGTCGACTGACTATCCGGTTGATTTTCGTTTTATTTTCGCCTATCCTTAATGCAATACGCAAGCGACCGGAGACGCGGCATGCATTTGACCAAACGACAGCGGGAGATCTACGAATTCCTCAAGGAACATATTCGCGCGCAGGGCTACGCGCCGAGCATCGCCGAGATCGGCAAACGCTTCCAACTCAATTCCCCCGCCACCGTCCACAAACACATTGCGCATTTATGCGACAAGGGATTGATCCGCAAACACGACAACCTCAGTCGCGCCATAGAGATCATGGAAATCGAAGACGAAGCGCCGTCCCGTCTTCCCAGCTATCCCCTGCTCGGCTCTATCGCCGCAGGCAAGCCCATCGAAACCTTTGAGACCCGCGATATGGCCGCGCTGTTTCCCGACCCTATGGACCGAAACATCTATCTCCTGCAGGTGAAGGGAGATTCCATGATCGACGATCACATTCAGGACGGCGACTACGTCATCGTCGAAAAAAAAGAGAGCGCAGAAAACGGCGAGACGGTGGTCGCTTTGCTGGACAACGAACGCGCCACGCTCAAACGCTTCTATCGGGAAAAGGGAAGGATTCGACTGCAACCCGCCAACGAAACCATGGAACCGATCTTTGTTGATGAAGGCGAGTTCAAAATTCAGGGCGTCGTCGTCGGCGTGATGCGCAAATTCAAGTAGGCAATCATGATGCCACAACAGGGCGCTCGCGAGCGCATCATACTTCATATCGACATGGACGCCTTTTTCGTTTCCGTGGAAGAGGCGCTCGACCCCTCCCTGCGCGGCAAGCCGGTGGTGGTCGGCGGCGATCCCGACGGGCGCGGCGTGGTCGCGGCGGCGTCTTACGAGGCTCGCGCCTTTGGCATCCATTCCGCCATGCCCATCGCGCGAGCGCGTCGATTGTGCCCGGAAACCATTTTCCTGCGCGGCTCCTACTCGCAATACTCCGAGTTTTCGCAACGTATCTTTGCCATTCTCAAACGCTATTCGCCCAGCGTCGAGCCGATGTCTCTCGACGAAGCCTACGTTGACTTGACGGGATGCCAGAAACTCTTCGGCCCCCTGCTCCCGATGGCCGAAGGCATCCGCAAGGAAATCTGGGACGAGGTCGGCGTTCCCGCGTCCCTCGGCATCGCTTCCAACAAACTGATCGCCAAGATTGCATCGGCCTTTTGCAAACCGCGCGGCATGTTGTGGATCGCCCCCGGAATGGAGGGACGTTTCATTCAGGCCATGCCGGTGCGACGCATCCCCGGCGTGGGCGCCAAGGGCGAAGCGGAACTGCGACATCTGGGCGTCCGCACCGTGAACGATCTGCGCCGACTTTCCGAATCAGTTCTTGAAAATCATTTCGGCAAATGGGGACTCTCCCTATACCGCAAGTCGCGTGGGATCTGCGAACGACCCGTGCAGAACGAATCGACCCTCGCGCGTTCGATCAGCCGGGAAACCACTTTCGACGTCGACTCCAACGACCTTGAGTTCCTGCGCTCGCAACTCAGTTACCTGACGGAAAAAGTCGCGTCTCAATTGCGCGCCGCCGGACTGTTTGCGGCTTGCGTCAGCGTCAAACTGCGCGACTCAAAATTCAAAACGGAAAGCCGAAGCAAAACCCTTGCGGAAGCGACCAGCGAAGACCGCATCCTGTTCCGCACTGCCAGCGACCTGCTCAAAAAACTTTTCAATGATCGACCGCTCCGGGCGCGCCTCATCGGCGTTGCCCTGTCTTCGCTGACGGAGCATCGCGATCAGCAATTCAATTTATTTGAAACCGCAGCACCGGGGCAGAACGACCGGCTCTATGAGGGCCTCGACCGTATCCGGCAGAAATACGGCTTTCGCTCGATCCTGCGCGGCGAAAGCTCCCGGGATTAAATGACGCGCACAAACCAAAGGAGATTGATACCCTTATGCTGAACACCACCGACTCCCATGCGCGTTTTCCCGTCACGCGCAACCGGATTTTTTTTGATCACGCGCGCGTCGCGCCCTTGCCGCAATGCGTGCGCGACGCCATTCATGAATTCACGCAGGACGCCTGCGAACACGGCAACGCGCATTATCTGGACTGGATGGCGGGCGTGGCGCAGACCCGCAACCGATTCGCAAAACTGATAAACGCCAGACTGGATGAAGTGGCTTTCGTGAAAAACACGTCTGAAGGCATCTCTATCGTCGCCAATGGACTGGACTGGAAGCCGGGCGATAACGTAGTCATCCCAGACATCGAATTCCCCGCCAACGTCTATCCCTGGCAGAATCTGAAACGCCACGGCGTCGAAACCCGTTTCGTGCGCGCTGTCGAAGGCAGGGTGCTGTTCGACGACATCGTCGCGCAAACCGATTCGCGCACCCGCATCATTTCCATCAGTTCAGTCGAATGCAATTCCGGTTTTCGCAACGACCTGCATCGTATCGGCATGTTCTGCAAGGAAAGCGGCATCCTCTTCTGCGTCGACGCAATCCAGAGCCTCGGCATCCTTCCCATGGACGTGAAGCGCGACGGCATCGATTTTCTTTCGGCAGACGGACACAAATGGCTGTTGGGTCTTGAAGGGCTCGGCGGATTTTATATTTCCAAAGAGGCGCTTGAACGGGTGTATCCCGTGACGGTGGGATGGGGTAGCGTCGTCGATTCGCAAAATTTCATGCACTATGATTTTACCTTCCGACCCGACGCGCAACGTTTCGAGGAGGGCAGCGCCAACACGCTGAGCATTCACGCGCTGGGCGCGGCTCTGGAACTGTTTGAACAGGAGGGAATCGAAAGAATTGAAAAGCGGATTATGGAACTTGGCGATATCGCGATTCGGCACCTGCAAAAACGCGACATCAAAATCGCCAGCTCCACAATTCCCGAAGAACGTTCAGGGATTATCTCTTTCGTTCCCGACGTCGATTTGAATCCATTGCTGAAATTCATGATGAGTCATTCCGTGTCGATGACCGCGCGCGACGGGCTGGCGCGCATCTCTCCGCATTTTTACAACTCAGAGGATGAGATCGATCATTTCTTCGACCTGCTCGACCGATTCAAAGCCTAGCCCCGCTTAGAGAATGGATTCACTCAGCGAAACTTCGCGTCATGTTGTCGATTCGGTCCTGGATCGCCCGCGCTTCTTCCTCCCTGCCGCTTTTTTTATAAAGCGCCTCGAGGCTCACCAGGGACGGCATGTATCGGGGAACGATCTCCAGCGCTTTCAGATAGGATTCCTCCGCCTTTTGCAAATCGCCAGTCGCCTCATAGACCATGCCCAGATCGTTGTAAGCGGCGAAATACAAGTTACTCAGGGACAGCGCTTTTTTAATGGACTTTTTAGCCTCGTCAAAGCGCTGTCTCTTCAGGAAAACCCGACCCATCGCATTGAAGGCTCGATAGGCCAAAGGATCAATTTCAATAGCCCGATTGAGGAATTCTTCCGCCTCGTCCAGACGGTCAAGGTTCATATACAGTTCGCCCAGATTGCCCATAGCCAGAGTGAACTCAGGCTGAAACTTGATGGCCTGCAAATAATTTTGTTCCGCTTCTGCCATCCGCCCCCAATTGGAATACAAGCGGCCCAGCGCATTATAAGCCGATGAAAAGCCGCCGTCGTGTACCAGCGCCTGTTTGTATGCCGACTCGGCCTGAGGATATTCCCCTTTCAAAGTCATAGCCGTTCCCAGATTGAGGTAGAGAATTTTATTATTTGAATAGATTCGCAAGGCAAAGCGTATCTTTTCGATCGCCTCGTCAACCTTGCCGCTCACCAGCAGAGCCGAGGACTGTCCCACCATGGCGCGCGCGTCTTGATGCGGATAATGCTTCACCACCTCCGACCATAAGCTCAACGAGCCGCCCCAGACCTCGATCTGGCGAACCGTTAAAATGCTGAACATCGCCAATCCCAGGCAGAGCAAAGTTTTTGCAATCGAGAACAGGCGCATTCGAAATAGCGAATAGCTCGAGTCAGCCAAAAGGTATAAACCTGAAGCGACCAGAACGCTGAAAGCCAGAGACGGGAAATAGGTGTAGCGGTCCGCCGCCGCCTGGGAACCGACCTGCACGATGCCGATCACCGGAGACAGGGTGATGATGTAATAAAGCCAGGCCATTGCGAAGATCATCCAGCCGCGTCGCCAGGCGCGATAGCATGCGATAGAAACCCCCACAAAGATCAGCGCTGGCAATAGAAACAAGTCCCAGACCAGTCTCAAATCCTGCATCAAAGGGTAAAGCGGAGTCAGGCCCACGGGGAGCAGGGTCTTTCCCAGATAGACCAGGCACAAGCTGTTCAGAGCATTGGCGATGCGCAACTGCACGGGGAATTGCTCCAGCGTCGTGATGGCTCCGATATGTTTTTGAGCAAGAACTGTGATGGCGGCGCTAGCCAGAGATAAAACAAAGAACCATTTTTTTTCGAACAGCAAAGCAAAAAAATCGCGCCGCGTTTTCCATCGTCCCAAGGGAAAATAATCCAGCAGGAGCAGGATCACAGGCAGAGTCAGGGGCATCGGCTTGGCGGTCAGAGAAAGAAAAAATAAAATCAGCGCGGTTGCGAACCAGAATTTCTTTTTCCCTTCCTCTTTCGCCGCAACATATTTGAAATAGGCGAGGTAAACGGGAAAGGCGAAAAAGGCGCTCAATACGTCTTTTCGTTCCGACACCCAGGCCACCGATTCGACGCGCAGGGGATGAAGCCCGAACACCAGCGCTCCCAGCATCGCCGACCACCAGAGCGCGCGCCGGTCCAACCTTCTGCCAAACCCCAACCGCAACAATTCCCTCACCAGCAGAAACACCCAGAAGCTGTTCATGCAATGCAGTAACACGCTGGTCAAATGATGCCCCATGGGATTCAAACCAAAAAAATGATAATCAATCGCGTGAGAGAACCAGGACAGCGGCTGCCAGTTGGAATAATGAAAAGCCGTTGCCATGATTTTTATGTTTTCCCAACTTAGCGAGGTGATGAAGGGATTCATATAGATGAAACCCGTGTCGTCCCACATGAGAAATTCATTGTCCAGAGAATTGATGAAAACAAACAAGGTGAGGAGAAACAAAAACAGAAAGGTCAGGGCCAGCGAAGGATCATGCCCTTCACCGGCAGGCTTTCCGGTCTTTTCTACGGAATGTTGCGTCAATGGCTTCATGGACGACCGAGGGCCTCCGCCCTGTAAATTTCCAGCGCATGGCGCGCGTCCGG
This sequence comes from Candidatus Nitrohelix vancouverensis, assembly GCA_015698305.1. Lineage (NCBI taxonomy): Bacteria > Pseudomonadati > Nitrospinota > Nitrospinia > Nitrospinales > Nitrospinaceae > Candidatus Nitrohelix > Candidatus Nitrohelix vancouverensis. The sequence goes on from CP048620.1 coordinate 182,209, forward strand.
CTTGGCAAAGGACATCGTTTTTTTAAACTCAGGATTCTTCTTTACGAACGATTCTGCCGGGTAGCTGATATAGGGATACACAAAAAATATCGGCGCATCGCTGTGCAGACGTTTCAAAGCAAACGGCTCCTTCTGGTATTTATGCGCGTGGTCGGGCGCCTCCCCTTTCGGAATCAAGCGTTCATGCAGGGGCCACCAGGGAACATGCAGGATTTCTATATTGGCCTGCTTTCTCAAATAAATCAAAACGCCGTCTGTCGGATTTCCCGGCTTGCTGGAAACCGCCAGCACGATCGGCCCCCGGTTCGCCTGATCCTGTAAATAGGCCACCGCTTCCTTGACGCCATAACCCGAGTTCATGCCTTCGAGAAACATCGTTCTATCGAGAGAGGACAAAGGCGCCTTCAAAGGATCGTCTGCGAGTTTCTGGGCAAAAAAAAAGCGTCCTGCAAGCTGACCAGCATGAGCGCGGCAAGGATCGCCGGTTGCGCCCACATTCGCCGGGCGCCATCGGGCGATCTTCGCTCCAAAGCATCCTGAACGAATTGGCTGATGCGAAGCAGAGCCATCGAAACGAGCAGAATCAGGGGAGGCACAAACATCAAAAGATAGCGGGAATAAAAGCCTTTGGACACGAGGACGATGAGCAGAGGCGGCGCGAACGCCCAAACCAGCAGGGCCAGCTCAAACTTCCGCTTCTCCTTGAGGACAAGGACGACAGACAAAATAAGAATCAAACACAGCGGCAGGGTCAGGTAAGAAATATAAAATCCGCACATCGCCAGAAAATTTTCTTTCCACTGTTCCAAAGGAACGCTTGCGATCTCCTCCAGCGTTAAAAAAACTTCCGGCCAGCGCAGAGCCGCCCCGGCATGGTAAAAACTGATCTCCTTGCCCCATAGATACAGGGGAAGCGTCCACAGTAAAACGCCCGCCGCGATGAGGGATCCCCAGCGGAGAAATTCGTGCAAGGTCGGTCTGTTCATCAAGAACAAGAAAACAAGAGGGACAGGAAAGAACAGAATCGCATTGCCTTTGGTGAAAAAAGCCGCGCCCAATAGCAAACCGATTCCAAAGGAACGCGCAGTCGCTCTGCCGGGATCATCCGCAAGCGACAGCGCAAGGACGACGCTCCAGACCGCCAGAGCGCACATGAGGCTGTCCACCATGGCGAGCCGGTCATGAAACAGAAAGAACGGGCACAGGATAACGAGGAGCGCGCAGACCCAAGCCTCTTTTGGGGAAAACTCGCGCCGGGCGATCTGATACATTCCGACAAGGGTCGCGAATCCGGCGAGGATTGAAACCGCCCGCCCCGCCAGCAGAGGATCGTTAAAAAAATTTAAAGCGAGTACGACGAACCACATATACAGAGGGTGCTTGCCCTCCATGCGGAACAGCGCCATGTCGAATCCATTTTCGGAAACGATCTGGGCGATATTGATATAAATTGCTTCGTCGGAGAACACGGGAAATGAGTCCAGCCCCCAGTAACGCGAGACCACATAGGTTAGAGTTAAAACAAGGAAGGGAAACAATACTTGAGGAAAGCTGAGAAATCGCGATTGAGGCATCGAGTCGGGGAGCAAAATCCTCCCCGCCGCCACCAAAAATGAAGGGCGAAACCTTGTGCATGCGGAAGGGGGATGAGAGAATTTACAGCCTCTGGCGCTATAAGAGCGCCAGAGGCTGATTTAATCCTGTATATCAGGTACAGCCCGTTCCAGTTGCCGATCCCACAGAGCCTGCGCCTGCGGTACCGGTAACTTCCGTATAAGACCAGGTGCAGGTCGTGCTACTACCCACATCCGCTGTAAATCCGGAAGCATCCGTTCCAAGCGAAACGTCGGTGCCGTCCACCTGAGCAAGCACGCTAGCAATGTCGTAGGTGCTGGCCGAATTCAAAATGTATTGCGCATGTAACATGGTGACCGCTCCCTTGAGAGCGCCCGTCACGCCAGAAGCCACCGAACCCGTAGCGTTTGATTTCAAATCGATAAACCTGGGAATCGCCACTGCGGCAAGGATGCCGAGGATCACGATAACCATGATCAGTTCAATCAGCGTAAAACCTTTTTCACTTCCTAATATTTTTTTCTTCATACCCGCTCCTTCGGTTAATTTCTGGCATCAATGCTACACATAAGCTATTGAAAAGTCAAACCTTATATAATTCCCAACGAGCTTCTATCTATAATTAAAGCAATATATGCGCCAAACTATCATCAACAAAACTATTAAAATGACATAGGGGAATAAAACACGATTTTAGAACAGATTTACACTTCATAAAATATGGCTCTTTCGGCAAAAAGGCAAGCCCTCGAATTCAAAAAACCTAAAAAAGGTGCAAGGGATTACCCAATTTGTTACCCGAATTGCAGACTAGCCTCTTTTTTCCGCTTCTAAATGGTTCAGCAAGGCGTCCAGATTGGGAAGAATGGCGTCCGCTTCTGGAAAATGGATTTCCTGATTGAGCGGGTTGCGGATGATGACGCAGGGCATTTGAGCGCCCTTCGCCGCCGTCAGTCCCTTGAGCGCATCTTCGATGACGATGCATTTCTGCGGTGGGCAATCCAGCGCGCGCGCCGCTTCGAGAAAAATATCAGGGTGCGGTTTTTCACGCAAAGCCTCGCCCTTCCCTAAAATTACGGGAAACAAGGTTCTGGCGTCGGCATTGTCCAGAATCGCTTCGATATCGTGTTTCCAGGAACCGGATGCGATGGCGAGCTTGCGTTTTTCTCCCAGCAAGCGAACCAGTTGTTTCGCGCTGGGGAAGAGCTTGATGTCGCCGCTCTGGCAATACACGGAGTAGAGTTTGAATTTTTCCAGTCGAAGCGCTTTAGGGTCGACGTCCAGGTCCAGCTGATGACGCTCGATCTCACCCTGAATGCCTTTTCCCTTAGAGGTCCACTCTACCCAGTACTCGTCCGGGTCCAATGTATGCCCGTAGCGTTCGAAGACCTCGTTGTAGGCGCGGTAATGGTAAGGCTCGGAGTCGGCCAGCAAACCGTCGAAGTCAAAGATCACCGCTTCGCAATCATTGAGGATGGGCGCCAACGAGGATGTGTCTTTCATTTTGGAATCATTCATATGCTCAATCGATGGATTTGCCGAATCGGTCGAAGCGCACCCAGCCGTCGAAGAAGCCCGCTTCTTTCGCGGTGGCGTCCCAGGACCAATAGATGATCTGAGCGCGGCCTTTCACTTTGGCGACGTCGAGCAATCCCCAGAAACGGCTGTCCTGACTGTTTTCGCGATTGTCGCCCATCATGAAGAGATGACCCGGCGGCACCAGAATGGGCGCCAGGTTGTCCCGCCTCGGATCGGTTGAAATCATACCGTCGGGGTCCTGGTGCCATACGTAAGGCTCGTCCAGTAATTTGTTATTGATATAAACCTGCTGGTCGCGTATTTCCAGCAAATCCCCCGGCACGCCGACCACGCGCTTGATGAAATCCTTGCTTTCGTTTTTGGGGAATTTGAAGACGATCACGTCGCCGCGTTCCGGCGTATCCGAAAACAACACGATATCGTCAAACAGTTTGATGTCGAGAAACGGGATTTCGTTGGGAATGTGAATCCCGTAGGAAAATTTTGAAACCAGAATATGATCTCCGATGAGCAGGGTGTTCATCATCGAGCCTGAAGGAATTTTAAAGGCCTGCACAATGAAAGTGCGGATGAACAGAGCGAGCAGGAGAGCGATGAAAATCGCCTCGGCAGTTTCTCTCGCTACGCTTTTCGGTTTTGCATTCGTCGTGTCGTCCGCTGAGCGGTCGTTCTTCGCCTTATTTGCCATCGGTCCTCAAAACGGCGAGGAAGGCTTCCTGTGGAATTTCGACGCTTCCAATTTGTTTCATTTTTTTCTTTCCAGCCTTTTGCTTTTCAAGCAATTTTCTTTTACGGGTGATGTCGCCGCCGTAACACTTGGCCAAAACGTTTTTCCTGAGCGCTTTCACGGTTTCCCGCGCCACCACCTTACTGCCAATGGTCGCCTGGATGATGACCTCGAACATCTGGCGGGGAATTTGCTCCTTGAGTTTTTTAGCCAGATCGCGCCCCTGAAAATAGGATTTATCCTTGTGGACGATCAGCGACAACGCGTCGACAAGCTCTCCATTCAACAGGATGTCCAATTTTACCAGATTGGAAGGCCTGAAATCCAAAAATTCATAATCAAAGGACGCATAGCCGCGCGTGCTGGATTTCAAACGATCGTAAAAATCCAGAACGATTTCATTGAAGGGCAGGTCGTATTCCAGCAAAACCGTTTGCGTGTTGAGGTATTCCATTTTTGTCTGCATGCCGCGTCGATCGCGCACCAGAGTCATGATCGCTCCAATGTATTCCTCCGGCGCCACGATGGTGCCTTTCACGAAAGGTTCCTCAAGATGCTCGATGCTGGAAAATTCCCTCAGCTTCGCCGGGTTGTCGATCAATTCCACCTGTCCGTCGGTGGTGATGATCTTGTAGACAACGGTGGGCGCGGTGGTCAGCAACTCCACATTGTATTCGCGCTCCAGACGCTCGCGAATGATTTCCATATGCAATAAACCCAGAAACCCGCAACGAAAACCAAAGCCCAGCGCCGTGGAGGTTTCCGCCTCGTAGGTGAAGGACGCGTCGTTCAGTTTCAATTTTTTGAGCGAATCGCGCAACATCTCGTATTGCTCGCCGCTGATGGGATACAAACCGCTGAACACCATCGGGTTGACTTCCTTGTAACCCGGCAGGGGCTTGGCGGCGGGGCTTTTCAAATGCGTTACGGTATCGCCAATCGCGATCTGGTCCAGTTCCTTGACTCCGGCGACGACATAGCCGACTTCGCCCGCGCGCAACTCCTCTTTCTTCACAGACGCCGGGGTGAAGACTCCCAGCTCCTCCACCTCGCAGGATTTTCCGGCCGCCATCATCAGAATCTTGTCGCCAACGCGCAAGGTTCCGTCCACCACTTTCACCAGGGTGACGACGCCGCGATAAGAATCGTACCAGGCGTCGAACAAAAGAGCCTTCAGACGCTCGTCGGGATTGCCCTGCGGCGCAGGAATCTTTTTGGAGACCGCATCCAGCAGTTCGTCGATACCGATCCCTTCCTTGGCGCTGGTGAGCACCGCGCCCGCGGATTCGATCTGCAAGACGTCCTCCAACTGTTCCATGACCGCTTCCGGGTTGGCGCTGGGCAGATCGATCTTGTTGATGACGGGAATGATCTCCAAGTTGTTCTTCATCGCCAGATTCAGATTGGCGATGGTTTGCGCCTGAATTCCCTGGGTCGCGTCGATGATGAGGAGCGCGCCCTCGCAAGCCGCCAGAGAGCGCGACACTTCGTAAGTGAAATCCACATGGCCCGGCGTGTCGATCATGTTGAAAATAAACTCCTGACCATCGGGTCTTTTATAGAGCAGACGCACCGTTTGCGCCTTGATCGTGATGCCGCGCTCGCGTTCGAGGTCCATGTTGTCGAGGACCTGGTTTTTCATTTCGCGCATCTGCAAGGCCCCGGTCGAGATGATCAGCTTGTCGGCGAGCGTGGACTTGCCGTGATCGATATGGGCGATGATTGAAAAATTTCTAATGTTCTTTTGATCCATTAAGGAACCTTGTATTTACCTGTTGATAACCAGAGCAGACCTGCGACACAGCGAACCGCCTCGCGCAAACCGCCTGGAAAATGTCGGTTGAGTCGTCAAAAACCCGCGCTATGAATTAATCGGAGCCGGGCGCAGAACCGGGCTGGAAAGCTGGTCGCGCCATTCATCGAAGCGCGCGATCATGGCTTCATAATCCTTATGATTGTCAATGTCAAGCGCGGCGCCGGGATAGGGAACTTCCATTGAGGTGAAACGGGTTTTCAAAATCGTGGAAATGCATCCTTCCAGTTCTTTTTTCGGAATCCATTTGCGAAAATAATTCACCATCGAGTCCATGTGCAAGGCCGAGAAAAAAAGGCACAATTCCAACCCGATATAATAGGGGTAATGCTGAAATTTGTCTTTGCCAAACAGCGACAATCCAAACAAAATAAAATTTTTGAAATTTCTTTGGTAACGGTACTGGTACATTTTCTGGATATAGGCCCGGTTAGCGATCCGCAAGGGTTTCACAAGATGCAGGTTGTTGATTCGGTAGCTCTTTTCCTTGAGATGCAAATACGCCATCTTGATGCCGGGCTTGCCCTCCTGAGGATAAAAGGGCTGTAGAGCTTCTTCGGGAGTCAAGCCCAGTATATGATCGAAGTTGTCCACGTCGGCCCGACTGATAAAATGCTCCACCTCGTGAGGCGTCAACAAGGGAGAATCGCAAGGCACGATCAAAACCGCCTTGTCCTTGATTTCGGGCTGTTCCAGTTCTTCCGGCGATCCTCCATTCGGGAGAGTCTGCAAAAAAGTGCTCCAGATATTTTCGTACAGGTTGCGCTTTTGTTCCACCACCCGGACGGTCTTCGGGTAATTGAGATCGATCTCGTCCTTTTCGAAGGTTCCGCTCAAGCGCGTTTTCGAACCCACGACAAAAATATCCTGGACCGATTCCACCTGTTGCAAAGACTCCACCACATAGCTGATGATGCTCTTAGCTTGTATTGGGAGAAAGGCCTTGTGCTGGCGGTAAATCTTGTAGCTGGATTCACCCTCCCCAGCAACCAGAACGACGTCGTATTTATTCCCGTCCATTTTTACTTTCATATCCATATGCTTAAACAGCTTGATTTTAAAATGTTATAACATAAAACGCATACAAATCGCGGCTTAACTGAAAGCGCGCCCCGCTTTTCAAACTTGCGCTTTTAGATGAAATTGGTTATACAGGCATATTGTCCAACGGCTCCCTGAAACGATGACACCCGAATCTGATTCCTCTTTAAAAATAACGCCTCTGCACGAAATCCACAAGGAACTGGGCGCAAAACTTGTCCCCTTCGCCGGCTGGCATATGCCGATTCAGTATGCAGGCGTTATGGAAGAACATTTATGCGTCCGCCAAGCGGTTGGCGTTTTTGACGTCAGCCATATGGGAGAAATTGACGTTAAAGGGCCGGAAGCAAAAGCCTTTCTGCAATACCTGACGACCAATGACCTGAACAAGATGTCGGACGGCTCGGTTCTTTATGCCCTCATGTGCTATGAAAATGGCGGCGTCGTGGACGATTTGTTAATCTATCGTTACTCGAACGAGCATTATTTTTTGTGCGTGAATGCGTCGAATACGGAAAAAGATTTCCGCTGGATCAGCGAACAAGCCGGACAATTCAAGGTCGAAATTGCCGATATCAGCGCCGCTACGGCGCAGTTGGCGGTTCAGGGTCGAAACGCCGAAGCCCTGCTACAAACGTTGAGCGATATCTCCCTGAGTCAAATCGAATATTATCATTTTAAAAAAGGGAAAATCCATAACATTGAGTGTATAATTTCCCGGACCGGCTACACAGGAGAAGATGGCTTTGAATTATACATGGATTCCGATTCCGCCGCCGGTCTATTTAAGAAAATTCTTGCAGACGGAGCCGCTCAGGGTTTACAACCGATCGGCCTGGGCGCGCGCGATACGCTGAGACTGGAAATGGCTTATTCGCTGTACGGTAATGAAATCGACGCAGACTGCAACCCCTTCGAAGCAGGTCTTGGCTGGGTGATTCGCCTGGACAAAGAAGAAGATTTCATCGGTAAAAAGACGTTGAATGAATTAAAGGTCAATGGGCCAAAGCGGCGAATCGTCGGTTTGAAACTGCAGACCCGGGGCGTCCCGCGATCCCATTATAAGGTATTGAACCAGGGCGAAACGGCAGGCGAGGTGACCAGCGGGGGATTTTCACCCTCGTTAAACGCCGGCATCGCGCTGGCTTATGTTGATCCTTCGCAGGCCAAAGTTGGGAACACGCTGGACATAGAGATCAGGAACCGCCCTTTTCCCGCCCAGATCGTCAAAATGCCGTTCGTGCCTTCATCGGTAAAAAAATAAACAGGTCCTGCCACAAGGTCGGCGCCTGATAACATTAAACATTTGCAACTGGAGGTACTATGGAGACTCCTCAGGATCTTTTATACACCATTGAACATGAATGGATTCGCGTCAACGGAAACAAGGGCGTGATTGGCATTTCCGCATTTGCACAGGATCAATTGGGAGACGTCGTTTTCGTTGAAATGCCTGCGGTCGGCGCCGAATTGACGCAAGGAGAAACGTTCGGTGTCGTCGAGTCGGTTAAAACCGTGTCCGACCTGTACGCGCCCGTCAACGGCAAAGTCACCGCTGTCAACAAAGCGCTGGAAGAAAATCCAGAGTTGGTGAATTCCAGTCCCTATGGAGACGGCTGGATTCTGGAGATCGAACTCTTTGTGCCGGAAAAAACCGACCACCTGTTAAAACCCGCGCAATACGAAGAACAATGCGGCAAAGAAGGCGCCTGATTCGGCCGCTACACAATTTTTAAAATGCCATACATTCCACATACAGAAAACGATATCAGGGAAATGCTTGCGGCCGTCGGCGTGCAAACCGTCGATGAACTGTTCGACTGCATTCCAGAACCATTGCGCCTCGAAGACGGCGCCTTGGAACTGCCCACCGGAATGGCGGAGAGCGACCTGACCGGTCATTTTCGCGAGTTGGGAAAACGGAACCGCAACGCGTCTGTTTTCCTCGGCGCCGGAGCCTATCGTCATTATGTGCCCGCAATCGTCGGGGCGCTGGCTTTGCGCGGAGAATTTTCGACCAGCTACACGCCGTATCAACCCGAAGTCAGCCAGGGAACCCTGCAGGCCATTTTCGAGTTCCAGACCATGGTGTCCATGTTAACGGGAATGGAGATCGCCAACGCATCCGTCTACGACGGCGCGTCGAGCATGGCGGAAGCGGTTCTCATGGCCAACCGCATCAATCGAAAAAACAAGGTTCTGATTTCGCGCGCAGTTCACCCCGAATACCGCGAAGTCGCCAGAACGTATTGTCGAGGCGGACAGGTCGAGTTTCAGGAAATACCTTACGATGAGGAAACCGGGCAGACCGACCTTGAAAAACTCTACGAGGCGCTCAGCCCCGAAGTCAGCCCCGAAGTCAGCGCCGTGGTCATTCAAACTCCCAATTTTTTTGGCGTTGTCGAAGAATTCAAAGACTTGAGAGAACGGCTCGATGAAATCGACGCCCTCCTGATCGTAAATGTCACCGAAGCCTTGTCGATGGCGCTGTTGAAATCGCCCGGCGAGCGCGGCGCAGATATCGTTTCAGCGGAAGGTCAATCCTTTGGTCTCCCCGTTTCGTTCGGCGGCCCTTACGTCGGCTTGTTTTCAACCCGCGAAAAATTTCTCCGCCAGATGCCCGGTCGCTTGTGCGGTGAAACCGTGGACCGACGAGGTCGACGCTCCTACGCGCTGACCCTCTCCACCCGCGAACAACATATCCGTCGTGAAAAAGCCACATCCAACATCTGTACCAACCAGGGCCTGTGCGCTTTGTCGGCGACCATCTACCTCGCCTACATGGGCAAACAAGGCCTGAGAGATCTGGCAATCCTCAATTTAAAAAAAGCAGACTACCTGAAAAACAAACTCGCTAAAGTGAGCGGTTTTGAAATTGCGTTTTCGTCTGACACCTTCAATGAATTTGTTTTGCGATGCCCTCGTCCCGCCATAGAGATTCGCGACAATTTACTCCAGGAAAAAATCATCGCAGGATTTCCTCTGGCAGAAGACTATCCTGAACTGAAAAACTCTCTTCTCCTTTGCGCCACCGAGGCCAACTCCCGCGAGGAAATGGATCGACTGGTCGACAAGCTTGCCAGCATGCGCTGATCTGTTATTATCAACGTGCATGCGGGTTGCGATCAATGACAAGTTCGCTCGCTATCCAAAATTCCCAGAAGCATTCAATCCTATAGACGTCTCATGCCCTTAACTTCGTTGTCTGACGCACACTTATTCAGGATGAAAGAATATGAATGAGACCAATCTGATTCTGGATCGAATCATCATGGGAAGTTTGTTTGGTTTTGTAGCATTTTCCCTGTTTTCGATCAGCTTGACTCAGATAGCCTGCGGACTGGGAGGTCTGGCATGGATAACCAAAGTCATCATCAATCACTCCCACAAAGAGCTTCATCTTCCTTTAAAATATCCATTGCTTGCGTTTAGTCTCGCCTGTATTTTAGCCGTCGCAACCGCCATCGACCCGGAGAACAGCTTCCCCTCTCTCAAACGACTGCTCGAAATCCTTATTTTCTTCTGGGCGGTCAATACAATAGGCAACGAAACGCTACGAAATCGACTGATACTGGTTTTGATCCTTGCAGGAGCCTTGTCCACGTTCAGCGGTTTTTATCAAGTCTCGCAATTGGGCTTTGGCACCAATTCCCGTGCGGAAGGTTCCATGAGTGTTTACATGACTTTCGCAGGGCTGTTGATGATGGTTGGATTGCTTGCATTGAGCCGCCTGTTATTCATCGAACCCGTCAACAAATGGGTGGCGCTTGGTTTTTTTCTCATTACCCTTTGCCTGGTTCTGACTTACGCACGGCAAGCCTGGCTCGGTTTTTTAGCCGGGACGATTCTTTTAGTCTGGTTTCGTAAAAAAATACTATTGGCGGCGATTCCCGTTTTAATAGGTCTGATATTTGTGCTATCGCCTTGGGAGCTTCAAGATCGCTACAAAAGTATGCTTGATCTAAAAGATCGTAACCTGACCATCCGACTGGCTCTATGGGATAGCGGCTTGCGAGCCTTTGCCGATTACCCTGTGACCGGGTGTGGATTCAAGTGTATGGACAAAATATACTCAAGGTACCCGGACCCCACCGGTTTTTTAGAAAGAATGAGAGGATTGCACAATAACTTCATTCAGCTTGCTGTTGATACAGGCATCCTCGGCGTCGGATCGTGGATCGCCATATGGGTCGCATACTTCATGGCCCTGTATAAAAAAATAAGCGCATCTAATCGGGATCAACCTGAGTACGCTGTGGCCATGGGCAGTCTCGCCGCAATGTCGGGATTTCTCGTGGGCGGAATTTTTGAGGTAAATTTTTATGATTCCGAGGTGAGCATGTTGATGTATTTCATCATGGCGTTACCCTTTGCATCAGAACCAAACAAAATGAAAGAAACCATCAAGCGCTAATTCTATCCGGCTTTATCTGCCTTTTCGCAAGCTCTCCATCATTGGGTTATCCGTAACGATTTCAGGCAATACATTATTCCTTAAAACCTTTCTAAGCGAGGTGTAGCCCCCTGCAAGCGGCGGCGTTTCAGACAACGAAAACCATTCCTTAAATCTCCAGATCAGATATTCTTTCGTTAAACCCAACGAAACGTTCAAAGGATACTTACGAAAACCGTTTAAAATAAATAAGACGACCATAAAGCGGCGAACTCGCCAGAAAATAATCGGATAAAACATCGCTATATGACCAATTTTCGCGCGTTTCTTTATAAGGGAGAAAAAGGAAGGCAAATGCCGCCTCAACTCCGCCAAGGATTCCTCCTGGCCTTCCGTTTCTAAAAGATTTGCAGAATCCATGTACATATTCTGCTCTTTAGCTCTGGCAGGGTCGGCAAAATAGCCGGAATCTTCCGAAACCTTCCCTGTTTTTTGTTGAATCAAATACTTCAGACGCGTGGAATCCATCAGCTTTTTGTAATACGCTTTCATTCCCCATTTTTTGATATAAGTCACAACCGTGGCATTTTGAATTTCAAAGCGCCACTTTTCCAGCATGATCTTTGGATAGTCCGTGTAATTGATATAAGCCTCGCCATCTCTGGCGTCACGGTCAGAAATTTGCAAAAGATATTTTTCCTCATCGTCAAAGGACTGCCCGATAAAGCCCTTCCGCCGACCAACCTCATACAAGGGCGTTCCCGGCAAAGCCTGAGCAAAATTGATGCTCAAGTCGTTCGGGTCCGTCTCTCTAGCCAGCTCTGCCGCGTAGGAAGTGAACGCTGCGGTCTCCTTGACAGTTTCGGGCGACTCGCCAGGCATACCTAAAACCATTTGCATGGTTGTGTGCAAGTTGTTCTCAGCCATCAAACGAACGGCCCTCATATTTTCCTCGACCGTCGTTTTTTTCTCCATGACGTCCAATATGCGCTGGCTTCCGCTTTCCATGCCATATTGAATCTCAACACAACCGGCTTCCTTCATATCCCCAATCCATTTTGAGGTGATGTCATGCACCCTCATCCCACCCACTTTCCACAATAAATCCCGTTTTTTCATTTCTTTGATAAATTCGCTTAAATACCTTTTGTTGGTACCGAAGTTTTCATCGGCGACGTTAATGAAACCGGTATTATATTTTTCGATGAAATAATCAATTCGCTCCATTAACGTGGCTAAGGGAATATAACGAATCGCTCTATCCCATCGATGACAGAAAGTGCATCGCGCTACACACCCCTTTGAAACCGGAATTGTCAAAATGGTTTTTCCGTATCTATGCGGTTCGTAGACCCTGGCATCATGCCCAAAAGCGGTTCCAGACAGCATCTCCGGAGTCGTGACTGGAACAAAAATCTCCATTTGCCCCAAATCTTCCAGAATCGACCAGTCTATTTCATACATTCTTTCAGGTTCAATCGGGTCTGAAAAAGGAGTGACAACAAAGTTTGATTCGTCATCAAGATAGGAAACCCCTTTAACGTCGGCAAAATCACCTTTACCTTTTGCCTGAACCCAGCAGTTAACAAAATCCACCGCCATCTGTTCCCCTTCCCCCGTGCACACAAAATCAACCCCTGTTTTTTTTAATAAAATTTCAGCAGAGGCCCCCATGTTCCCGCCCAATAAAATTGTCGTGTCGGGAAACATCTTCTTAACGTCTAGTGTCAGTTTTTTTGTGTAATCATAAGCTGTGGAGACAACCGCGCTGACGCCTAGAATGTCAGGCTGTTCCTTCTTTATAAATTCTAAAACCTCTGAATAGGACGGGCGAAGCCGGTCAATATTATAAAAGATAGTATTTTCATATCCCGCTTGATGCAATGCCGTAAGCACCGACAAACTGCCTATTGGAGGGAAATTGGTCGGTACCGGTCTTATCGGCGTTGTCACCATCAGTATTTTAGGATTACTTTTGTCGGACATCCTTTATCTCCGCAAAGGAAAAAACTATTTTCCTATTTAATATTAATAAGATAGGGCTATCTTCTCACATTGGAAAAAATACGAAAAGAAAAATCAATTCAGTATCTGCCCGGAACATAATCGACTGTAAAGGCCTGAACCTTGGCTCAAACTCTCATGACGCCCCTCCTCGACCACTTTCCCCTGGTCTAGCACATAGATATGGTCGGCGTTGAATACCGCAGATAACCGATGCGCAATCACAATGATCGTGCGTTTTCCATGAAGGTTATTGATTGATTCCTGGATCTTTTTTTCAGACAAGGTATCGAGCGAACTCGTCGCCTCGTCAAATATCAAAATAGGCGGGTTCAGATAAAGCGCCCTGGCAATCGCAAGCCGTTGCCTTTGTCCGCCGGATAATTTCATCCCGCGCTCACCCACCCGGGTATTGTAGCCTTCGGGCAATTGCATAATAAATTCATCAGCGTATGCGGTGCGAGCGGCTTCATACATAAGCTCCTTATTCCGGCCCAACTCATCAACGCCAAAGCATATGTTATCTGCGACAGATCCGCTGAAAATAAACGTGTCCTGACTGATAACCCCTAGCATTGATAACCACGAACGGCTATTCAATGTCTTGAGATCTACGCCGTCTACGGTCACCTGCCCCGATTGTGGATAATAAAATCCGCTTAAAAGGTCCACAATGGTTGATTTTCCGCTTCCCGAAGCGCCAACAATTCCATAAAATTGGTTGGGTTGAAATCGCATGGTCACGCCGCTTAAAACCGGAGACTTGCCATAGGAAAATGAAATGTTGTTCAGAACCAGCTCTTTCTCAAAATTCTCGACAGACTTCGATGGGATATCTGGCTCCTCTTGCGACAACAAATCTACCACAAGATTTGCCGCAGGCATCATACCTGCCACATTCATCGCCTGATTGCTTGCGCCGGAAAATAATGGCAACATCCGATACAGTGCGGCTGCAAAAACAGCAAGAACGGGAACAATTTCTTTGGTATATTTCTCTTCGTTCATGAAAAAAAAAGCGCCAAAAAGCCCCATCACCACCACTATGGATTCCAGAGAGGGGCGCGGCAATGACGACAGAACTGATGTGTGAACGTGGTGTCGCGCAAACTCATCCCAGAGTTTTTTCAGATAACTTGAAAAATACTTTTCGGCGCTGAATATTTTTACCTGGCGAATACCTGTGAGAACTTCTGTCGTTAGAGAAAAACCCTGGCGTTGGATTTCTACGATCCTCTCTCCTTTTCTAAAAATGGGTCCCCTGGAAATCATAGACGTGAAATAATAAACCGGAATGATTACAAGCGTCAGAATTAACGTGGCCTCGAAAGCCACGATCAACATCACAATATAAAGCGCTATGATCGTGGTCAAACTCCCCAGAAGACGTATCAATTCCCTCAAAACTGCCGCCGCTTTTTCAGTCTGCATCAATTGCTTTTGGACAAGGTCTCCTGTCTTATGCTCAACAAAAAATTGATACGGCTGTTTCAGGTAATAATCAAATATCCGGTTGATCCAGTCGCAATGCAAACCGGCAATTACCTTGGAAGTTCCATAACCAGCTAATACCAAAAACAGATTCTTAAACACAAAGAGAAAACCAATGAGGACTAAAGCGAAAGGGAGAAAGTTTGAACCCGATGCAATTGACTCCAGAAAGGGGAAATAGTAAAGGAGTTGGCTTTCATAAAAAGCTAATTTTTTAACGTCCTGAAAACTATCTATGATTGGATACAATGAGGCGATTCCAAAAGATTCTAAAATGGTACACATGAGAGCAACGCAGTACAAAACCAGCAACACTGCTCGTTTTCCTTCAATTAGAACCCACAGTCGAGACAAGTTACTCTTCATCAAAAAATCCATTGGGATAGTATTCCGCTAAAGCATTTTCAATCATCGGGTTTAATTATTCATAATCTTTAAATTAATTGCAAACGATTGCCTTGCTCCAATATTCTCGAAGTCCACCCTAAAAGCGAAAAAGCACATGGATTTTTCAAAGACGTTTTTCACGAAAACGATTCGTCACTGCTTGACCAGATAACAAAAAACATTTTACCCAAGTAATAAGCGTCAGTCGTTTATTTGCCCTCGAGGCAATATTCTTCGCAATGCTAGCGTGTAGGATAAAAAATTCGGAGGCGCGCGCCATCTAATAAGTGTTTTTGTGGGCCGCTCTTCTGCACCCAAAATACTCAGGATTCAAATTATGACCCAACCTGGAAAGCGCGGCTGACTATACGCCAGATCGGCTCTACAATTCAATGGTCTGAAAGTCCAAATCAGGGCCCATGAACCATTCTACCGGGCCGACTCAACAACATAGTCTGCAGACCCAATGATTCGAAATATGCGGCTTGCTTTTGTAATTGAAAAACCTGTACCGGGCTAAATAGGTTCAACTGGTTTCAGTGAATGAATCATGCCGGGAAAGGAGATCCTCCAATGCATGCCCAGCCTATTTAGAAAAGTCGGATTATTGCGATGTTGACCCTAGGACCCAATTGGAGTTTTTCATAATAATTGAGAAATCCGATCCAGCCCGTCACTCCTAACGCAGAGCCTTACAGATTATTGCTTGATCGAGATGAATAATAATTGATCAGCTCACAATACTCTTCAACTTCCACTCCCCATTCACTCTCTCCCAAACATTGGACTGGCTACGATAAAAATCCATCACCTGCCAGAAAAATTCTTCTGTTAATTGCAGGTAATCCAGCATCCATCGGAAATGTTTCCGGGGAAATTCATGGTCGTAGCGATTCACCAATATCACACCTTCTTCTCGGGTAATATGGTGCCTGCGGATATCCTGCTGAGCGTCTCTCGAAGCTCGTCCCAAGCCAAATTTCATATATCCCAAATAAAAATGAAAACCGTCGAGCTTGTCGTCAAGACTGGAGTATTTTGTATAAGTACTTTCAGTCCGCCCTTCATCATTTAACTGAAAACCAGTGTGTTTCACCGCGTAGTAAAAATTCTCCTGAGGAGTCCATTTTTCATAATAAGAAAACCAATGCATTTCCAAGCCCAAATCCTCGATCACTTCCGGGGCAGGCGCCTTATACCATTTCAAATCGGGGGAAATGGACTCTTCTTTGCTAAGAATTCCTTTATCCAACCCCACCCTTACGAGGTCGTCGACATGGCTTCCTTTATAATATTGTCGGAGCCAGTCTTCCGGTCGTTCTTTTGGGGCGTCTTTGTATTGAGTGGACCCTCCATATTCCAATTCGCCGTTCTCGCCGTAGAATATCAGCTTGATTCCAAAAGCCTGGGCCATATGATAGGCCCATGCTTTTTGTCCATAAGCGAAAGGTTCCCAGGCATCGCCCTTCACCTCGAAAGCAAGTCTCGCCAGCTTCCGATGCAATATCCCATTGGGGTGTCCCACGATATTAAAAAACCCGGATTTGATAAAATTGGTGAGATTGGTCCATCCAATGTTCGTCCATTCAAAGGGAGCCCAAGTGACACAGAGTGGATTCATCTTGAATCGATGTTTTAACTGGTGGGCGACAAAAGCGCTATCCTTGCCTCCGCTTCCGGGAACGATCACATCGTAGCTTCCATCTTTACTTCTAAAGCGATCGCACAGCTCCTTCAATTCTTTTTGTCGAAGCTCCCAGTCAACCACATGATCCTTTTCCCAAGCCCACTGGCAAGCCGAACAAACTCCTTCTGCGTTAAAAATAGTTCTCGGTCGTTGATTGGAAACCACGCAATTGGCGCAGAATTGAACTTCTTGAGGCAACTCATCAAATTGTTTGTCTAATGTGAAAAAAGTTGACTTTTTATCGTTCACAAATTTCCCTGAAAAAAAACTCATTGTTATCCGTTAACAAAATTATTCAAAATCTGCAGTCCCTGCTCTCCGCTCCGTTCCGGGTGAAATTGGCAACCCGCTACATTATCTTTTTGAACGACGGATGCAAAGTGATCAACGCCGTAAGATGTTTTCGCCAGCAAATCATTGTTCCCTGTAATCTCCACATAGTATGAATGCGCAAAATACATAAAGGCGCCCCCTGGAATACCCGACAGTACACTGCGACTCCATGTGTCTTCAGCCTCGTCAGGACGTTGGATCGAATTCCAGCAAATATGGGGTATTTTGTACCTTTCATCGGGATTGATGCAGGGCGTAAACCGAACCACTCTTCCGGTGAGAAAATCCAAACCCGAGTGCAATCCATTCTCTTCCGACTCGCTCATCAAAAGCTGCATCCCCAGACAAATACCAAGAATTGGTTTTCCCATCACTTTAACCGCAATCAAGGCTTCCATGAGTCCGTTTTTTCGGAGGCGACACATACCCTCCTCAAACGCTCCCACGCCAGGCAAAACGATTTTGTCTGCCGCGGTCAGTTCTTCCGGTTTTTCAGTAATACAAGAGTTCGCGCCGAGTGAATCAAAGGCGCGTTGAATACTAAACAAATTACCTAATCCATAATCGACTATAGCTACATTAACAATGGCCATTATCTACTATCAGCTCCGGATATTTACAGAATTCGCTTTCAAATGCGACTTCACATTCATGATATCGCAAGGGTCTACGGTAATACTTCTGATCCCTCCATAACCGTAATTTAAAAAATCGATATTGCCGGAATCAATATGTTCTCCCATACGTAATCGGTCTCCCTGGAATTGCATGGTCTTCTGACCTACCTTGGGAAGAGCATAATGGTAATGAAAAATGGAAGCGGCAGAAACAGCATCGGCCCCCGCTTTAAGGGTCGCATCTACAAAATGATCCAGCTTGCCGGCGCCGCCGCAAGCAATGACTGGAATGCTGGCTCGAGAAGAAATTTTCTCTATCAATTCCAAGTCGTAGCCTACACCCATTCCGTCGTTATTGATCGAAGTTAATAAAATTTCCCCAACACCCAGGTCTTCCACCTGCGCCGCCCAATCGATCGCGTTCAGGTTCGTTCTTTCTCTGCCATAATCGACCCAAACCTCATACTTACCATTATCCAGACGAAACGCTTCAATAGAGCTAACAATGCATTGCGAACCAAATAATCTGGCCGCTTCAGAAAGTAAATTTGGATTTTCAGTCGCCGCGGTATTAATGGCCACCTTGTCGGCGCCTGCCCTGAGCATTTGTCTTATGTCATTGCAACTACGAATACCACCCGCTACCGTTAATGGAATAAAAATATCACGGGCTGTTTTGCTTACGATTTCCAGCAAACTGTTCCGACGATATAAACTGGCTACCGTATCCTGATAAATTAATTCATCAGCGCCATACTGATAATAAATTTTTGCAAATTCTTCCGCAGTTCCAAGCACACGATGACCATCCAATTGAATTCCCTTAACCAGATTGGGGCCTTTGATATCAAGACGCGGAATCACTCTAATCGTTTTAGGCATAAGTCTCAGAAACGCACTTCAATAACATTAACTATCGTATATGCTTATAAAGCGCCTTTCATTCTCAAGGCGCCGTTCTTCAGAATCAATTCATGCGATGCTTCCACGCTCTTTGGGTGAAATCCTATTCGAGAGCGATTAAACCGTCGACGTTCTCACAACAAACGCTTGATTTCCGAATCAATGTCCAGAAACAGATTGCGTTGTAATTTGCAAGAATTCACCCTGATTTCACCCGACCGCACATTTTTCCGAAATTTGTACGCCATGAATTTCGATTAACAACCCCCGTTCAATAAAGTGGGAACGGCTGGGTTTAAACCTGAAAACAAAAACGCAACCATGGCTTCCAGATAACGGATCAGAAATGATTAAACATAAGGAGATATGAACGTGGAGCACTGCAATTTCAGCAAAAAATTATAACTTAAACACTCCGTTTATGCCAGCCAAATTCCAAGACCCCGACTTTATCACTCACGCTTTCAAGAGATTGCATCCCAGGCGCTCCGACTTGCACGAGGGTTTTGAAGGCAAACTATCTAAATCATTGCTCCTCCTCAGCAAATTCGCTGGACCTAAGGAACAGTCATTCCACATTTTCAACTCTTATCTAGTAGTCCTTTGTTTTGATTCTTCATTCATTTTTGATTATCTTATTTCTGGGGATTTCAGCACAGGAACAATATCCCCCTTCAACCTCTTGTTAGACTCGTTGGAGGAAACGACTAGGCTGAATTGCCCAAATTTCGAGTTTACAAGACCCTGCAGAAGAAATAAGATCCTGAAAGGGTAGTCACAAAGCCGCTTCCGGCGCCAATAAGCACAGTTAAAATCATTTTATTATTTACGATTTATTTCGGCAATTGCCGCCTGATGCCTTGAAAGATCCATTCGAAACCATTAAAACGATACCTATTTGTTTCCAGATTGCCATCGGGCACTGTGGAAACGACTGGCTCCACAGTCTATTTGATTCTCATAAACAGATACTCACCATTCCCCTGTTTAATTTCCATGATGTCTGGCGGCTAAACCATTGTCATCAATTTATAGAACCTGAAGAAATGTTTTCTTCATGGAAAAATTATTTTGAAGGCCAACCGGATCGCCACGCCATTCGAAAGAAATTTCTCAAATCAGAATCAGAAAAAGAAACATTTTATAGGCGCTTTTATGAGCTTTTGAAACTTCACGGCGTCTCTCCGAACGCTGTCTATTGGGCTATACACAGCGCGTACGCACATGCCAAAAATATTGACCTCCAAAGGATACGGCTCATTTTTTCCCAAGAACATTTTCCCTTCGAAGTCGAACAAATAATGGAGAGCTTCCCAGACTCATTTTTTCTTACACTTGTTCGAGATCCGAGAGCGGCTCTCGCGGGCGGATTCAAGGCGGCCAAAAATCAACACGGGCACCTTCCTGACTATCATTTCAATGCAAACATTGAGCGCTGGATGTTTGTGTGGAACTTTCATCAACGTTTTCGCGACCGACTGAGAGACCGGTATATCATCGCTCAAAATGAGAGTTTGAACTCGGACTTGAAAACCGGAATGGAGCGCATTGCCAGTGCGCTCAATATAGATTTCTCAGAGTCCCTGCTAATGCCCTCTTTGTTGGGGGAACCCTGGGGCATGGAAGGAGAGAGCGCATACGTCAAAGCGGAGAGCAACCCTATAAAGGAACAAAAAGATTTTTATTCTCCCCGGAAAGCCCAGCTACGCTGGAAGGCCAATTTGCGACTAAATGAAGTTGCTATGATTGAATTTCTATTCTCTGATTTTATGAACCATTTTCAATACAAGCGAACCACAGGCAAGGGAATCTTCTGGACGACATTGGGCTTTTTTACTTTCTTATTACCCAGCAAAACTCTACTTAAACATTGGATGAATACATACCCCGAAGTTCAAGAGTTTAAAACAGTCTCGAAAAAACTGACCTCCTCCACACGGATCGTTTGGAGGACGATGCCAAACCCGATCAAATTTATCTGCATTCTTCTCCACTCCATGGGAGTGAGACTCCGCTATTATTTTATTCCTAAATATTTGGGAATTCGATATGATTAATCTTTAGCCACGATCTGCAACCTTCGCTTTTGATGCATGAATAATTCATCTACTATAGGCGCCGTATACTGGTTCACAGGCTTGTCCGGCGCAGGAAAAACCACCCTTGGGGAAAGTTTTTTTAAAGAATTAAAAAAACAGGGAGCGCATGTGATTTTTCTTGATGGAGACGCCATAAGAGACATCCTTGGAAATCCCTGGGGGCATTCGATCGAGGATCGTAAAAAATATGCTCGTTCTTATGGAAAACTCTGCCAGTTCTTTTCTAATCAAGGGGTGGATGTGGTCTGCGCAACCATTTCCATGTTTCATGAAATTCGTCACTGGAACCGCAACAACATCGCCCGCTACCAGGAAATCTACGTCAAAGTTCCCCTGGATATCCTCAAACAAAGAGATTCTAAGGGCATCTACTCTAAAGCCCGCGAAGGAGAAATCAATCAGGTCATGGGAATGGATCTGGAATTTGAGGAACCACTAACTCCAGATTGCGTCATTGTAAACGACGGAACCAGGAGCATTGACGACATTACGCATTCACTCATCGAGTCACTTGGATAATATGGCAACCGCGCGTGTTACTTTTGGAACAAAAGCCGAAACGCTGGATAAACTGGCTCCCATCGTTAAAAATGCACTGGTGTTGCCACAACTTCGCTTCACCACACAACAATGGCTTTCCGATCCCGACTACTGGACGCGCAAAATAAAGCTCGCCTTCTGTGACACCGCTCACTTTCTCATCATCCGATCATCGGCATTAGCGGAAGATACTTATGGAGCCTCCAATGCCGGACACTTTGAAAGCATAGGAAAAGTTCCCTGCAATGACAGCGAAGCAATCGGGACCACAATCCGGAAAGTCATTCACTCGTTTGGCTCCGACGCCTCGCCAGACAATCAAGTATTCGTCCAACCCTATCTGAAAAATACTCAGATCAGCGGCGTGGCGTTCACTCGAGATATGGAAACGCTTGCGCCTTATTACATTATCAATTTTGACGAGCATCCTTCGCAGACCGATGCTGTCACATCGGGAGTTTCTAACGATTCAAAAACGCACATCCAGTTTAAAGGCCATCCTGTAGTTGATAAAAAATTTGAAAAACTATTCAAACTAATGAATGAGCTGGAAAACCTTTTCAAATGCGATTCTCTTGATATAGAATTTTCGGTTTCTGAAACCGGAGAATTGTATTTATTTCAGGTGCGCCCCTTGGCGCGATCAGGGCAAACGCCCAAGTCGACGGAAGATATGGAAAGCTATTTGACAAAAATTCATAAGAAGTTGACTAAATTGAACAAGCCCCACCCTTATTTATACGGCGACAAAACCGTTTTTGGAGTCATGCCCGACTGGAATCCCGCAGAGATGATAGGACTCAGGCCGCGACCGCTGTCGCTTTCTTTATACAAGGATCTGATAACAGACAGAACCTGGGCATATCAAAGAGACAATTATGGTTACCAAAACCTGCGCTCTTTTCCACTGATGATCTCCCTGATGGGCCTTCCCTACATAGACGTTCGCATCAGCCTGAACTCTTTTATTCCAAAATCTGTCAACGCAGCGCTGGCCGAGAAACTTTGCAATTATTACATAGATCGTTTGATTCAAACTCCCAGTCACCACGATAAAATTGAATTCGAGATTGTTTTCTCCTGCTTCAATTTCAGTTGCGATCAAAAATTCCAATCACTCCTGTCTACGGGCTTCACGCAAGATGAGATTGATTCCTTGAAAGCATCTCTCCTCGAACTGACGAACGATATTTTTTCGAATGAGACCTCTGTGTTCAGGAAGGATCTGGAAAAAATTCCTCGGCTCAAGGAAAGACAAAACAGAATTGACGATTCGAAACTCACCGACCTGGAAAAAATCTATTGGTTCATGGAGGATTGCCGACGCTACGGAACCTTGCCTTTTGCAGGGCTAGCCAGGGCCGCTTTCATCGCCACGCAAATGCTACAATCCTTGCTCGACGTCGACTTGTTGACCCAACGCGAGCATGAAGAATTTATGTCCTCATTGCACACAATCTCCTTCGAAATGTACCGCGACCGAAGCGCGATCTCCGGCGCTGAGTTTAAGAATAAATACGGTCATCTGCGTCCAGGGACCTACGACATACTTTCTCCGCGTTACGACGAGGCGTACGAATTATATTTTAACAACCCGCCTGGAAGCGCGAACCATCAAGACGCGCCGTTGCAGACATTCCAGTTGATCCGCGAAAGATATGACCGAATTTCCTCTGCCATGACGCATGCGGGACTTTCAGGAAACGCTGAAAGTTTGTTTGCATTTTGCAGAGACGCTATAAGAGGACGAGAACAAGCCAAGTTTGATTTTTCACGAAGCGTGAGCGACGTTCTGAATCTTGTTAGACGAATTGGAGAGAAGTACGATATCAGCAGAGAGGATATGTCTTTCATCAACATCCAGACGCTTCTCAATCTTTACGCAACCTTGGACCACAGAGACCTCGAACACATTCTTAAAGAAGATATCAAACGAAACAAATACTACTATGAATACACTTGCATGATGCGTTTTCCAGCCCTGATCAGTCACCCGGACGATATTTACTCTTTCGAACTGATGGCCGGCGCGCCCACCTTCATCACATTCAAACGAGTTCAGGCAACCGTGATCAAAGAAAGCGATTTAACATGCGAGAACCCAGAGGGTAAAATTGTCTGCATTTCCAGCGCAGACCCAGGTTATGACTGGATTTTCACAAAAAATATCAGAGGATTGATCACAAAGTTTGGCGGGACCAATTCTCACATGAGCATTCGAACCGCAGAACTTGGCATTCCCGCTGTCATTGGCGCCGGGGAGAAAAATTATCAAACATGGTCTGGCGCGCAAATCCTTTCAATTGATTGCGCCAATCAACAAGTCAAAATAATACAATGAGAAAAGTGCTGGTTAGCCAGCGACTGGATACGATAGAAGCCTATGGCGAAGTGCGCGAATCGCTGGATATTCGCTGGGGTGAACTGTTGCCTGCCTGCGGAGTGATTCCCGTGCCCTGCCCCTCAAAATTTCCGCCAGAACAATTCTTTCGCGCGATCAACCCCCAAGGTCTGCTACTGACGGGAGGAAACGACACGCTCCAATTTGCTCCAGACGACTCCCTGTCGCGCCTTCGCCAAATGCACGAGTTCGCATTGCTTGAACTGGCGCTAAGCCGTAAGCTGCCCATTATGGGCGTGTGCCACGGCATGCAAATCATCGCAGAGTATTTCAATTTCACAATGCAACGAATTGACAAGCACGTAGCGATCGATCACCCCATCAGTATAGAGGCGTCATCTTTTTTGAGTCGATTTCTCGGAAAGGAGTCCGTCGTCAATTCATTTCATAATAATGGGATAGTGGCTTTAAATCCTCAATTCACAGCCTCGGCGCGCCACACGGGAGACCAGACCATTGAAGCTTTTGAATCGCTTGAACATAATATCATCGGCATCATGTGGCACCCGGAGAGGAATAAAGCCTACCGGGAATCCGACATAAAACTGATCCATAATTTTTTCACAAACGTTTCTGACAAATGGGAGCTTTCCACACCATGAAAGCCATTATACTGGCCGCAGGAGAAGGAAAACGTTTGCGCCCCTTAACAGACCATCAGCCAAAATGCATGGTTCCCTTATGGGGCAAACCCATACTCGTTCATTTGTTTGACGCCATGAATCAGATTGACTTGTCCAGAATCGTGCTTGTAACGGGATACAAAAAAGATATCCTAGAGGAAAACTTCAATTTTGAAAACGTTGTTTTTCACCACAATCCAGCGTATGACTCGACCAATATGGTCGCTTCGTTATTTTGCGCAGAATCCGAATTCGACGATGACCTTATCATTTCTTATTCGGACATTGCATACCATGCGAACGTTCTCAAACAAATCACTCAATCGCCTCATGATTTATCTATCGTCATCGACCGGCGATGGCGTTCGCTTTGGGAGCTTCGCATGGAAAACCCGCTGAATGATGCTGAAACTTTGAAACTTGGCGAGGGAGGAACAATCATCGAGTTGGGTCAAAAACCTCTATCCTATGACGACATACAGGGCCAATATATTGGATTGATTAAAATCTCTAAAAACGCTTTGTCCACCGTCTCAAACATGTACCACCACCTGGATCGAAATATGATATTCGACAAACAAAACTTTGCCAATATGTACATGACCAGTTTTCTACAGTTACTGATTAATAGTGGAGTACCCGCTCATGCTGTTTTTATCGATGGGGGCTGGGTGGAAGTGGATTCGCAGGCTGATCTGGAAATGTATGCAAACCATCCACAGCTACTAAACGGCATATTCTGACAACGGCGGCTTGCCCATTTCCGAGTGTAACTTTTCAAAATCCCGCCTTATTGATCTGACCGCGCTCCCGCTTCATTTGAAGCGTTTGATTCTATTTGAAAAAATCTGCCAGGTATTTAAATTTTCGGAGCCGCTCTTTTTAACATAGCTGTTCATATACTCCTCATACATCGGATAATTCACCTGAAGTTCAGCCTCCCAGTCTATCGAAAGGGGAGAATCTATATTCACGGCAGCTTTTCCCAGGGAACGAGCAGACTCCGCAATTTCCACCGAAAATTTAATATCCTTTTCGGCTTCATTTGTAGTGATAAAAACAACTGGCTTGCGGTAAATCACGGCATAGCCAATGGCTGTGCTGGCATGCGTGATTAGAAACCTACAATCTCGGACCATTTGAAAAGTTTGATTTTTAAAAACCGGGCGACCCCCAAAATAGGCAGGGCGGTCGCCGTGGTCGCTTTTGGGGTGGGCCGCGATACAAACCTGACCGCCCAGTTTCTCTTCAATCTGGCTAAAAAACTGACAAAGCGCAGGATAATAATTCTCTACGCTCCCCCACAGCTTCATATCGGGTAACAACAAATCTCCGGGAAACATGGGCGCGCCGTTATCCAAAAAGACAATTGCGTTTTCGGGAATCAACCTTTCGGGAGAGGCATTTTCCAGATACGCGTCATAATCCAGAGTATGCGCCCAAATGATTTCAGTCTCTTCGCTCAACAAGGCAATTTCACGATACATGGAAATGGAACTTTCACCCCCCACCACGCAAATATCAGGCGATCGAATTTTTCTCAAAAAAGCCCATCGGGGTCGGTAGAAAAAATTTTTCAGCTTGTGCAGATTAACCTGTCGAAGATTCTTCCAAACCCGTTTATAATAGGGGTCGCCCAGTACCGCGCATGCGGGAATTGCATTTGTTATTAATGCCCCATATGGAATGCCCGAATCCGACAGGGCTTTATACAATTTGTGAGTCGCCCTGGAATAACTCCCCATCCACATCACAAAACAGTCGTCGCCCAATGCCCTTATCGCTGAAACGGCTTCGACATTGGTCGAGAAACACCTGACCTGCTCGTAATCGGACATTTCCTGAAAACTCACGCCTGAACTCAAACGCGGATATATAATTTTTGAAAAATCGTAATACCAGACGTCAAACCCGTTTGAGACTAATACCTCCCTCCCCAAACGTTTTTCGTTCCTTTTGGTCAGCGGTAAAGAGCAAAAAAAGACAATTTTTTGTATCATTATTCAGCCCACACACCCTTCTTTCATTCATCTACAATATCTTTAACAAACGATTTGATTCCCGGCAAAACGTTTACTTCTTCCCGTCAGTATAAACTTTCACATAAATCAAACATATCAAACCCCGACTATTTTGCGACCTGGGATATCTCACCCTCGCCCCGACCTGCCACTGAACAGCAAGGAATTAATTTTCCATGGTATAATAGAATTTCAAGAGTATCACAAATACAGTCGCATTTTATTAGGCCGGAATCAGATGGCTTTTATCGGGCAACCGCAAAACACCGGGGCAATAAAACGCTTTATCACTTGATTCGTAAGATGCCTCCAGAAAATACTTGGCGTTAAAACTCTCAATGGGCTATTCTTCCAACCGGGAATCAGGCTGGAGGCCTTTGACGACCTGCAATCCCAACCATCCGATCAACCGCCCCCTTTCAAACAACGGCAATAGAGTTGAAACCAGAGAAACTTGGAAGGTCGGAGTTTAGCCCCAATAGAAATCAATTATCCAATTTTATTTCGCTTACATTCCGAGAGATCCACATTGAGCATACATCGCACAGAACTACTGAAAGCTCTGCTTATTACAGAAGATGAGTCCATCAAATCCGCAATGCAAAAACTCATTGATACCGCCGAGAGGATTTTATTTATCACCGATTCCAAAGGCTTTCTGGTGGGAACCTTGACCGATGGGGATATTCGTCGAGGCATTATAGGCGGCATGAAACTTTCTGAGTCCGTTCGTAAAATCATGAGTCTGAAATTTGTTTCCCTATCTTCGACAGCCGATGATTTGAGAAACAAAGCCCGCCAACTCATGCTCAAACACCGTATTGAACACATCCCGGTGGTAGATAATCAAGGGGTTTTGGTTGATTTAATTTTAGGCGCAGACTTTTTAGAAAACGAAGAAAACACACCCATTTCACCGCAGAAGAAAAAAGAAAATGAAGTTGTTATCATGGCGGGCGGAATGGGCACTCGGCTGGACCCGTTCACAAAAATTCTTCCCAAACCCCTGCTGCCCTTAAAAGGCATCCCTGTAATAGAACATATTTTAGCCGGATTTCACAAATTCGGGTTTTCTAAATTCAAACTCATATTGAACTACAAAAAAGAGATGATCAAACTCTTTCTCTCTGACAACCAATATGATTTCGATATTGACTTCGTCTATGAAGGTGAATTTCTGGGGACTGCCGGCGGCTTGCATTTACTGAAGGACAAAATAGACAAAACTTTTGTATTGACCAATTGCGATACAATTCTGAAAGGCGACCCGCAACAGATTATTGACTGGCATCATCAGAAAGACAATTTATTGACAATCGTCGGCTCTCACAAAGAAATCCCGGTTCCATATGGCGTCCTGCAATTTAATGGAGGCAAGTTTGACCAGATTGATGAAAAACCGAAGCTGGACCTTTTTATAAATACAGGTACTTACATACTTTCCCCGGAAGTGTTCAACCACATCAAAGCCGATGAATTCCTAAACATGGACAGTCTGATCAGAATTTTAATGCAGACCCGAACCGACAGCGTTGGCGTCTTTCCCCATTGGGACGGTTGGTTCGATATGGGACAATGGGATGAATACAGGCAAAGTGTTGAAAAAATCGATAATTCGCTGTCGGGTTTTCAACCTTGAATCGCCATGAAGTAAATATCCCTCTTTATAATCCGTCTAGAAACTTTCTCTCCCGCAGCTCTTTAGCTACCTCGCGAAAATAGTTTTCATTCGGATGATCATAACTGGAAAAGAACTGGCGCTCTCTGAATTTTTTTCGATGATCAATCACATTTGCTTCAGGCACCATCTCCAGACTCGCAGAAAAAATATCGTCGACCACGCTTGGACGATCCGTTTCATAGACAGGGGGAATCAAAAAAACCAGTTTTCTTTTTGAATCCTCAACAAGATCGATCAACTCATTCATCAGTCTCGCAATTTCCACCTCATCTCCATTTTTAATATCCCGGGCGCTCGGAGTCAACGCATTGCTATTAATTGTCAATCCACGACCTTCTCCGGAGTTCGAACTTCCATCGAACCGATAGCTCAATGTGCGTTCACGATCACAAAAACTTTGGATCAACTTCTTTTCACCCTCCGACCGAGACATTCTGATCTGTTTCAAATGTCCCTTCAACCCCATATTTTTATCTTGCGCCCCTTCCGGGAATCCGCTGGAGTTTTCCTCCCAGAGTCTTTTCTCCGTCTGACACACCCCGTAATCCATCAACAGATACCGCGGACTTCCTCTCGACAATAGGTCGTAGAGTCCAGAAATAAACGCCTTCCAATCTTTATTGAATTTAAAGATCATCCAGTAATTCATGAACTTCAACTCAATACGTTTCAGGAAATTTTTTTCATTTTTAATCTGATAGATGCGCGCTATATCCTTTGGGAGCTCCTCTCCATAATTAATGATATATCTTCCGTTATCGTTGTTTGGCGTCGTGATGGCGACTATCACCAGCTCCGTAGGTAATTTCTTCAGATCTTTCAAGCGCTGAAGATAATCGCGAGTCTCCGGTAAAGCCAAATCAGCGTACCAATAATTAAAAAACAGATGTTCAGGCACGCTCTCATCAAGCGCCATGGTATTAAAATACTGAATCTGGTGATTACCCATCAAACCGATCTTAGGCGGAATATGGGTTTCGACATAACCCAATTTTATCGACGCTCTGCCCAGGCGGGATAAGGCTGGCCCCGTGACAACGACCGTCTCTTTACCATGACTCAACAGATTAGCCGAATCCTTGCGCACATCATGAGTTCGAAAAGAAACCAGCAACTCAAAGCTCATCAACAGACAAAATGTTCCCAGGAATAGATAAAAACGGCTATAGGATCGTTCCATTACGCCAGAACCTGATCATTTCGATTAAAAAACAAAATATATAAACGTGCGTCCATATGAAAAAAACAATACAGCTATAAAAGCGAGCGCCGCCCACAAATAGGGGCTGTCAAAAAACCAATGTTTTTCATGGTTGAACAGCCAGCGATTTTCTCTCATTGAAAAAGTCCAAAGTGCAATCATTCCAAGCAACCCCCACTTACTCGCATTCACAATTGCGGGAGCATCCAGATTCCAATCCAGTAAATTCCCCATCAAGCTGAAATAGCCCATTATATCAAGATAAAACAGTGGCCAGCCAAAACTGACGATAACAAATGTAATGGCAATTTGCAGGGGCTTCCACATTGCATCCCAGGCCGGACGCGTCAAATGATAAACAATCACCCAAAGCGAATGATAGATACCCCAGGCCATAAAATTTAATCCAGCTCCATGCCACACGCCCACCGCAAAAAAAACGATCAAGATATTACGAATATAGCAACGATTCCCACCCAGCCGCAGATAAACATAATCCCGAAGCCAAAACGAAAGCGTCGTATGCCAGCGACGCCAGAATTCTTTAGGGCTCGTCGATAAATAAGGCTCATGAAAATTACGGGGAAGGTTGATAGACATGAACTGTCCCAAACCGATCGCAATTAAGGAATAGGCCCAGAAATCATAATAAATAACAAAAGAATAACTGAAAATACTGAACAAGTTGTCCTGAAGATGGATAGCCTGCTCCGCCTTAACCACCTTTTGCTGGATGGTGAGTAAAATGTCGGCAAAGAAAATTTTGGCAAAAAGACCATATGATATAAACTTGGCTCCTGAAGAAAAATCGGCAGGAATCTTACCTTTTTGATCCAACCGTTCCAGTTGGCTACAAATCTGGTCGTATCTTAAAATGGGGCCCGCTATCAATTGTGGGAAAAATGAAATGAACGCGCAGAATTGCAACAGGTTCTTTTCTGGCTTGAGTCTCCCGTCATAAACATCGATTAAATACCCAATAATTTGAAAAGTGTAAAAACTGATTCCGGCGGGCATGCTGATCGACAAAATAAAATACAAGCTGCTCCGAACGTCCTCAGCGCCGGTTAATGTCAACGAAAAATCCAGATATTTAAATAAATAAAGCGCCGCCAAGGGAGGAACGACGGCAAACCAAGCCACCCATTTTCGTTTTTGTATCTGAGGGGCTATGAAATAGGCCCAGACAGAACTCGCAACCAATAACAACAACGGCAACATCCCTGATGCGCCATAAAACAACAACGAAAAACCTAAAACAACAACGATACGGAGCCTTGGTGCAACCAGAAAAAATATACAAACACAGGACGGAAGAAACAAGAAAATGAAAATATCCGAACTAAAATTCATCTGTATTTTAGCCAGTTAGATTGCGAAATGGGTTAGGAGGGAAACTAACTGCATTAGGAGAAATTCAGACAAATTTAGCGGCTTCCATTTCAAAAACCTATACCATTACTCCTGCGCGAAGTCAAGAAACGCGTATTATAGAAGACACGCTGAACGCAATACATTCCACAACAGATCCCCAAACAAAGCCAACTAACCCAACTCCTAAATTTTGCCCGCAAATACAGGGTAGCTTTACTATACACATTTATATATGCTATTATTTTAAGCTGAAATTTTACATTAACGATCTTCCGTATCGCCACAAATGGCAAAGCCTACTCAAACCACCGCCCATTTAACAAACCACCGCCGTTCTGTAAACCCTGAAGAAAGAGAACAAGCGAATGGTCACAGAGGCGTTATAGTCTGGTTCACCGGTTTTTCCAACTCAGGAAAATCCACCCTAGCCAACAAGATTGACCAAATTTTGTTCCAACAGGGCTGCAAGTCCATTGTGCTAGACGGGGACAACGTTCGCTACGGGATTAATTCGGATCTTGGATTTTCCCGGAAAGACCGAAAGGAAAATATACGCCGAGTTGGCGAAGTCGCAAAGTTGTTCGTATCTTCCGGCATGATCACCTTGACCGCCTGCATTTCACCCTACCAGGACGACCGTGAAAAGGTAAGGCGTCTGGTTCAGGAAGATCAATTTTTCGAAATTTACTGCAAGTGTCCAATCGAAAAGTGTGAAGAAAGAGATTCCAAAGGCATTTACAAAAAAGCGCGGGCTGGCCTTATCAAAAATTTTACCGGAATTTCAGCCCCCTATGAACCTCCAGTCAACCCCGACCTGATATTGGAAACCAACCATGATTCTCTGGAAGTTTGTACGCATAAAACGCTACGACTTTTGGAGACGGGAAATGTATTTCTTGAATCAAATAAAATCCCTCGCCATAAAAATACTATTTAGCGCGGCAATTAAACGCCGCAAACCCCTCTAATAATTTGCTTTTGCAATAATAGGTTATTGAAAGATTCTTCGAACTTAAGATATTCTTAGGTGCAAATTTTGATTCCTGCCCATCCTTAAAGAAAAGTGAACATCGTCCTCAATGAAAATAGATTTTCTACAAGTTGGCTTTCACAAATGCGGAACTTCTTTTATAAATACTAATATTTATGATATTCACCCTGAAATTCACTGCGTGCATGCCAATGAAAATTTAGAATTAGAACGTTTGTTGCTCATGAAATTTATTTTACAGGATGGTCTGGAATACAACTCCGCGCGTTTTGAAAAGGCATTTAATGTGATAGGCGCCAATTTACTCAGTGAGCAGGCTCATGCTATTAATGGCCTGAATTTTGGTCCCTTACTATTCATGTACCGACGACGGTTTGACCGTAAAGTAATTATTGAACGGATTCGCAATTTTTTCGGAGAGGTTAAAGTAATTACCTGCATCAGAAACCAGTCCACCTGGTTGACGGGCCATTATTCTCATTACCTTAAAAGCGGCGGGTTATTGGCCTTCGATGATTTTCTCGAGTCTTTTTTTCACAACCCTTATCTATATAAACACGAAATCAATTGGTTGCCGTCCGTTGCCCTGTTACACGAACTCTTTGGCAAAGATCGTGTTTTAGTCTGCCTCTATGAAGAGTTAAATGATGCTCCGCAACGATTCACCGATAAGATAACGGGGTTTCTTGAAACTCAGCCTCTCGCCGTCAACCCCGAAAAAGTAAATCCATCGATGACTCGATTTGGAATGTTTTTAAAAAGAATGTCGAACCATCTTGTGAGATACGACGAAGGCGAGTCTGATTATGCTTTCAAGAGGGATTTATATGAAGCGAACCCATCCTATCTGGCTAGGGCCAAACAAAAATTTATCTACAGTTTTTACAAAAATGCCACTATTAGATTAAGTCAAAAAGGAGGGGAATTGTTTGGAGGAAATATAAAAATTAAATTGAAAGCTTCTCAACTGAAAAAGATAAAAATGGAGTATGGCAAGGACAATATGGAATTGTCAAAATTGCTGGATATCGACCTGGGAAAATACGGTTATTATTAGCTCTTGAATGATCATATCCACAAAATTTAATCTGAACCAATCTGAATCTGTCCGGGCCAGAACGAAAGGCCAGACGATATTCGCCCCTGAGCATCAAACAATCAAACAGGCAACGTCTCCAAAATTTTTGAAATCGCTTCCGAGTCCAGCCAATGAGAATTTTCAACGCTTGAATACGAAAAGTTTTCCACAACCTTCCCTCCCTTCAATTGCCACTCGTTCAACTGATACCATTCATAATCCGGAAGAATCACAAAAAAATCATCGTATTCATATGTGTGGCGGGAATCAAATTCGCTTATCAAGGTTTCATGTAGTTTCTCCCCAGGACGGATTCCAACGACTTCCAGCCGACATTCAGGGGCAATCGCTTTCGCAAGATCCACCACCCTCATACTCGGCAGTTTGGGAACAAAGACTTCGCCGCCCAACATTCGATCCATAGACCTCAATATAAATTGAACGCTTTGACGAAGAGAAATCCAGAATCGCGTCATCCGCTCATCTGTGACCGGCAAGGTTCCCGTTTTTCGTTTCTCAAGGAAAATGGGAACCACGCTACCCCGGCTTCCAACCACATTGCCATAGCGCACAATACTGAACTGGGTTTTCCCTTCAGAGTAGGCGTTCCCAGCCAGAAAAATCTTGTCGGCGCACAGTTTCGTCGCCCCATACAAATTGACCGGGTTGACCGCCTTATCCGTGCTCAGAGCCACCACTTTCTGGACTCCCGCTTCCACGGCACAATCAATCACATTCTGTGCTCCCAGAATATTGGTCTTTACAGCTTCGAATGGATTGTACTCCGCCGAACTCACGTGCTTGATCGCCGCCGCATGGATGATGTAATCCACATTAGCGCAGGCGCGCTTCAAACTGTCTTTATCGCGAACATCTCCCAAAATAAACTGAACATTTTTCTGAGAAAATAGTTTAGCCATATCAAACTGTTTCATTTCATCCCGGCTGAAAATAATCAACTTTTGGGGAGGAAAATTGCTTTGAAGGTACTCTGTAAGCTCATGGCCCAAAGAACCGCTTCCACCTGTGACCAAAATGGTTTTATCTGAAAAATTAGATGCCATAAGCCGTTCGCCTCGATGTCAATTGAAAGGAAGCAAGGTTAAAGTCCTCGAACCACCCTACTCTGACCCCACCTATCCGCATATTTAACATTCGCCTCCTTTATAGCCGCTTCTTTATTCATACCCTCGTCTCTTGCCTCAAGGTACCATTGAAGATAGGAACCGACCCGTTGGCTGGCCATTCCATCACGATAAGGATCAAACCGCTCTATAACCGGCGATGCGTCGCCAAGCTCAGGGTGAGCTTCCGGCTCCTCCATGAACGCTTCGATTGCGGCCTTCAACGAAGCGTGATCTCCAAAAATGCACCGACCCGGGCCAAGGGAATGCAAGGTTGTGTATGCCTGTAACGGTCCCTGTTCCAATCGTTCGTAATCCAGGTAAATGATCCTCGCTCCTTTCAACGCCGCCGTAACCACCGCCGAATACGAACCCAAGCCAATTGAAAAATCCGCCGAATGCGCCGCATCTCCTGGGGACGCCGTTCCATCGATCATATGAACGCGCCCAGTGACTTGAGCCTCCTGCAGGAGATCATCCAGATTTTGCGCTTTAGCTCGCGTAAAGATTCTCCCTCCTTTACTTTTAATCAACAAACCTATGGAGGAATCCTCTTTAACCCAATTCAGAAAAAATTTGTAAAATTCCGGCGTCGGCGTTGACGTATCGAATAAAGCCAGAATACATTTTACGCCATTCTTCTTCATTTCAATAGCCGCGCTTGACGCCTTTTCTCGAGCCTCCAAATTTGAGTGATCGTTGATAAAACATCCCGAAAGCAATAAATTTGGGGACGCCGCTTGCGAATCCAGATAAATCTGCGCGTCATGATCGCCCCAGATGAAAAAGACTTCATGAGCCGGCGATAAATCGCACACTCCATTAACGCTCGACCAGTGTATTCCAAGCCGGATCGCGTCTATTCTATTCGCCGCCAAAGAAAGAAAGTCGATCCCGACTTCCTGGTGATGAAAGACGGCTTTGACGTTCAACTCCTTCAAATACTGAGCGGCCTCGAAAGACATGATCTCTTGCGCGCTGAGAATCGAATAGATGGATTGCGAAATCTTTTCTGTGCATAGAGAACGCAATAACATCTTGATTGCAAAACAAACATTTCGAAAATACGCCGACAACGGCCATTGCCCTCTTGGTTGCATCATAATTTCAGGATGGTCGCCCAAATATTCAGCATTCATCGCTCGGGACGAAATACCGAGTTCAGAGGTAACTTGATATCGTTCCCGCGTGGGTTGAATATCAGCGCGGTCATAAAGATAGACGACTCGTTCGGGGGGAACCGAACTGTTTCTCCACCAGAACAGATCATCCAACATCATCGCCGTCATGCCTTTGATATCCCACGCCGCGCCAGTCGCTATACAGCCGGGAGACTCTCGCCTTTTCATCTCACCGCCCAGCAAACAAAATAGCGTCTCCTGAAACAAGCGCTTCAAACTCAAAAAAAGCGCCCCCCATATATACATAGTCGATTTATTGAAAGCCTGCTGTTCGTAAAGCGGAACATCCAGACCAGGACAACCAGCGACATCAACCATTTCAACCAAGGAAGCGTAGGGAGACAGAATGACAATCATTTCCTTTGGAACACCTTCTTCCACAACATGGATTTCAGCCGCTTTTCTGAGATACATGAGCTTTGCCAGCCACAGCGTCCATGCTTTCGTAACGTTAGAAGTCAGCGCCTCTTGTCGGTAACGATCGACCATCGGGAAAATCTTTTTCACTTTCCGCTGGATAAGCCCCCATTGCTTCCGGCAGGCTTGCGAGACAAGGAATAAAATCTCCCACTGCTTTCCATAAGGAGAGTCTACAAAATTAACATCGGTCATCTTCGCCGGGGGTTCCGCAAACACGCCAACGCGAGCGAGAAGACGCGCGCTCTTCAACCCCAGAGAGGAACTACTCAGATAACGAATCTTTAAAGGTCCCTTTGAAACACGCAAGCACACAAGAGGCCACAAAGACGATATCTTCAACTCTTGAGTCAAAACCAGCGTGAAGCGCGTGTTTTGTGATTGTTCAGAGGTGATCAAGATAACGTCTTTCAAAACCCGCGCGTTAGGATTAAACCAATTTCGGGACGGGATTTATTAAAATAAGAGGAATAAAATTACTTTAGAAAAGCGCGAATGATTCTCAAGCCGACGGGGCCGCTTTTTTCCGGGTGAAACTGACAGCCAACAAGGTTTCCCTTGAAGATCGCCGCAGAAATCCTCTCCCCGTTATAATCAATGTCGGCCAGTCGGTTCGCTTCGAACTGAGGAATCGCCTGATATGAATGAACAAAATACATATCATCTCCCGGTTCATTGTCGCATAAAACCGTTTGAGTCCAATCGGGAGACAATTGAGGTAAGCGCAAAGAACTCCAACCAATATGAGGGATTTTCGCAACTTGACCATCGGAATTTAATTTTGGGATCGCAACTACGGCGCCGGGGATCAAACCCAGACCTTCACGGCGTTCGAACTCACTACTGAAATCCAGCATCAATTGCATCCCCAGGCAAATCCCAAGAAAAGGGCGATCTTTGTTAGCATATTCCAGAATTGGCTCGACCAACTCTTTACGAATCAAGCCGTCCATACCCTCGCCAAAGGCCCCCACGCCCGGAAGAACCAGCCTGTCAGCGTCGAGGATTTGCCGAGGGTGATCGACCAGTTCAACCTCCGCGTCGAATTTCTCAAAGGCGCGGCAAACGCTCAACAAATTCCCCAAGCCAAAATCAATGACGGAAACTCGCTTCATATCCGGTTCACAACCGATCTTACGCCAAGGCCCTGCTTTGACGCATAGCATCGAACATCCGAAACCGACAATTTGCCATAATGTAAAACATGAGCCATCGCAACCGCATCGGCTCCACCCCCACAAACCACATCCCGCAAATCCTCCAGACGCCCCATTCCTCCGCTCGCAATCACAGGAACCGAGACGGCGCGGGAGACCGCCTTGACCAGATCAACGTCGAATCCTTTACAAGTCCCTTCCCGGTCCACCGAGGTCAAAAGAATTTCACCCGCCCCCAGTTCGACGCCCTTCACCGCCCACTGAACCGCATCCAGTCCAGTATGCTCGCGACCGTTTTCGCAATAAGCCTCCCAGGAATCCCCGGCGTTCATCTTTGCCTGAATCGACAAAACGATGCACTGAGAACCAAACTTTCTTGAGGCTTCGGCAATCAATCCCGGCTCTTGAATAGCCGCGGTATTGATCGCTACCTTATCTGCTCCAGAGCGCAGGGCCGTTTCAACATCCTGCAAATTCCGCAACCCACCCCCGACCGTCATCGGCACAAATATATCCCGAGTGGCTTGCCGAATGATATCAAACAAACTGTTCCGGCCGTACAAACTGGCGACATTGTCCGTGTATAAAATTTCATCAATACCACTATCGTAATATTTTTTTGCAAACACATTGGGGTCGCCGATTTTACGCACCCCTTCCAACTGAACGCCCTTGATCAAATGGGAACCTTTGATGTCAAGGCGGGCTATTAATCTGAGATCTGCCATCAAAAAGGAATCAATCTAGGCGGATACAGGCCTTCAGCCTAAAAAAAGCCTGTACGATTAGAATTAAGTGTATATCGCATGACCACGCATCGGTACGCTTTTCCAGGAAGGCGCACCCTACAGTAGAAGCGACAATCGATTTTTACATACATGCAAGGGGAGGATCAATTAAAAACATCCTGAGGCTTCCAGTTTTCAAGTCAGCCTTGTTGATTTTACGACGACAAGCAATGAGCGTTTGCTTCAACTCGCCTTTCATCCTTTTTATTCCTGCTCCAATGACCTTGAGTTTGATATAATTTGCCCTTGTTCGCGTACCTATCTGCTGAATACGGTTGACGTGGATTCTATAAAAAAAAACTGGAACCGCCTTCTCGCGAACGAAACCGTCTCCGCCTGTTGTATTAAAGTAACAAGGAAGCGATCCTTGCTCTACGCCGATCTAAAAATCAGCAACAATCTTCCGCCATGTTATTTAATTCATTCGAATATATATTCGCTTTCCTTCCTCTGACATTTTTCGCATATTTTTATTTTGCAGGCCGAATCAACTTTCCCGCCGCGAAATGCACGCTGGTTTTTGCATCTTTATTTTTCTATAGCTGGTGGAATATCGCCTATCTCCCACTTTTACTTTTTTCGGTATTATTCAACTTTGGCGTCAGTGTTTACTTATCAAGTTCAAGCGACAAACTCTTTCGCAAGCTATCTCTCATCATTGGGATTTCAGGGAATCTCACTCTGCTCGGATACTTCAAATACGCCGATTTTTTCCTTCAGACCGGGAATCTGATATTCCAAACCCGATTTGCTGAGTTGAATCTGTTGCTCCCTTTAGCGATCAGTTTTTTCACATTTCAACAAATCGCTTTCCTTGTGGACTGCTACCGAAATGAAACGATCACGGGAAATTTTCTCGATTATTGCCTGTTTGTCACTTTCTTCCCTCAGCTCATTGCTGGACCCATCGTTCACCACAAAGAAATGATGCCGCAGTTCGCCGCTCTCGAAAACAGAGGGCCTCACTATAAGAATATTGCGACCGGAATTTTTGTCTTCGTTTTAGGCTTGTTTAAAAAAGTGGTGATTGCAGACACCTTTGCGACCTGGGCGACGCCGGGATTCGATCAATCCTCCACCCTGACCTTCCTCGAAGGCTGGGCGACTTCGCTCTCCTACACATTCCAGCTTTACTTTGATTTTAGCGGATACACAGACATGGCGCTGGGCGCGGCGCTGTTATTCAACATCCGTCTGCCCATCAATTTCAATTCACCCTATAAGGCGTTGGATATCGCCGACTTTTGGCGACGATGGCATATGACGCTGGGCCGATTTTTCAAAGATTATGTTTACATACCTCTGGGAGGCAACCGACACAGCGCGCCAATCACCCTGCGTAACCTGCTCATCACTTTTTTTCTTGTCGGCTTGTGGCACGGACAGGAATGGATGTTTGTTTTTTGGGGACTGCTCCATGGAGCGGCGATGGTCGTTCACCGGATGTGGAAAAAGCTGAACTCCCCTCTTCCCGGTTTTCTCGCCTGGTTTATCACCTTCAACTTCATCAATATCTCCTGGGTATTTTTTCGAGCCACCTCATGGCCAGACGCTATGAAAGTTCTGAAAGCGATGTTTGGATTCAATGGAATCGATTTCTCTCATTTTGAATATTTCCCGGAAATCGGCGTCGCAGTTTATGGAGTCCTTCTTCTTTCAATTTTCTACACAGTGACGTTGACAAAGAACTCAAATTCTTTTTATGAAAACTTTTCTTACACTCCAAAAATGCTATTGATATTTTTCGCACTGTTTTCCATTTCCTACATCAATATCAGCCAGACTTCTGAATTTTTATATTTTAGGTTCTGATTATGAACGAAAAAAAATTCACTCTCTGGATTCTTGGAATCATTTTGATCACGCCGTTAATCCTTTTCAGTTTTAACCGCTTTGTCGTTTCCTGGCTGGACCCCTTGCCCAAGGGAATTCGAGACGTCGACGTTCCGCTTTACAGTAATATGTACCTGACGCCAAACTACAACGGAGTGTCATACCGTTTCAATATTCACAGAGGCGCAAAACATATTCACTTTTCCAGCAATTCGCTGGGCCTGAGAAGTCCCGAACTCACCGAAGACAAAGACCTTATTTTATTCAGCGGCGACTCAACCCTCTTTGGCTCCAATCTCAATGATGAAGAGACGGTCCCACAACTACTGCAAAATTTATTCAATCATAAGTACGAGTTCATAAACGCAGGAATCCCTGGCAAAGCGATCCCCCACAATTTACTCACATTAAAAGATTTCGTGAAAAAAACTCAGGGCGATCCCAAAATAAAAATACGCTATTTTGTCAACTGGATTAAAGAAGGCGACTTTGAATTTCCACGCGATCTGCAGGATGTGCAAATGAGAGCAGAGAAGAATAACTTGTCGTTCAAACGAAAGATGATGGTTCGCTTTCCAATGCTGACCTCGCTGGCCACGACTCTCATCAATCCGGACCGGTTGTTTCCGATTCGCCATTCGTTTAAAAATTTTTTCGTGGACAAAAAGAATTTCCGCTTTCAATCAACTGAAAACGAAACGATACAACAACTGCAAGTGGATAGTATCTTCGAAAGGAATCTGGAGTATTTCAGGGAGATGACTCAAATTTGCAACGATCATCACATTCGAATGATAAACGTGATCGCAACCAGCGGCTACCAGGATATCGTTTATCCAGACAGTTACTCCGACCAGCTTGAATCTGTTTTAATAAACGCAGGGGTTACGAAAATAATCAAACTCAAAGATATCTACAACTCCAACCCGGAGCTACTCCCGTCCATCGCCTACTGGGACAACGATTTCGACCATTTCACGCTTCCCGCCGCCCGTGAAATCGCCAGACATCTTTATAATTTTTTCAAGCAGGACGGTCTTAAGGAGTGAGCAACCCCGGCGCGCCCAAAATGAGGGTGCGTTGCAATCGAAAATAATTCTGAGGAAAGTTTTGTCGCTTCGATTCTAAAAGCCCGGTTCTACCAAAAGGATGAGCTATTTCTGTTCCCAAATAGACAAACGCAATCGCCATTGGCCATCCTCATATTTCCAGAGGTGAGGCGACCGGAACTGATTCGTCAACGCTTCAAAATAAGCGCGATCCACCAAAGGCGATTCAAACATTTTAGAGGGAATTGGAAAATCTTTTTCAGGCAAACTCAGATACTCAAAAATCTCTTCGGCGAATCTTTCCGGGTACTCACCATCGTAACGACGAATCAAAGCAATGGCCTCGTCCCTTTCGATATCGCCCATACGAACTTCCTGACTGGCGTCATAGGTGGCGCGACCAATACCAAACTTGACATGCAGGGTATAGAAATTGAAATCGTCAATCTTATCGTCGATTCCCGCGTACTTGCTATAGGTCCCCGGAGTGCGCTCGGGAGCGGCCTTGAAACCGCTGTTCTCCACCGCAAAATAATAATTCGACTGGGGGTGCCACTTCAAATAATAGCCCAAATGATGCACTTCGATTTTTTTCTCCAGCAACTCGTCCAGATTCGGCGGCATGTAAGGGGCAATATCTCCCGATGTCATACCAAAATCCTTTTTCAAATCGCTGATCGATACGCCTCCTAAATACACTTGAGACGGATCTTCTGTGGAAAGGTACTTCCAGCTTTTCAATGCCGTGCTGTTTTCATCCAATGAATTTCCGTACTCCGCCGCATTCTCTCCATAGAACAACAACTGGATATTGAATTTCATCGCCATTTTGACAGGGAAGTAGAACTGCCCCAGAATGAATGGCTGAAATGGATGAAACAAATTTTCCGTCGCCAGGCGGGTGAGCAAACGATGCACCTTTCCATTCGGATTGAACAAATAATTGTCAAAACCGGAATGAATCCACGCGCGCAGATTGTCCCAGCCCCAATCGGTATAAATGTGGGGCGCCCAGGTCACCGTCAACGGATGCATCCCGAACTTGTATTTCAATTCATAGGCTGTGTAAAAACTATCCTTACCTCCCGACCCGGGAACCAAACAATCGTAACTTCCATCTTTGCTTCGGTAACGATCGCACACTTCCCACAACATTTTTTCGCGCTCATCCCAATTGATGGACTGGTGTTTACTCGCATTGTGAACGCAGGCGATACAAACGCCTTCCTCATTGAAAGGAAGCGTCTCTTTTTTTATATCGCGGGTGTGTTTGTATTCCTGCGCCGAATTCGGTTTCTGATTGATGTAGCCGCATTTCTTGCAATACTTGATTTCCTGCGGCAATCCCCACATCGTACGGGGATTGCTATTGTCCGGTGCAAATTCAGAAAAATCGACCGGTTGCGGCTTTTTAATGATCTCCATCAAAGAATCCTCATTTTCAAATTAGAAATAATTACCATGCGCTCAGTCCGCCATCAATCATAATATTCTCCCCGGTAATATAACTCGAAGCGTCTGAAGCAAGAAATATCAAGGCCCCCACCATCTCGTTGGATCTTGCCATGCGGCCCATCGGTATCCGGGCGCCGTAACGGGATTTGAAGGTTTCATTCTGACCACTCTCCACTCCGCCCGGACTGATCGAGTTGACGCGAATCCCTTTATCGCCCCAATAAGCCGCCAAATATTGCGTCAGGCCCAGAACGGCCGCTTTCGAAACGCTGTAACAAGCGGGTGAACTGATTTGCCGCCCCATGTACTCGGAACCTTCGTAGATTCGTTGATCCGGCCCCATCACTCCGTAAATTGAGCTGGTCTGTATCACGCTTCCGCCGTTTTCATTCTTCAACATTTCCTTGCCCACAGCCTGGGCAACCAGAAACATCGCGTCAATATTGACCGCCATCACCTGACGCCATATCTTGTAGTCGTATTCCTCAAAGGGAGCGTAAAAACCGTCCAGATCATCCGATTTCCAGGCCGCGTTGTTATGCAGTATATCAATAGAACCAAACTCGCCAATCACCCCATCGACCATGGATCGAATGGAATCGGGATCCGTTAAATCGGCAACGACCGGAAGGCACTTGCAGGAATAATCCTTGCGCAAAATTTCCGCCGTCGCTTCAACGCCTTCGGCATTGACGTCCACAATCGCCACCTGCGCTCCAAACTCCGCCAATCCCCGGCAAAATTCTTTCCCCAGGATTCCCGCTCCGCCCGTCACCACCGCAGTCTTTCCCGTTAAATCAAAAGCCGCCTTCATTTTTCCAGCGCTCATATTTTAATTTCCTCCAACAAGACGGTTCGCTTTTCCTCCTGCGCTCGAATGCCCGCAATCAACAACCTCATGGAATCATTTGTGTCCTGCATCGGCACCGTATTCGTTCCCGTTCTGATTTGCTGAACAAAACCCTCCAGCAATCGTTTGAATGCAGAAAAATTATCATGCAAGTCAAAAGAACCGTTTTTCGTCGCTCCAAAAATATCAAACCTAAATGTTTTGCAGGTTTCGCCCAAATTATCGACCTGGAATATAGACCCGTTATCCAATTGAATCAGCCGAGACTCAAAGCCCTGCACCGGCGCCATGGAAACATTGATCGGTCGCAAGGATGTTAAACCAAGCAACGCGTCTATCATGTGAACGCCGTATTTCCTCCAGTCGTTCAAAACCGTCGCCCGTATCAACTTGACCTTTCCAAAACTCGCCCAATCATTTCTGATTTCGTCCAGCTCCCTGGCGAAACGCATCCCGGAACAAGACATCAACTGAGCATTTTCAAGATAAGGAGAAAAGTAAATCATATCGTCGACATTCAAAGACAAGGGCTTGTCAACAAATACAAACTTCCCTCTCTTCAGGAACGGTTCAGCCAATTCGCGATGCAACATATAATCATCGCGAGCGATCAGCGCGCCGTCCACAGCGTCGACCATCTCATCCAGATTCCTGCACACAGTTGCCACGTTCGACGCCCTTGAAAGCCGCGCGCTTTCATCATAATCCTGAGTCCACACATGGGACACTCGAACGCCTTCAATGCCAAACTCTTCAGACTTGCGGCGTCGCAAGTAATCATGAATACCGCCCCATCCCGCCGCATCCATCGCCGCGCCATTATAACCGTTGATGATGGCAGAAAAAGAATACGGATGCCCGTTGCCGGGGCTCATCCCCAAGACTCCCAGATTAATCATCCTTAATATCCTGAATTTTCCTCAGCTTCTCATTGCCGACGCCGCCTAACCAATCCACCCCTTCCAGGTCAGGAAACAAGGGGACCTCGTAACCCAACCAGAAAAATTGTCCCGTCGGCCCGTCCTCTGGTAGCGAGAGCAAGTAATCCACCGTGGGAAAACAGATAGAGGGTTGTAGCGTCGCGTTGGGAGCCATTTCCGATTGAACAGGCCCCGGACTCATCAAATTGACTTTGATATTGGACGAGACCAGCTCCTTGCCCAGCGTGATTGTAAGCGAATTCAAGATACTCTTCGAGGCGCTATAAGCCCCATACTCAGGCGAACAGTTCAAGGGCGCGCCGGAGGTAATATTAATAATCCTGCCAAAATTTTGTTTTTTCATCGCAGGCAAAAGCGTTTTCAACACCATCATCGGGGCGAGACCATTCACATGAATGGATTGGAGCATCT
Organism: Candidatus Nitrohelix vancouverensis; assembly: GCA_015698305.1. Taxonomy (NCBI): domain Bacteria; kingdom Pseudomonadati; phylum Nitrospinota; class Nitrospinia; order Nitrospinales; family Nitrospinaceae; genus Candidatus Nitrohelix; species Candidatus Nitrohelix vancouverensis. Next base: position 225,934 of record CP048620.1, read on the forward strand.
GCTCCATTTTCAGCGCTTCAATCGAGCCGGGTTGCATCACGCCAGCATTATTGATCACGTAAAATATATCGCCTTCCACGCGAATGATTTCTTCCAGCGCTCCTCCGATTCGGTTCACATCGTTCAAGTCCAGAAAATACGGTCTAACATTTGGAAAATCTTTGAACTCGCTACGCAGTTTATCGATTCTCCTGGCAACGGCGATCACTTTGTACTGAGCGCTTAGACGTTTTGCCAAAAACAATCCAACCCCGCTACTAGCTCCAGTTATGAGAATGTTATTCGACTTCATTGATCCAGGGAATCTTTCGCGATTGAGTTCATCTTTAGAACCGCTTCAGCTATGAGAAAATCAATCTCATTATCGAGGTCGATAGAACGCTTGATCGGCATCTCAACCGCCCCGCTTTTTCCAAACAACAAGCTCACGCCATCCACAGGCAGGACGTCTATCGAAAACGCATACACGCCGCCATTGAGTTGCCATGCCGAAGGAAGTTCCTGGCGAGGCAACCAGGGCACGGCGCCTTCGATAAAAGGCTCTGCCGTCCCATCCTTGATCGCCCAGGCCCTGTGTGGATTCAAAGAAGCCTCCACAAACGTGGCGACAGAATCATATTTGCCCGACTCCAACGCGTCGAGACAAGCGCGAATATCGCGTGGACGACGAAATGGGGATGTCGCTTCCAACAACACCATGTACTTTGCAGTCTCCCCCTCCTCGCGCAGTTGTCTGCACAAATCCCGCAGGCTGTCGATGATCAAGGCGGAATCCGAAGCCAGATGGTCGGGCCTTTTAAAAATTTCGGCGCCATATTCGTGCCCGACTTCCGCGATCGCGTCGCCGTCGGTGGATACAATTGTGCGATCCACCTCCTCGCAACGCAGGCTCGTCTCGATGGACCATGCAATGAGCGGTTTGCCGGCCAGTGATTTTATATTTTTTCCGGGAACCGTTTTGCTTCCCATACGTGCGGGAATCACGGCGACCACCCTGCTTCCATTAATCATCTAGATTCCTTATCCTCAGCCCGAGAACGAAGCTAAAAAAACTCTGCAAATTTGCCCCTTCTCCAATGTATTCTTCAGAGCGTCTGTGGCAAAGCCGCTAAACGTCTCCATTTTTAATTTCCGCCGAATTATCTCTCTTGTACAAAAACTCAACAAATTCAAAATCAAGCGCGGAGTCGATATCCATTGACCGTTCCTCCGGCATCACATACAAACGTGTATCCCGGTTAAAAATGGAATCATTTTTCAGCAGCGCTTCCCTTTGCCAAACATAAATAGAAGCATTCATATCGTAGCATTTTGGAGAATCCTGCCGACGTGTCACGGAGTTTTTGAGAGGCTTGGAAAGCCTCACAAAACCATCCTCTCCCAGCTCAACCAGATTAAAATAAGGGGAGCGACGCGCAGGGCATCCCGATATGACGTTGGAAACATTTTCCTCTTCCAGAATTTGAACCATATTCTCGATGTCCAGCGGAACCCGCAAAGGCGAGGTTGCATCGAGGTCGACCACCACATCAAACCGAGCATTCGCAAGTTTTTCCGATGCCAGCAATGCATGCTGAATTGCCGGTAATTTCGGCGCGTTATCTGTCGCCAGATTTTCAGGCCGAATAATAGCATAATCTGCGCCATACACCGTCGCCGCCCTGAGAATCGCCTCCGAATCGCTACTGACGACGATACAATCAAACAATTTCGATTGTTGCGCCTGCTTGATGCTGTGGGCAAAAAGTGGAAGTCCGCCCAGTTCGCGCATATTTTTGTTTTTGAGTCCTTTCGAGCCTCCGCGAACGCAAATCGAGCACAAGCGTTTCATTTAATGATCCAGGTTTGCTTTTGCGCCGATAGCTCAATGGCGTCAATCATCTTAATGATCTCCATCCCTTCTTCGAGCGAACATAATTTATCTTCATCCCGATCCAGAACCGCCTGATGCAACTTCCGAAAGGTGCTGTTTCTCGGCACGTCGTACTGAAACTCATCACTGTTGATCTGGCCCGTTCCCTTCACCAAATCTATTTTGACCGTCGCCTGATCCAGATTGATCAACAATTCTCTTCTCGAAGCCCGATCCAGGTAGTTCAAATGGATCTGCACCATCGGACATCTCTCCGTCGCCATCAATATTGAAAATGCATCATCGCTTTCGATTTCGATGGAACTGTAACGCCCACCCAATGCGGTCAAGGATTTCCAGCCTCCAAATAGCCAATTCACATAATCCAGTTCATGACTCAAATCCCTCAGAACGCCGCCGCCGTTCTCTCGCCGCGACGAATAGGTCTGGCGATAATCCCTTTCCGGTCTCCACAATGGCAAGTATTGTCCAGCATAAATCTGAGCGGATACCAACTGCTGACCCGCCAATATCTCCTTCAGTCGTAGAATCAAGGGATGAAAACGTAAATTATAACCCACGTGAACAGCCGAGAACTCATTGACCGGCGCCGCGTTCACTTCATGAAATAACGGTTTTTCTATAAGAACCGTGCCGCGAAACCCAAGCGTGGCCAGCTCCTGTAAGGATGAATGATGTTCGTGAGTCTTGTTAGCAATCACCACATAATCAGGCGAAGTCGCATCAAGAGCTTCCCGTGTATTGGGATAACAGCCCAAGAACGTTTCCTTTCGCGAAGAAACGATTGACACTTCAAGCCCCATGTCTCTCAATATATCCGCGTGACGCGAACCAATGGACCCGTACCCAATGATGAGCGCTTTCATTCGCTCACCTTGCATAGTGAATCAGCCCTAACGCACTTTGATTTCATTTGAAAAGCAATCTCAACATTTAAAAATAAAAATACTGAAAAACAGCGGGATGGCCTGTTTCACGAATCGATTTCCTTGGCAGGGTTTCCATATACAAGAGCGGACTCCGGGACGTTTCTAACGACCACCGAACCTGCCCCGATCAAAGCGCGACTTCCGATACGAATGGACTGAATCACGCTGGCGGCGACGCCGACATGACTTTCCTCGCCAATCGTCACGCGGCCCGACAATGTAACTCCTGGCGCCAAATGCGTATGTGCGCCAATCTCGCAATCGTGGTCCACAAGCGCTCCTGTATTGATAATCGCATTATCTGAAATTACGCTTCCGGTCTGAATCACCGCACCCGCCATCACCTGAACACCTTCGCCCAGCCTGACGTCTTCTGCGATCATCGCCGAAGGATGTACCACGTCTTGAAACGTGAAGCCCCTGGCCTTGAACTTTTCAAATAAACGGCGCCGCAAAGCCGGACGCGCGATCGAACCCAGACCATTGACCAACACAATATCATCAGGAGAAATAGAATCCAGAATCGAATCGTCTCCAAGCAGAGGAACGCCCGGCAATCCCTTGACGGGAACCGCATCCGTCACTCCCTTGATCGAAAGCCCCATGACCTTCAATGCATCGGCAAGAACACGCGCATGCCCTCCGGCGCCAAGTATGATGACGGGTAACGATCTCATAACTCTATCAACTCACCCGCTTCGTAGACTCGGTTGGATTTTCTCCCCAGGACGTCCCAATAGCGCATCGGAGAAACGCCCCCGCCGGGACGCTTGATCGCAATATTCGTTTCATCAAACGCATCACCACAATCAATGCGGCGGGATGCAATCAAACTCCTGCGAACGATTTTTCTGTTTTCCCTTTCAGCAAAAACAGGTAGCTTGCGTCCTTCGCCAAGCGCCGCTTCGACGTCTCGGATAGAACTCGCCATCGACTTAAATGTTTCCGGCTCCAATGAAGCGCGATGATCCGGGCCGGGCAAAGAGCAATCCAGCGTGAAATGTTTCTCTATCAAGGTTGCGCCCAAAGCGACTGCCGCCGTCGCAACGGCTATTCCTGCCGTGTGATCCGAATAACCCACATCCAGACCAAAAGCCTGCTTCATCGTTTGCATCGCGCGCAAATTCACGCTCTCTACCGGAGCCGGATATTCGGTCGTGCAATGTAGCAAGGTGACTTTCTCCCTCAATAATCTCTGACCCTCATCCGCCCAGATCGCGCCCTCAAAAGCCTCCCGAGAGGGAGTTTCAGCGGTATTGAGGTATCCGAAGGCAAGCGTCCCCAACGCCATTTCGATCTCTCCCAAGGTCGCCATGCCCGTCGACAGAATCGCCGCTTTCCCAGTGCGCGCCGCCCCCAACAATAACGGCGCATTGGTGATCTCCCCTGAGGGAAGTTTGATGCGCGGCGTCTTCAAGTCCTCCGCCAAAAACCGCAAACTCTCTAAATCGAAAGGGGTCGATAAAAATTGAATGTTTTGTTTCTGACAGCGCTTCGCCAGTTCGCGGTGCATCTCCGGGCTCAGCTCCAATCGCTGAAGCATTTCCAGCTGAGTCTCCTCACTGCCAGTTTCCTTAATTTGATAGGACGCCTTCGGAGAATGCCGACTGACTATCTCATGAGCGCGAAAAGTTTGAAACTTGACCGCGTCAGCGCCTGCTTTCGCCGCGGCATCCACCAGCGCAAAGGCAAGATCTCTCTCGCCGTTGTGATTGACGCCCGCTTCCGCAATGATATAGGTGGATTTCATGGATCCCATCCAGATGCGCCCCCTATCGGGACGGCAAATCATAAAACGTTTTTTTAATATTCTGCAAGTCAAACGACTTCAGAACAGCCAGGATTTTCTCTGAAGCGCCGCCCTGATAGTAAGGCGATTTAACGCCCTTTAATTTCATCTGAAAATCAACCGACAAGACCTGACGGATCGCAGCTTCAATAGACGCCTTCGTTTCGTCGCAATCGACAACCGACCCGGCGCGCAAACGACCTTTCTGACGGTCGCCTATATTCACCGTCGGCTTTTCAAACACCGGAGCTTCGATCAACCCGCTGGATGAATTGCCAATCACCGCGTCCACCTCGTTCATCACCCCGAAATAATAATACGAGCCGAGAGAAACATGCGCGACGGCGCGCTCCTGACGCGCCTCAACAAAAGCATCAATCAATTCTATAATTTTTCGTCCGCCTTCGTCGCAATTGGGTTTGGTGAAAATAATCCGGGCGTCAGGAAAGACGTCCAGAGCTTCAAACAGCGCCTGGATCGCTTTCTCCGGCCCCTCCCGGTTCAAGGTCTCAGGATGATAGGTAACGAGAAAATTCCGTTCGCCCAGGGACAAACCTAATCTAGCTTCCAGATCCGCCCGAGTCGGCCGCTCCATCGTCTTCAACAAATCGAGGCCCGGGGCGCCGAAATTAAAAATGCGCGACGGGCCTTCCCCCATCTGCCTCACCCTGCATTGATACGCTTCTGCCGCGACAAAATGAACATGGGACATTTTGGTGATCGCATGACGAAACGCTTCGTCCATAGCGCCTTCCGTCGTTTCCCCGCCATGCAAATGCGCAATGGGAATACGCGCCGCCGTCGCCGCCATCGCCGCCGCCAACATCTCAAAGCGATCGCCCAACAGGATCGTCACATCAGGTTGCAATCGGTCAAAAACTTCAGCGAAACCAATAACGCCCAACCCAATTGATTTACCAATACCCACCGCAGTGTCGCTCGACAACAGCATTTCCACGCGGGCGCTGACCTCGAAACCGTCTTCGATGATCCCATCAACGGTCATGCCAAATTCAGGCGACAAATGCATACCCGTCGCCACAACCTGCAAGCGCAATTCAGGATCGTTCTGAATGGCTCGCATCAGGCAGGACAAGTGACCATAATCGGCGCGCGTTCCGGTAACCACGCATAAGCTTCGTTCAGACATCGCTTTAGAAGGTTGCGTTAAAAAGTATAAAACTTGAACGCCGAAAGAGCCTATCGACGTTTATACGTTGGAAGCGCAGGCTTCCCGCCCCAATCCGGCGCTGCTTGGAATGTTCACAATCCTCAACTCAAGATTCTCAGCTTGATCCAGATTCATGCGCGGACAGTTTTGAAACATGGGTAGGCGACACAGGAGCGTCCAGGCAGGTCGCGTTAAAATCCCCTCATCCCGCGTCGCTTCGATCAACGCGTTCAATTGATTCATGTCAGCCTCGGCCAGCAAAAGAACATTCAACCAGTAATTGCTTTTCGCAAACTCCGGTTCCTCAAAAAATCGCACCGCTGATACGTTTGCAAAACACTCTTGATACGCCATCGCAAGCGAGCGTTTCCATTTTAAAAATTCCGGTAATTGCTCCAGTTGAGCGCAACCGAGGGCGGCGTTGATATTGGGCAAGCGATAATTATATCCTACCTGATCGTGATAAAAGTTCCACCCATGCGGTCGCCGAGCCGTCGTTGTGATGTGTCGCGCTTTTTTCGCAAGCTCCGCATCGCGAATCAGAACCGCGCCGCCCCCGCCTGTCGTTACAATTTTATTGCCGTTAAAACTGACCGACGCGCTCTGCCCCCAATGACCCGTGTGTTTGCCCTTATAATATGAGCCAAGAGACTCCGCCGCGTCTTCAATCAAAATCAGATGAAACCGGTCGCACACCTCTTTCAACAGGTCCATATCCACAGGGTGACCGAAGGTATGCACCGCTACGACGGCTCGAATCAAGCGTCCCGTTTGCTTGTTAAAACAATGCCCGCTGCGCACTTCAGCAATCTCACTGAGATATGTCTCCAGCCGCGCAGGGTCAACGCCGAGCGTTTTTTCTTCACTATCAATGAAATGTGGAACCGCACCGCAATACGCGATCGCGTTCGCCGGCGCTACAAACGACAAGGCAGGGAGCATCACTTCATCCTCACGCTCAACGCCTGCAAGGATAAGACTCACATGCAAGGCGGCTGTACCGTTGACCACGGCGATGGCGTGCTCCACTCCAGTGATGTTTTTTAACTCGTCTTCAAACCGGTCTACAAATTTACCGACGGTGGACACCCAGCCCGTGTCCAGACATTCTTTCACGTACTCCCACTCCTTGCCCTGAAAACAAGGTTCATGAAGGCCCACCGGCTTGGCGGCCAAACTCGCCAGACTTTGATTTAACGCATTGACTACAGATTGAGGATCCATGATGAAATCAGATATTATAGATATCCGCCTTATACCCTTTCAAGTTTTCCGCTTGCCTGAACCATTCGACTGTTTCGCCCAACCCCCGCAAGAATCCGTCGCGACCGCCATACTCCGGCTTCCAGCCCAGCAAGGTTTCGGCTTTGGCGTTGCTGGCCCACAAACGCTCCACTTCGCTGTTCTTCGGTCGAAGGCGTTGCGGGTCCTGCATGATTTCCACATCGGAGGACATCGCTTCGGCGATCAACTGAGCCGTATCGCCGATAGACACTTCAAAATTACTGCCCAGATTGACGACTTCGCCATCAACCCCGTCCGCCTCCAAAGCACACTGAAACCCCCGGGCAATGTCCTGAACGTAATTGAAATCTCTTGTCGGCTCCAAAGCCCCCAACTGCAATTTCTTGGCGCCGTTGGCAATCTGGGTGATGATAGTTGGAATCACTGCCCGCGCCGACTGACGCGGCCCATAAGTATTGAACGGTCTCACAATACAAACCGGCGTTCCAAACGCCTGATAATAAGATAAAGCGATTTGATCCGCTCCGATTTTTGAGGCCGAATATGGCGATTGACCCTGCAAGGGATGATCCTCTGTGATCGGCACAAAACGCGCCGTTCCATACACTTCGCTGGTCGAAGTTTGTACGACACGCTCCACTTCCAGTTCCCGCGCCGCTTGCGCGACATGCAAGGCGCCCTTGATATTCACGTCCACGAAAGTATCGGGCGAATGGTAAGAATAAGGAATCGATATCAACGCCGCCAGATTGCAGACCGCATCCATTCCTTTCATGGCATCCTTCACCCCGAAAGGATCGCGAATGTCTCCCGCAACCACGTCCAGTTCTCCACGAATCGCTTCTGGGGCCTGATCCAGCCATCCCCATGAATTGAATGAATTGTATAAAACAAAAGCTCGGACAGAATACCCTTCGCTCACAAGACGTTCGACCAGATGAGAGCCAATGAAACCATCCGCCCCGGTCACAAGGATTTTTTTTAACTGTCGCGCCATCGGGGTTCGCCTTCCAGGCTATACAAAAAGAATGAAATTCAGTCTCTTAAAAAAACGGTATCTACTGAATGGGAGGAAAAACGGGGGTTTCATCAGGAACATTTTTTCCACAAAGGAAACACAGGTCAGGCCCGCCACAACCCGTTTTACGCCTTGAAAATTAGCATTAAACCCCCTTGGAGTCAATAATTACCAAGACTAACGCCAACTGCGGCGCCCGCTTGCATGCAACAATGGTTTCGCCATATTTACTATTGAACTAGCAGTGAGGATACGGGTACAATCGCAATCGAAACGGAGCAATTCATAATATGACCATTGATAATTTTATTCCCCTTGTGGAAGAACTACTGGAGCTGGATAAAGGAGCTCTCAAGGGCAATGAACCGCTCGACTCGCTTGAAGACTGGGATTCTCTTGCTATCATCGGTTTTCTTGCAATGACGGATCGTCATTTTGGAGTCGCCGTAGAGCCGGAAAGTGTCATGTCCTGCAAAACCTTGGATCAACTCAAATCTCTGGTTGAAAAGTCTCTTTAGCTCCCTGAAGGTCCTTGCCAACCTTCTCCTTTTCCGCGTTGCTCAACAATGAATCCCTTGGACTTAACAGACAAACTCGTTCTGGTCACCGGCGCCTCGTCAGGACTGGGACGTGAAATAGGGCAACACCTGAGCCGCCTGGGCGCGCGCACCCTTCTGCTTGCAAGAAACGAGGCGGGACTGAAGGACACATTAGCCCCTCTCGACGCCTCCAAAAATTTTGCAGTTCCATTTGACCTGAACCAGACAAGCGCGATTCAACCTCTTTTGAAAGAATTGGCCAAACAACACGGCCCTTTATACGGGATCGTTCACTCCGCAGGCATGCAAACCGTATCCCCCCTGCAATACGCCCCTTTAGATGAAATCCAAAGCATGATTCAGGTGCACCTGACTGCGGCTCTGGCTCTGTGCAAAGCGTTCGCCAGTCGCAAAGTGCGGGCAAATTCGGGAAGCGTCATTTTCATTTCCTCATCAGCCGGAATCGTCGGCGGCTCAGGTCTGTCGGTCTATTCTGGCGTCAAGGGCGCCCTGATAAGTCTCGCTAGATCGTTAGCCATCGAATGGGCGGGAGACAATATTCGCGTAAACGCAATCGCTCCCGGCTACATTCCAACACAGGCGGCGCAAGATGCCAGAAAAACGCTCTCTACCGAACAACTCGACGCCCTCATAGCAGAACACCCGCTAGGAGCTGGCGCACCGCGAGATGTCGCTAATGCCGCCGCCTTCCTGATGGCAGAAACCGGGCGATGGATCACAGGAACCACGCTGGTTATAGACGGCGGTTATTCCGCGCATTGACGCCATGAACTATAAAAAATTTCATATCGTCGCCCGCCAATTTCAACGAAAGACGACAAGCTGATGCGCGCCGCCATCACTGCAATCTCCTACCACTTACCTGAAGATATTCTGACCGGAGAAGATTTGGCCGCAGAATTCCCCGACTGGAATCTGGCCAAAATTGAAAAGAAAACTGGTATTAAAGCCCGGCATATCGCTCGCAAGGGTGAGTTATCTTCAGATCTAGCTTTTGAAGCGGCGGAGAAATTATTCGCCTCGGGCGACTGCGATCGCAACGATATTGACTTTCTCATATTCTGCACACAGAGTCCCGACTACGTACTCCCTGCAACCGCTTGTGTCCTGCAGGACCGTCTGAAGCTACCCATAACAGCAGGCGCTCTCGATATCAACCAGGGTTGCACCGGCTTTATTTATGGACTTTCGCTTGCAAAGGGATTAATCGAATCACAACAAGCCCAACGCGTCCTCCTCTTGACAGCCGAAACCTACAGCAAATATATGCGCAAGGAAGATCGAAGCGTCCGCTCGATTTTTGGCGACGGGGCGGCCGCAACAATAATAGAAGGAAAAGAAAATTTATCTGAAGATTCTATCGGACCCTTTGTTTTTGGAACCGACGGAAAAGGCGCGAAAAATCTGAAAGTCTGTGGAAGCGGCTTGCGGTCGCAAGAATGCGCCGTTGACGACGACGGAGCGAAAGGGCTTTTTATGAACGGACCCGAGGTCTTCAATTTCACGCTCCGGGCTGTGCCGCAATGCATCGATGATTTGTTGAATCGCGCTTCTATATCCCAAGACGACGTCGATTTGTTCATTTTCCACCAGGCCAACCGGCATATGCTTCAACATTTGCGTGATAAAATAAATATCCCGGAAGAAAAGTTTGTTATCTCTCTCGAGCAATCTGGCAACACCGTTTCGTCAACCATCCCCATTGCCTTGAAAGAATCGCAAGACCAGAATCGCATCAAAACCGGAAGCCGCATCGTTCTCGTTGGCTTCGGCGTAGGCTACTCTTGGGGGTCTACTTTGATTCGCTGGAATTCTACATGATTCAGTCTTGAAGCAGGCGACGCAACTCCCAGCTTTCTCAAAAAAATCACATGATCACAATCGAAAACGCCACTGAAAAGGATTTCGAATCAATCTACCCTTTGTTTGCCGATTTCAACAATCCGCATCTAACCAAAGATGACTGGCGCCGCTTGTTTCAACATGGGCACGATACAGAAGAAGGATATAACGGACTGATGATGAAATCCGGGGGTTCAGTCGTCGGCTTCATTGGCTTGATCTTCAGCAAACGGCAAATAAACGAAGTTTCCAGGCGCTTCTTGAATCTTTCAGGATGGATCGTAAAAAAACCTTACCGCAACCAAAGCCTGTCCCTGCTATTACCAGCCCTCAAACTTAAAGGCTACACGATCACCGACTACTCTCCATCCCCTGACGCTTTTACCATATTGTCGAAATTTGGGTTTCAGCCGCTGGAAACACATGTCCAGATTGTTCATCCGCTAGCCAACCTGTTCGACGCAGAACTGTTCCGATGCAAAATCACCCAGAAGCTTGAAACCATCAAGCGAGAATTTTCCTCGGAAAAAACCCCCGAACAACCGGACTGGAGCAAAGACCACCTGAAAGCCCCCTGTAAACAGCTGATGCTACTATCATCACTTGGAAACTGCGCCATCGTCTACACCCGGACTCGAAGAAAAAACCTTCCCGTCATCGTTCCGCACCATATCAGCAACCCTGAAATTTTCTGCCGATTTGCCGGATATATTGCCGGGCGCCTGGCATTGAAACATGGAACCCTGGCTATATTGGCCGACCGACGCTTACTTCAAGGTCGTCGCATAAAAAGTTCGATTTCCTACAGGTTGCCGGAGCCTCGTCTCTACCGCTCGGATGAGCTGACGGCCAGGGACATTGACGGATTATACTCCGAGCTAACCATTCTCAACCTATGATAGACTCGGGCCGATGACATCCCTTAATGTGAAAAAGGCAACCGTGATCAATCGCAAACGGATAAAGCGTTGGGTAACAGACTTGGCATTCCCCGCATTGAGACTATGCCGGGCCGACCGGTTGACGGCTCCATTTTATTCTGGAATCGGGAGCATTTTGATGTTCCACCGGGTTTGTCCTGAATCCGATAGATCCCGAATCCGTGGAAATTCCGGTTTGGAAACAAGTCCCGAATATCTGGACCGTCTTATCCAGTTCCTGAAGAGAGACGGTTTTCAGTTTGTATCGTTGCATCAAGTATGCGATTATCTCAAAAATGCAGAGCGACCCGACAAGTTCATCGCAGTGACGTTCGACGATGGATACGCCGACAATTTTCTCCATGCGTGGCCCATCCTCCAGCGACACGAAGTTCCCTTTACGATTTACGTTACCACCCAGTTTCCAGACGGCGACGCCATCCTCTGGTGGTACCTGCTTGAAGATGTCATACATAAAGAGAAGCGAGTTGATTGGGATTTTCAAGGAGCATCGTTTCGCCTCGACTGTAGTGATCGCTGGTCAAAAGAAGAAGCGTTTCACCAATTGCGAAATTTTTTTTCACTTTTGGACGGCGAACAGCTCGAAAAGGCATTGCATGATTTTTTTGGAAAACGCAGGATTGATCTACATGAGAAAACAAAGGAACTCGCTTTGAGCTGGAATCAAATTACCGAAATGAACCGTGACCCATTGGTCGATATCGGAGCGCACACCGTGAGTCACCCTGCTCTCAGCCAACTCAACGAGCGCAACGCAATTTCGGAGATAATGCAATCGAAAGAACGCATCGAGTCGCATACGGGAGAGATCGTCAGACACTTTTCCTATCCGTTTGGAACTGTTCGTGAAGCCGGCCCCCGGGAATTCAAACTGGCTGCAGATTGCGGTTTCGACTCTTCAACCACAACGCGCTTTGGAAACATTTTCCCTGAACACCGCGACCACATTCAGAATCTGCCGCGAATTCCGATCAATCCGAAGCGCGATGGAGAAAACCCTGAATCCCTCCGCTTATGGGTTCATGGGACGCTCCCTTGTTTAATCAACCAATTTCGCCGACTGCCTGCAGAATAAAATCGAGCTATCATAATGAGAATATTAATCACAGGCGGTTTGGGATACATTGGCGGACGCGTCGCCAACTACCTGATCGAAAATGAAACCGACGTTGAAATCGTTCTGGGAACCAGCCGCAAGGCCGCTTTCATGCCGGAATGGTCGAATGCCTGCGAAGTCGTTCGCTTCGCATTGGACGATCCCGAAACAATCTCCACCGCTCTTCAGGGCGTGGACTCCGTGATTCATCTCGCCTCGCCCAATATAACCGACGCCGTAAACACACCCGAGCAAGCCTGGAAAATAAAAACTCTGGGGACCTACGAATTGTTGAAGCAGTGCAAGGAAAAACGCGTGCGGCGTTTTATCAACTTCTCAACCTTTCATGTTTACGGCCCTCAGACCAGCGTACCGATCACGGAAAATTCTCCAACGCGCGCCGCGCACCCTTATGCCGCAACTCACCGCGCCGCGGAAGACATCGTCCAATACTTCCGAACCTATCATCAAATGCAAACGGTCACATTTCGACTTTCCAACGGCTTCGGTCGACCGATGGACTCCGCGATCAGCCGATGGTCTCTGCTGTTCAACGATCTCTGCCGACAGGCCACGCAAAACGGCAAACTGGTTTTAAAATCCTCCGGACGCCAGCAACGCGATTTTGTCGCCCTGTCCGACGTGGCCCGGGCCGTGCACCATTTCCTGTTTAATATCCCTGACAATTGGGGCGATGGCCTGTATAATCTGGGCGGCGAATGCTCCCTTTCCGTTCTGGAGGCGGCAAAACGTGTCGCCCGCATCTACGAAAGCAAATTTGGAACAACCCTCGGCGACATTAAAACGAAACCCTCCTCAAACTCTGAGGATGAACCGCCCGTTGAATTTTCTATCGACAAACTCAAGTCCATGCAATTCAGCCTCACAGGCAACATGGACGAAGAAATCGAAAACACCCTGAAGCTATGCAAAGATTCTATTTTCAAATGAACCCCGATCCAACGGGAGTCGCTCAATGAAAGTCGTTATTCTATGCGGCGGCATGGGAGCGCGCTTGCGAGAGGAAACTGAGTTCCGTCCCAAACCGATGGTGAAGATCGGCGACAATCCCATCCTCTGGCATATCATGAAACTGTATTCCCATTACGGCTTCAATGATTTCATCCTCTGCCTGGGCTACAAAGGGGAAGTCATTAAAGAATACTTTTATCATTACATGCTCCACAATAACGATGTGACCTTCAAGCTGGGGGCCGACCGCCAGATGACGGTGCACGAGAACCCGCACAATGAGAACTGGACCATCACCCTGGCAAACACAGGAGAAACGACTCTCAAGGGCGCGCGCATCAAGAAAATTGAAAAATTCATCGACGGCGATTCCTTCATGGTCACTTATGGCGACGGCATCTCCGACATCAATCTCAAACAACTTGCGGACTACCACCAATCGCATGGGAAAATAGCGACCGTGACCGGCGTCAGCCCGCGTTCGTCCTTTGGGCAAATCGTCCAGAACGAAGGCAAGGTCGTCAATTTTATTGAAAAGCCCAAGATCGACGCCAGCATGGTCAACGGCGGTTTTTTCGTATTCAACAGAAAAATATTCGATTATCTTTCTCTCGACGAAAACTGCGATTTCGAAGTCGGTCCGCTGGAAAAAATCACCCGCGAAGGCGAGTTGATGGCCTACCACCACCAGGGCGACTGGGCCTGCATGGACACCTATCGCGACGCGACGCACCTCAATCAACTGTGGAATTCCGGGCGCGCCTTCTGGAAGGTCTGGAAATAAAACAACGACCGCTCCAGGGGCGTCGCGCACAGGAAAGCAACGATGTTTTCAAATATCTATCAAGGCAGAAAGGTGTTGGTCACTGGCCACACCGGTTTCAAGGGTTCCTGGCTCAGCGCATGGTTGCTTGAACTGGGAGCGGAGGTCGCCGGATACTCCATCGACCTGCCAAGCGAGCCTTGCAATTTTGAAGCGCTCAAACTGAAAAACAGAATGCTTCATGTTGAAGGCGATGTGCGCGACCCGCGCTCGCTACAACAAACGCTGGATGATTTCAAACCGGAGATCGTCTTTCATCTGGCCGCGCAGGCTCTGGTGCGCAAATCTTACGAAGACCCGGTTCTCACCTTTGAAACCAACGCCCTCGGCTCGCTCTACATGCTCCAGGCGATTCGCGAATGCGCATCCATCAGCGCCGGCGTTTTCATCACCAGCGACAAGTGTTACCACAATTCCGAATGGCTCTGGGGCTATCGTGAAACCGACCCGCTCGGCGGCGCCGACCCATACAGCGCCTCAAAAGCCTGCGCCGAGATCATCGCCTCGGCTTACATGAAATCTTTTTTCACCAGCGAGGATCTCTTCGTCGCAACAGCTCGCGCCGGCAACGTCATCGGCGGCGGCGACTGGGCGGCGGACCGGATCATCCCCGATTGTGCGCGGGCCTGGTCGCGTGGCGAATCGCTCCCAATACGCAACCCCAAGGCGACGCGACCCTGGCAACATGTTCTGGAACCCCTGGGAGGCTATCTGCATCTCGGCGCGCATTTATTCAACGAATCGGAATCGGCGCGCAACCAGGCTTTCAACTTTGGCCCGCATAGCGGCGTCATCCAGCCGGTCGAAGAATTGATTGAAGAGTTTTGCCGCTATTGGAAAGAACCCAAGTGGGACGTTGTGCCGCCCGATCCCAATCAAAAAGAATCCAACCTGCTCAAGCTCAATTGCGACAAAGCCCTGACCCTGCTCGGCTGGGAAGCCACGCTCGATTTTGAAAGCTCGATTCGTTTCACGGGCGAATGGTACCAGGCCTATTACGAACAAGGGCCAGAAGCCGCCGCTGAATTGTCCCTCAAGCAAATCGAGGAATATGTTGCGCGCGCGCGGCGAGCCAATCTCTCATGGACCCAATAAAGCTTCCCCTGCACGGCGGCGCCGTTGAACCGCTGAAGATCATCGAAGACGATCGAGGCGCGGTCCTGCACATGCTCCGCCAGGATTCCGACCAGTTTACCAAGTTTGGGGAAATCTATTTTTCTGAGGTCAATCCCGGAGTCGTCAAAGCATGGAAACGCCACCGGAAAATGACGCAACTGTTCGCCGCTCCCAGAGGCACCTTGCATCTGGCTCTGTACGACGCGAGAGAGAATTCCCCGACCTACAAGGAACTGCGGGAATACGAACTCGGCCGTCCCGACCATTATCAACTCATTAAAATTCCGCCCGGTGTCTGGTATGGATTTGAAAACACGGGGCAGGAAAAAGCGCTGATCGCGAATTGCGCGGACATGCCCCACGACCCTCAGGAATCTGAAACACTACCTCTGGAAAGCGGTCCTGTGAAAGTGAATTGGCGGTCACAAACCAACTCGGCCTGACTCCCGCTATGCCCTCATCCCCCTTTGTTTCCGTCGTCACGTCCGTCTATAACGGAGAGCGCTACCTTCAAGAATGCGTCGACAGCATTCTCAATCAGACCCATCAGAATTTTGAATTCATTATTCTCGACAACGGCTCGACCGACGGCAGTAGAACGATATTGGATCGCATCAGCGACCCCCGCGTCGTCGTCGTTCACCAGGAAAACCTGGGCATCGCCGGGTCGCTCAACAAGGGCGTGCGCATGGCAAAAGGGGAACTGATTTTCAGACTGGACGCCGACGACTGCGCCGCTCCCGACCGGCTCGAAAAACAGATTCTATTCATGGAAGCCAACCCGGATTACGTTCTATGCGGCGGCGCTTACGAGGAGTGGAGAGAGGGACATCTGACCGCGCAACGGGAGGAATTCCTGGAAACCGACGCTACGATACGGCGCAACTTCAGCCGCTTGAATCCCTTCGCTCACAGTTCTGTCGTTTTTAGAAGACAAGCCTTCGTGAAGGTGGGTGGCTACAACCCCAGCTATCAAACCTGTCAGGATTATGATCTGTGGATTCGGCTGATGCAAGAAGGGAAAGCATGTAATTTGAAGGACAATTTAGGTTTCATTCGTTTTTATGAAACCTCAACGATGCTTCGTAACAAACGCAAACTGTATCTGGAAACACTGGATGTCAAATGGCGGGCCTATATGAAATTCGGCGGATCGTTAGGACGCCTTCTCTACTTTTCCTTGCGCGGCGGGGTTCTGTTCACTCTACCCAATGTTATCAGTAAACACCTGTACCGCCGATCCGGCGGATAGCATTTTTTTAACTCTAACAACACGGCGAACGCCGCTTCCATACCATGCCGCATCAACTCAACGTCGTACTCGTCGAACCGGAAATCCCGAACAATACCGGCTCCATTGGCAGGCTCTGCCTCGCCACCGGATGCGTCCTGCATCTGGTCGAACCGCTTGGCTTTGAAATCAACGACACGCAAGTCAAACGCGCCGGTCTCGACTACTGGAAATACGTCGATGTCCGACGCCACAAAAATATCGAGGCGCTCTATGAAACCATGCCCGTCAATGCGCCCCGGGTTTTTTTCTCCACCAAAGCGAAAGCGAGTTATTTCGAACACAGATTCGAAGCCGGAACTTACCTGTTTTTTGGCAAGGAAACCAAAGGGTTGTCGCAACAACTGCGAGAAGAAAATGAAAGCAACATCTATCGTATTCCGCAGTACGACGACCGCGTCCGCTCCCTCAACCTCTCCAACGCCGCCAGCATTGTGGTCTACGAAGCCATCCGACAGCTCGGCCCCTGAGCCTCACTCCCGGACAATCGCAAACGAACGCAGGTAACCGACGACCGCTCGCACCTGCCGATCCGTAAAATTACGATAAGACGGCATCGCCGTTCCCGGCATACCCAGACGAATCGCCTTTGTCAGCGCGGAATCCGATCTCAACAACATGACGTTGCCATTGCTGAAGTCCGTCGGCCTGGGAACCATTCCCACGGACAAAAAACCCTCGCCATCGCCCTGAATACCGTGGCAATGCACGCATCCCGATTCCTCATAAACCAGTTGTCCTTCGGTGAGAGGAAGGGGTTCGGGCAGATTCGAGTATTTTTTCACAGGGGTCGTTTCACAAGCTGAAATCCAAATGAGTAGAAATAAAACCAGGCCCATTCTTGCCATACAAACACCCCCTTTTTGAATCATCGTAAACAAACTGTCTTTAGATTTACATGGCTTCGCTAATAATCGTTTCCACAGCAGTATTGTCGTTTAATTCTAGCTACCACATGAGAATGATTGTATCATTTCATTTAAGAAACGCCGGGCATAATTTTCTAAACCCTTTAATTGCACCAGTCCCTGTTAACTATTGGCGAGGTTGACTTTGGAATTTCAACTCATCCTGTCCTTCATTGCAAGCCTTCCCTTTTTCAAAGATTTCACAGGCAAGGAAAGAGAAGCGCTCATCCAGACCCAGGACCTGTTTCTGAAATTTCGAGCCGATCAGTTGATCATTCGTGAAGGCGAAATCGACGACGGTCTTTTTATTATTTTAAAAGGCGTCGTACAAATCACCAAAAGAAACCGTCCCAATAAAGTATTGGCGCAACTGCGTCCGGGCGCTCTGTTTGGAGAAGTCACCTTGATCAGCAAGCGCGCTCGAACCACCAACGCAACGGCGCAAGGGGATGTCGTGGTCATGAAGATCACACAAGAGATGATCGAAAAACTATCCGTTGAATTGCAAAAAAAATTCCACCAGCAACTGGTGCTTCAACTCGTGCAACGGCTCGAAGAAATGAATGAAAAACTATCTCAAGCAAGGAACGACTGACTTGAACTCCCGAACCGCCTGCCGCAGACGCAAGCTAAATTCATGAACGCCCCTCTCGCTAAAAACGTTTCCAGCCCAGACAGCGAAAAACTGATTTTGATCGGAGCCGAACAACCCGGCGCGCAAGGACTTTCCCTTGAGGCTTCTCTCGAAGAACTCGAAGGACTCGCCATCACGGCGGGTTACGAGCCAGCGGCATGGATGAAACAAAACCTGTCCCGCGTCAACCCCGGCACATTTCTTGGCAAGGGAAAACTCGAAGAACTGGAAACCGCGATTTTGCACCACGAAGCCGACGGAGTCGTTTTTGACGATGCGCTGTCGCCCACGCAAAACCGCAACCTCGAAAAAATTCTCAAATGCAGGGTCTTCGACCGCCCTTGGCTGATCCTCGAGATCTTCAGCCGACACGCAAAAACCCGCGCGGCAAAAACGCAGGTGGAACTGGCGCGCCTGAAATATTCGCTTCCGCGACTTTCAAAAATGTGGAGTCACTTGTCCCGACAACGCGGCGGCATCGGCATGAAAGACGTCGGCGAAACTCAAATCCAGCTGGACCGTCGCATGGTGCGCGAACAGATATCCAAACTCGAACGCAAGCTGGTCACGCTGGATAAAGAAAAGAAAACGCAAAACAAACGCCGTCAATCCGCCTTCACCGTGTCTCTGGTCGGCTACACCAACGTCGGCAAATCTTCGCTCATGAACCGCTTGACCGAAGCGGGCGCGCTGGCGGAAAACAAACTGTTCGCCACGCTCGACGCGACGGTGCGCAAAATCAAACGCAATCATCCTTATCCGATCCTGTTGACCGACACCGTCGGGCTCATCAACAAATTGCCGCACGACCTCGTCGCCTCGTTCAAATCGACTCTCGACGAAGTGCGCAACGCCGATCTATTGATAAACGTCGTCGATATATCTCACCCGCATTATCAGGAACAAATGCGCGTCACAACGGAACTGTTGAAAGAGTTGAACGCCGATAGCATCGACTCCATTCTGGTCCTGAACAAGATCGACGCCCTCTCTCCTTCAGAACGGACCGACGCAGAAAACAGGCACCCCGACGCCCTGTTCATTTCATGCAAGACCGGCAACGGCGTGGACGCCGTGCGATCCGCAATCGACGCGCGCTACGAAAGTCAATTGATCTCGTGTCAGGTGGATTTGAAATACAGCCAGATGAAAGCGCTTTCAGAAATACGCAAACTGGGATTGATCACCGGCGAGGACTATGGAGAGGAAATCGTCTCCCTGCAGGTCCAGCTCTTCCCGCAACACAAAGAAAGATTGAGACGACTGCTCGAGGAAATTTGAGGGGCTTGTTACAGAACGATCAGTTTGGCGACCTTCACCGCCAGTCGTTTCTTGCCGTGAGGCGGCTTGAAAAACACGTCGACCTTCAGGTCGTCTTCGTTGCCTTCCCTTCGTATCACCACGCCCGGCCCGAATTTGGAATGCAGGACGCGAGTCCCGACGGCGTAATCTTCGCCCCCCGACGATTTTACTGAAGGACGATAGGACGGCGCCGGAATCGATTCTTCATAACTGCGAACCGTTTCTTTCCGTTCCTGAAACGCGGAAGGCTCGATATGCAGGGCCTCGGCGGGAACGCTGTCGAGAAACTCCGACGGCTGATAATTAAAGGTGCTACCGTAAATCCTGCGCTGGCGCGCGTTGGTGAGGAATAATTTTTCGCGCGCTCGGGTGAAGCCCACATAACACAGGCGGCGTTCTTCTTCATACTCCGCATTCTCGCCCATCGAACTGGCGTGCGGCAACAGGCCGCGTTCCATGCCAACGATAAACACGGCGCGAAACTCCAGCCCCTTGCAGGCGTGAAGCGTCATCATCGCCAAAGCGCCGCGGTCGTCCTGGATCGTATCGGCGTCCGCCGTCAGCGAACAGGAATCGAGAAATTCCTGCAGGGTGCGGCCCTCCTCTTCCGCCTGTTGCACGGCGGAGATCAATTCCTCAAGGTTCTCCATTCGCGAACGACTTTCAATCGAATTCTCATTGCGCAATGCCTCCGCGTATCCGGTTTTTTCGATGACCGCGCGAAAAAAATCCGATTCGCTCCGCTCCTCGCGATAGTCGGCCAGATACTTGACGACATTCATAAACTGCGCCATTCGCTTCGCCGCGGCGGGCGAGGCCAGCCGATGCGTCGCGGCGCGTTCCAGCCCCTGAGCCAGGGTGAGGCCCTCTTTCTGGCAATAGGCTTCCAGCTTGTCGAGCGAGGTTTTTCCGATGCCGCGCGGCGGCACGTTGACGATGCGTTTCAAGGAAACCGAATCATCGCGATTGAGAATCACGCGAACGAAGGAGAGAATATCCTTCACCTCCTTGCGCTCGTAAAATTTCAGACCGCCCACCAGTTGATAGGGAATGTCTCGTTTTCTCAGCACGTCCTCAACGACGCGCGATTGAGCGTTGGTGCGATAAAGGATCGCAATGTCGTTCAACTCGCAGGAGCCTTCATCACTCATGGCCTGAATGCGTCGGCATACGAAATCCGCCTCGTCCATTTCGTCCATCGCGCGATAGTAGGTGATGGGTTCGCCTTCCGCGTTTTTCGTCCATAGCGTCTTGGCTTTTCGGTGGACGTTTTCTTCCACGACTCCGGCGGCGGCCTTCAATATATTTTGCGTCGAGCGATAATTTTCCTCCAACTTGATGACCTTGACGCCGGGATAATCTTTTTCAAAATCCAGAATATTTTCCAGATTCGCGCCGCGCCAGCGGTAGATGCTCTGATCGTCGTCGCCGACCACGCAGATATTGCCGTGAATGCTGGACAGCTGTTTCACGAGACGGTATTGCACCGCGTTGGTGTCCTGAAACTCATCCACCAGAATGTATTTGAACTGGCGACCGTAACGCTCCAGAATCTCCGGCGACTCCTGAAACAAACGCACGCATTGAATCAACAAATCGTCGAAATCCAGCGCGTTGTTTTTCTTCAAGCCCTCCTGATAGCGCGGATACAGTTCCGCCGCCTTGTACTTGTTGCCGTAAGACAGAGATTCCAGGTCGATGTCCTTCGGCATCTTCAAATCGTTCTTGAAAGAACTGATATGCCCCAGCAGGGTTTTGGGCGGAAAGGAATCCTTGTCGATCCCAGCGTTCTTCATGCACTGTTTGACCATCGACAACTGATCCTGCGAATCGTAAATCACAAACTCGGTGGAAAAACCCAGCGCGTCGATATGCCGTCGCAGGATGCGCAGACAGAAAGAGTGAAAGGTGCTGATCCAGGGCGGCGCGTCGTAAACGTCGAGCATCTTGCGCACGCGGTCCTTCATTTCGCCCGCCGCCTTGTTGGTGAAAGTGATCGCCAGAATCTGGTCGGTTGGCGTTCCGCGTTCACGGATCAAATGCGCGATGCGATGCGTGATGACGCGGGTTTTTCCCGACCCGGCGCCTGCGACCACCATGAGAGGGCCGTCAACGCACTGGATCGCTTCCAGTTGCTGGGGATTGAGACTGCTGGAGTTCATGAGAAATACGGTGGAACGTTTTAAAGTAAATGTTCCCAGGCGACAGCCGCCAGGGCTTCGGTGAACAGCGGAGATAGATTGAGCGATTCGGTGCGGTGCAGGTCGAGCTTGCGCTCGTCCGCATATTTCTTAAATTCGATATCAATATCGTACAAAATTTCGACATGATCGCAAACGAAACCAATGGGAACCATGAGCACCGTTCGCGATCCATAACGCGCGATCTTGTCCAGCGTCGCTTCAACCGTCGGCCCCAGCCAGGGCACGGGAATCATTCCCTGACTCTGATAGGCCTGAAACCAGCGTTGCGGCTGGACGCGCTCGACCAGCGCGTTCAGCGTTTTTGCGTATTCCTCCGCGTAGGGATCGCCGTTGTCCAGGGACTGGGCGGGAATGCTGTGGGCCGTGAACACGGTGTAGATTTTTTCCTTGCCCATACCGCGCAAGCGTTCTTCAGCGGCCTTGTAACGTTCCGCAAAGGCGTCGATCAACAAAGGATTGTCGGCCCAACTGCCCACATAACGCGCATCGATATCCGGCGAACCGCAAACTTCCAGCGCCGTACGGAAGGCTTTGAAATAGAGTTCGGTGCTCCAGCTACTGTATTGCGGCGCCAGGCACATGACCACCACCTTGCGCACGCCGTCGTCGAGCATCTGTTGCACGGCATCCTGAATGAAAGGACTCCAGTTGCGCATGCCCACATAGACTTTGAAACGATCTTCGCCCTGATTGAGAAATTTCTCCAGAGCTTCAACCTGTCCCGTCGTGATTTCCAGCAGGGGGGAACTGCCGCCAATAGCGGTGTAACGATCGCTGATGATCTGCACAAGCTTATCCGAGGATTCTTTTCCGCCCCGGATATTTTTCAGATACTGCGGAATGTCGTCGACCGAATTGGGAGCGCCATGCGCCATTAAAAAAATTCCGACAGGCGCGCCGGTTTCAGGCTCACCCATGACGATATTCATGCACCATGTCGACCACCGCCTTGACATGATCGACCGGAGTCCATTGGAAAATACCGTGACCCAGATTGAAGATATGACCGGGCCGTCCATCGGCGCGTTTCATGATGTCCATCACGCGTTCGCGAATCACCGGGATCGGAGCCATCAGGGCCGCAGGATCGAGATTGCCCTGAATCGGCTGATCGTAACCGACCTGTTGCCAGGCGTCGTCGAGATTGACGCGCCAGTCGAAACTGATGACGTCGCCGCCCGCCTGCTTGATCAAAGGAAGAAGCGTCGAGGTGCCTGTGCTGAAATTGATGAAAGGAACGCCGGAATCTTTCAGACCATCGATCACCCGTTTGGTATAGGGGAGAATGAAACGCTCGTAATCATACGGACTCAGACAGCCCACCCAGCTATCGAACAACTGAAGCGCCTGAGCGCCCGCGTCGACCTGCATTTTCAGGTAGTCGATCAGAACCTCGCAGACCTTGTCCATCAAGGTTTCCCAGACTTTGGGCGTCTCCAGCATCATCATTTTCGTCGCGATGAAATCCTTGGACTTGCCGCCTTCGATCATGTAACTGCACAGGGTGAACGGAGCGCCTGCAAAACCGATCAGCGGAATCTTGCCGTCGATCTCGGAGCGAACATGGCGAATGGCGTCGCCCACAAAGCTCAACTGCTCCTTGGAATTGACGGGGCGCAGGGCGTTGACTTCTTTTTCGCCTTTCACCGGACGCGGGATCACCGGTCCATCGCCCTTGGAAAATTCCAGTCCCGTCCCCATCGGCTCCAGCGGCAATAAAATGTCCGCAAAAATTATCGCCGCATCCACGCCCAGCGCATCCAGCGGCTGGAGTGTGACTTCGGCGGCCAATTCCGGGGTCTTGCACATCTCCAGAAAGGTGTACTTCTCTTTCATATCGCGGTAGGCCTTCATGTAGCGCCCCGCCTGTCTCATAAACCAGATCGGCGTGACGTCGGTCGATTCGCCGCGACACGCTTTTAAGAAACGATACTCGTTCGTGTTATCCATTGGCTCCCATCGGCAGAAAAATAAAAGTTTGATTATAGGCTTGCCGCGCAGAATTTATCAATGCTTTATTGCCCCAAGCTTTTCAAGCGCGCTGTCGGATAATCTAGCGCGTTGTATTTGAAGATTTTTCAGGCTCACGCTTCGGAGAACCAAAGCTTTCGGCGCTGTCAAATCAAAGGTCGCGAAGCGATACTCAGGAAAACTAATGCGTCACGCCTGTACGATCCGACGTCGCTCTTCCAGAACCATCTCGTCCGTTTCCTCATCAAGACGGGAACCGATCGCTTCGCGCGCTTCCTCTCCCAGCAAGCGCCCAACGGCCCACAGCGCGTGAGCGCGGATCAAGGGTTCGACATCCGCCAAAGCCTCCAGCAACACCGGAACCGCCGCGCGGTCGCCGGAATTTCCCAAGGCGACGGCGACATTGCGCAGAAGCCCGCGACGCTTGATGCGCTTCACCGGACTTTTGCGGAAACGCTCGCGAAAGCCTTCGTCGTCCAGCCGCATCAATTCAACGAGAGCGCGGGTTCCTTCACGCTCGATGAATGCGTTCTCATCGGTCGTGACCGCATGCGAATTCCAGGGGCAGACGATCTGGCAATCGTCGCATCCGTAGATATGATTGCCCAGCGCCGCGCGAAACTCAATCGGGATGGGCCCTTTCAACTCAATGGTCAGATAGGAAATGCATTTGCGCGAATCCAGAACATAAGGAGCAATGATCGCGTTCGTCGGGCACACGTCGATACAGGATCGACAGGTACCGCAATGGTCCGTCGCCGGATCGGAGCGCGGCAGTTCCACATCCGTCAGAATTTCCGCGAGGAAATACCAGGAGCCTTCGCCTTCGGTGATCACATTGGTGTGCTTGCCGATCCAGCCAATGCCCGCCTGCTCCGCCATCGCTTTTTCCAGAACCGGCCCGGTGTCAATATAACGCCGCGTCTTGCACCCCGGAAAGGCTTCCTGCAAGGCCGCCTCCACCGCTTCGAGCCGGGGCGCCAGGGCGTCGTGATAATCTAGGTTGAGGGCGTAAAGGGAAATGTCTCCCGTGGCCTTGTCCTGCGCGAACTCCATGCTTTTGTGCGTCGTCAGATAATCGTAGCTGAGACACACCACCGACTTCACGCCGGGCAGGATCAGCGTCGGATCTTTGCGCTTTTCGGCGCCGCGCGCCATGTAAGCCATTTCGCCGGCGTAGCCGCTTTCAATCCAGCGGTCGAACCGATTTGCCGTTGTGTCCAACACCGTCGCCGGGGCCACGCCAAAGCCTTTGAAACCCAGCTCCAACGCCCGTTGGCGCACCTGCATCAATTGATTTTTCGCCTGCTCTGAGGTCATGGGAATGAGATTGCCAAGCTATAGGCCATTTGATACTCTGAATTCATACAAGCATGGATTTGCGCTTTTGCGCCTGGACTATTAATACATCAATCGACGGACTTCGGGAATGAATAAAACCGGCTATATTTACCATCCGCATTACCTGCGACACGATAACGAACCGCACCCGGAGAATCCAGGCCGCCTCAAGGCGATCGAGCAGGCGCTTGCCAAAGCCGACTGGTTTGACGATGTGAAACGCATCGACCCGCGCGCGGCCACCGCGCAGGAAGTTTCCGAAAATCACGACGCTGGATACGTCGCGCAGGTCGAAAAATACTGTCAGGAAGGCGTGCGCTCGCTCGACTCCGACACCGTGATCTGCCCCGATTCCTATACCGCCGCCCTGCTGAGCGCCGGAGCCGGGATTTCCGCCGTCGACGCGATCATGAACAACGAATGCAGGAATGTTTTTTGCGCCGTGCGCCCTCCGGGTCACCACGCCGAAGAAAAACGGGGAATGGGGTTTTGCCTGTTCAACAACGTCGCCATCGCCGCGCGTTACGCCATCAACCAATGGGAAATGAACCGCGTGTTCATTTTCGACTGGGACGTCCACCACGGCAACGGCACGCAAAATTCTTTCTACAAATCATCGCATGTGTTCTATTCCAGCATTCACCAGTATCCCTTCTACCCCGGCACCGGCTCCGACGACGAAACCGGCTCCGGCAACGGACTGGGAGCCACTCTCAATTTTCCATTGCGCGCCTTTTGCGACGACGGGGTCTATCTCGATATTGTCGAGAACCGGATCATTCCTGAAATCCAGCGCTTCAAACCGGACTTGATCATCATCTCCGCCGGATTCGACGCGCATGAAGACGACCCGCTGGCGCAGATGGACGTCTCCAGCGGATGCTTCGGGCAAATGACCCGCCTGCTGACCCAGGTCGCGAATGAAACCTGCTCCGGCCGCCTCGTCTCCATGCTGGAAGGCGGCTACAACCACACCGCGCTCGCCGAATCGGTCCTCGAACATATCCAGTCGCTCAAGGAATAATCCGTCCAAACGCGCCCATGCCAACTCAAAGCGAAGCGGTATCGACAGAACGGCGCCTGCTGATCATGGCGACGCTGGTCGCGCTTGGCGTTGTTCTCCACCGCCTCGAAGCCCTGCTCCCCCTGCCCTCGCCCTGGATCAAACTGGGCCTGGCGAACGTCATGACTCTGGTCGCGCTGGTTTACCTCGGCGTTAAAGAAGCCTTCATCGTCGCCATCCTGCGGGTGTTCTGGGGATCGATCTTAGGCGGAACCTTCATGAGCCCGACCTTTTTCCTGAGCTTCGCGGGAACCCTGTCCGCAACGCTGGCAATGGCCTGCTTTTACGCAGGCGGTCGCGGACCCTTCAGCCTGATCGGCGTGTGCGTCGCCTCGGCTTATGCTCATACGGCGACGGCGTTTTTCTGCGTCTACGGGTTTCTTTCGACATCGACCTCGTTTCTAAAGCTCATCCCTCTGTTCTCCTGTCTGGCCCTGGTCTCGGGAGTTTTGACCGGACTGGTCGCCAACGACCTTGCGCGCCGCCTCGAAGCCGAGGGCATTGCGCTCAAGTAAACGCTCCCCAAATTTTCCATTCAACACGCCGTCGCAATCATCCGTTAAGTAATCCGATGAATTTATTTTAGACATTGCGTTCTGATTCGCCTAAAATCAAAGACTCGGAACTCATTGAAATAAATACAACTACTTAACAGTAGCGCTATCAAAACCGTTTCCCGGACAGGCCCATGAAACTTTCCGTCGTGATCCCCGTTTACAACGAAAAAGCTACGCTTTCGAAAATCATCCAACGGGTGCAGGCGCAGAACTACGATATGGAAATCATCCTCGTCGATGATTATTCCACCGACGGAACGCGCGATTTACTGAAAGAGATGGAAGCGGAAGAAGGGATCAGGGTATTTTATCACCATTACAATCAGGGCAAAGGCGCCGCCTTGCGCACGGGCTTCGCTGAGGTTTCTGGTGACATCGTCATCATTCAGGACGCCGATCTGGAATACGACCCGCAGGACTACAAGGTTCTGCTGGAACCGATTCTTGATGGTCGCGCCGACGTGGTTTTCGGTTCGCGCTTTCTAGGCGGCCCGCACCGCGTCTTGTTCTACTGGCATTATCTCGGCAACAAGGCCTTGACCACCCTCTCCAACATCTTCACCAACCTGAACCTGACGGATATGGAAACCGGCTACAAGGTTTTCACCCGCAACGTTCTGGATCAGATCAGCCTCACCTGCAACCGTTTCGGATTCGAACCGGAATTCACCGCAAAAATTTCCAAACGCAATTTCAGGATTTATGAAGTGCCCATCTCCTATAGCGGGAGGGATTATGCGGAAGGAAAGAAAATCACCTGGAAGGACGGCGTCGCCGCCCTGTGGTTCATCGTCAAATTCAAATTCTTCGACTAGCGGGTATCACCCGCAGGATAATGGCAGGAACATTGCGATTGCGCCCAACGGGATTGCTAGCATCGCAAGCTAGCCCTACCTCTACCGGGTGGGCATCGCCCACTGGATAAGAGCCACAAAGTTCCAATTGCGCTCGCAAACGATTACTAGCAATACTTAAGCTAAGCCCTACGTCTCCGGTCACAGACCGGGTGGGCATCGCCCACTGGATAAGAGCCGAAGTGTTTCAATTGCGCTCTTAAGCCATTACTAGCAATTCGAGTTGAGCGTTATGGCCCCGGCCCTCGCCGGGTGGAGGAGCTTTCAAGCAAGGCGTCTTTGCGAGGAGCGCCCGCGACGAAGCAATCCAGAGACTTTCATGAAACGCTTAAAGCCGCTGGATCGCAGCGCGCCTTATCAGGCGCTCGCGATGACGTAAAAACCTCAGCGCTTCAATTGCGCCCAACGGGATTATTAGCATTGAGAGTATAGTGTCAGGCGCGTGGCGACACGCCAACGGCCCCGGCGCCTCGCCGGGGGGAGGTATTTCCGCTCACTTAAAATCAATGCACCTGGGTCTCGGCGCCGCAAAACCCGCAGGCCTCTTCTTCCTGACTCACCACATGACTGCAGGACGGACAAATCGTGAACGTCTCATGCTCCGCGATCAGGCGCCGCCCATCGACGACGTCCTCTTGCCGACACCACAAACGCACCGCCACCAGATCGTCGACTGGCGCCGGGCTGGCGTGGAAGGTCGCGTTCTCCATCTGACAGGGAATCCCCTCGCTCTCAAGGAATCCCTGAATGATGTAGGCCGCCGTTTCATCGGCAAGACTGCACAAGATCACAAAATCGTCGTCCACCTCAATCACATCGTCGGAAGATTCAACCAGTTCGACATTGCATTCAGGGCATTTTTTTGCGTCGCGATCAAAAGTATCCTGGCATTCGGGACAAAATAACACGGCTCTATCTCCTCTTATTAATCGCCCGGTTTGGCGTTATCAAGCAGTCACTTTAACGTTAGGCCCCCGACTCTGGAGATGCAAGCCTGAGTAAAAATTAAAATGACCGGAATTGAATTAGGGATTTAATGAGGAAGGAAAATCAATCGAACTTGTTGATCGAACCGTCGCCGATACCCCGCTCGAAGCGGATGGTTTCTTTCGACAAAATACCGCCCAGAAGCAACAGGCCTATCAGGTTGGGAATCGCCATCATCCCGTTCATGGTGTCGGACAGGTTCCACACAATCTCCAGCTTGAACACCGCGCCGAGGAACACGAATAGCACCCAGACCATGCGATAGTGCATGATGAAGCGAATACCGGTGAGGAATTCCAGGCATTTTTCTCCGTAATAACACCAGCCGATGATCGTCGAAAAGGCAAAGGTCGCCACGCCCAGAGTCACCACCCACTGACCCCACTCGCCCGGCAGACCCTGCGAAAACGCTTCAATCGTCAAGGCCGCTCCCGTCTTTCCCGAATGCCAGGACTGCGTCGCCGCCAGAACCAATCCGGTCATGGAGCAGACCACGATCGTATCCAGAAAGGTGCCCGTCATCGAAACCAGCGCCTGCTTCGCAGGCTCGTTCGTTTTCGCCGCCGCCGCCGCAATTGGCGCGCTCCCCATCCCCGACTCGTTCGAGAACATGCCGCGCGCCACGCCAAAACGTATGGACTGAGCCAGCGTCGCACCGGCAAAACCGCCCGCCGCCGCGCTTCCAGAAAAGGCCGACTCGAATATCATCACCAATCCCTCAGGCACTCGATCCCAATAGGAAAAGAGAATCACCAGCGTCGCTGTAAAATAAATCACCACCATCGCCGGAACCAGAATACTGGAGACCTCGGCAATGCGTTTGATGCCGCCAAGAATCACCAGCCCAGAAACAAAAGCCAGGCCCAGTCCCACGGTGACCGGACTCCAGCCCATCGACTCATTCAACGCCGCCGCCACCGTGTTCGCCTGCACCATATTGCCCGTGCCAAAAGCCGCCACCGAGCCGAACAGAGCGAAGCAAACGCCCAGCCATTTTTTGCCCAAACCGTCGCGCAGGTAGAACATCGGCCCGCCCGAAATCTCGCCGCGCTCGTTGACCAAACGATAACGCACCGCCAGCAAAGCCTCCGCGTACTTCGTCGCCATGCCGAACAAAGCCGTGATCCACATCCAGAACACCGCCCCCGGCCCGCCCAGCGCCACCGCCGTGCTGACCCCCGCGATATTGCCGACGCCAATCGTCGACGCCAGCGCCGTCATCAAGGCGCCGAAATGATGGATATCGCCCTCGCCGCTCCGCTCGCGAGAAAAGGCCAACTTCAATCCATAGCCCAGCATGCGAAACTGAATGAAACGCAGACGAACGGTCAGATAAATCCCCGTCCCCAGCAGAAGTGCCAACATCCACGGTCCCCAGACCATGCCGCTGAGCGCGACGAAAAATTCATTGAGCGATGCCATACCCGCCTTTCGATTAGGAAGAGAAGTTCTCTTTTGAGTCGACTAAAAATCTGCGCGATACCCCGCTGGAAAAACGGTAAACTGTTTTCGCGAAAACCTGAATTCGGTAATTTCCAAAACGACACGCCCTGGCGACTCTCATTCAAAAAAACACCATACTTTAACATGAGTCAATTTATATCCATAAAGGATAACCAGCCCACACTCGGCAAGCACAACCAGATCATCGGCGCCTACCTCTACGATTCACGCGGCGAAAGCGTCGGCAAGATCGAAAGCCTCCTGCTCGACGCGCAGACGCGCAAGCCCCAATTCCTAACCCTGCAACTCGGCGGCTTCCTGCGCACCGCAGGCAAACACATCCTCATCCCCTTTGAACTCTGCGAGCCGCAAGACCTCGGAAAAGTGGTGATCCAGCGGAGCCATCACTCCCTCGCCGATGCTCCCGCAACCGAAAACCCCGACGCGCCCAGCGCGCTGGAAATCGAACTCAGCCTCGAATATTTCGACCGGGCCACGCCCGCAGGATAAGAGCCGAAGCATTCCTATTTCGCTCAAAATACATTGATAGTGTTGCGAGTTCAGCATTAGAAATCTCTCTCTTGGACTAACCAGATAAAAACATCAGCTTTTGGATGAAATACTTCCGCATATGCTACTATCCCTATAGAGAACAAAATCTATCAAGATGGGATTTTAAGAGGGATTTTAATGATGAATATTCCCGTTAATGTCATTTCGTCTCAAGCGGAGCTATGAATAAAGTTATGATTGAAGACAATCCTCAGGGATTTAGGAAGGTTAATCGCGCAGAATCTCATTCGTTTTGTCGCTTTGTCCATTTACACCGAGAAGATCTGGAATCTGTCGTTGACGTGTTTGGTCGACTCGGACAAGTATTGTTGTTTTGCGGAGATTATGAGTTCTCCTCATTAGTTTCCTTGCAGTCAAAGTTTGGATTCTATCCTGAAAGAATCAGAGTGAGTGTTTTTAGTAAGGATCGTACAGAAGAGGATGCGCCTTTGGCAGATTTCTCAATCAGTGGGAGAGGAGCAACAATAAAAATTTCTCCACGTTCGGAGCAATGTCGAGTCGCTTTTTTAGAGGTCTGCCAATTGCTGAATAGCCGTCAAAGTGAATGGATGTCTTTCGCAAAAGTCTTTTTTAGGGCTTTCTTTCCCTTTTTATTTTTACATTTAGTCTTAGTTACTCTTTATGTGGATATTAGTGCTTTGAGTGTTTATTTAGCAGCCTCGGTGGCGGCTTTAAACGCGGCGGCGTGGTTCTTGTTATCACCCAATAAGACGAGTTTTTTCACTCTTTATCATGAACACGAAGCCTCGCTCTGGTCTCAATACAAAACAAACCTTATTTTGATAATTTCAAACATAGCTAGCGCGGCTACCGCTTCTTTGTTGACATGGTGGTTAACGAAATAACCCTCTTTTTATTTTAATAACCTGTTGCTGTCCTTAAATGTATTTGTATTGAATGACTGAATTTTCCGATTCCCACCCCTTTGCGGATCAATGTGGCGTTAAATCCCTT
Organism: Candidatus Nitrohelix vancouverensis; assembly: GCA_015698305.1. Lineage (NCBI taxonomy): Bacteria > Pseudomonadati > Nitrospinota > Nitrospinia > Nitrospinales > Nitrospinaceae > Candidatus Nitrohelix > Candidatus Nitrohelix vancouverensis. The sequence goes on from CP048620.1 coordinate 257,391, forward strand.
TTTAGATTTTATAGAATCGGTAGAGAAGATTATCTCAGGCATTTGTTTATTGATAAAAAACTATATCACTCTCTTCCCTCTCAATTTAATGACCCATTCGAATGTAAGCCGCATTTCATTTGGCCTGAAAATGAGGAAAAGGTTCGCAAAATTAGACAGCACTTGGAGAATTTTTTTATAGGGAATGGGGAATCTGAAGCTAATGCTAAAAAATTAGCTGCCTCAAATATGAAAAACTTGGAATCTTTTCAGAATCAAATACAGAAGACGGCTCTAATAACGTATGGTGCTGTGAGAATCTGCAGTTTTACCACTCGAAAAGAAAATCTCCTGTTTTGGTCGCATTATGCTGACTCGCATCGGGGATTTTGCGTGGAATTTGACGCCACTAAAATGCCGATAAAATTAGCATATAAAGTTCAGTACAAAAACGAATATCCAGAATTTATTTTTCCAGCCCCTAGGGATGAAAATCTCTTCATTCCCGCGCTGGTCAAATCAAAAGATTGGGAATATGAAGAAGAATTCAGAATCATATTTGTCCCTGAATCAAGAAGGCTACCGCCTAATGATGGTGAGTCGTTAATTCTGGAGAGTAGTGTAATAAAGAATATTTATTTTGGTTCAAATATGGATGAAGGCAAGAAAGGTCTAATAATTAAGCTCATCAAAGAGGGAAAATTAAACCCCGGCATTTGGAACTCTCGTTTAAGTAAGTCTACTTTTAGCCTTGAATTTGAGCCAATTCCCCAAAAGTAATCCACTTCATAGCAATTCGCTAGGCAAGCAACTCCTGCAAGATAATTTCAAAGCCACCCTCACCTGTATCCTCTCCCTGAGGGAGAGGAGGGACTGCGTCCATGGGATAAAAGCAGGAAAATTTCCAATTGCGCCCAACGGGATTGATAACAATACGAGTTTAGCGTTACGGCCCCAGCCACAGGCTGGGGGTTTTTTCTTGACAATTTATAGACAGTGCATAAAATAGCGACATTCGTTTTATTTTTCAGGCACGTAGCTCAGGGGTAGAGTACTTGCTTGACATGCAAGGGGTCGGCGGTTCGAAACCGCCCGTGCCTATTTTTTACTGGATTCTTTCAACGAATTTCCTCCGTGACGGACTCCCGGTCTTTCCTGGTTTTATCCCCTAGAAGACAGGTTGTAATGCGTTCCACCCCCTGACGGGATGCGAGTAGTGTGGGGAACTTAGACTTTTATGTCGCAGACTAAAGAAAAATACGATCTGGAGACGATCCGTCACAGCGCGGCGCATTTGATGGCGCAGGCGGTGAAGCAATTGTTTCCTGAGACCAAGGTCACCATCGGCCCGGTCATTGAAGACGGTTTCTATTACGATTTTTATCGTGAAGAACCCTTCGTTCCCGAAGATATCGAGAAGATCGAGAAGCGCATGCAGGAGATCGTCAAGCAGGGTCTGACGATCACCCGCCAGGAGATCCCGCGCAACGATGCGGTCAAGATGTTTGGCGACATGGACGAATCGTTCAAAAAAGAAATCATCGAGGGCATCGACGAGTCGCAGACCATCACTTTATATTCGCAGGGCGATTTCACCGATCTGTGTCGCGGGCCGCATGTCGGCTCCACCGCAGACATTCCGGCGTTCAAGCTCCTGCACACCTCCGCCGCTTACTGGCGCGGGGATGAGCGCAACCCGGTGTTGCAACGCATTTACGGAACCGCATGGGATTCCCCCAAGGAACTGCGGTCTTATCTGGCGCGGCTGGAAGAGGCGAAGAAGCGCGACCACCGCAAGCTGGGCAAGGAACTGGATTTATTCACCATGACCGACGAGGTGGGGCCGGGCCTCATCCTGTGGCACCCGAAGGGCGCGCGCGTTCGTTACATCATGGAGGAATTCTGGAAACAGGAGCATTACAAGAACGGTTACGAATTGGTGTACACGCCGCACGCGGCGCGGGTTGATTTATGGAAAACCAGCGGGCATATGGATTTCTATAAGGAGAACATTTTCTCGCCGATGGACGTGGAGGGACGCGAGTATGTCCTGAAACCGATGAACTGTCCGTTCCATATCAAAATTTACGAGAGCCGATTACGCAGTTATCGCGATCTGCCGATTCGCTTCGCCGAGCTGGGCACGGTGTACCGTTACGAGCGTTCCGGCGTTTTGCATGGTTTACTGCGCGTGCGCGGATTCACCCAGGACGACGCGCATCTGTTCTGCCGTCCCAATCAGCTGGAAGCGGAAATTTCGAAGGTTCTCGACTTCATCATGTTCGTATTGAAGTCCTTCGGATTTCATGAACACAAGGTTTATCTGAGCACGCGACCCGACAAATTTGTCGGCGAGGAGTCGGACTGGGAAGACGCGACAAACGCTCTCGAAGCGGCGCTCAAGTCAACGAATACAGAATACGAAGTCGATCCCGGCGAGGGTGTTTTCTACGGCCCGAAGATCGACATCAAGATCAAGGACAGTCTCAATCGTTTCTGGCAGGTCTCCACCGTACAGGTGGATTTCAACCTGCCGCAACGTTTTGACATCCATTATATCGAAGAAGACGGCAAGAAACGTCAGCCGATCATGATCCACCGCGCCCTGATGGGTTCGCTGGAACGCTTCTTCGGTTGTTTGATCGAACATTATGCAGGCGCCTTTCCAATCTGGCTGGCTCCGGTTCAGGTGATCTTGCTGGCGATCACCGACGATAACCACGCTTACGCCGAAGAAGTGGCGCAAAAACTGGAAAAAGAAGGCATTCGCGTCGAAAAAGACTTGCGAAACGAAAAGATTGGGTTCAAAATCAGAGAGGCCCAAATGCAAAAAATTCCTTATATGCTGGTTCTGGGAGGCAAGGAAGCCGAAAGCAAGACGCTTGCGGTTCGCAAACGCCGTTCCAAAGAAACCGCGACGATGTCATATGAAGAATTTTTGGACTTGCTGAAAAAGGAAATTGCGGATAAAACCATCGACACAGAGAATTGAGTCGTTGAGCCTTTTGTAGTTTTCAGGCCCCGTTAATTTTGTCAACAATGAATAGGAGATTCCTCTAATTAACAAAAAGCAACGCGTTAACCAGATGATTCGCGCACGGGAAGTAAGCGTGATCGCCGAAAACGGCGATCCAATGGGGACCATGTCGGTGCCCGATGCTTTGAACTTGGCTAAAGAACACGAGATGGACCTGGTGGAAGTGGCGCCCAACGCCGTACCGCCTGTGTGCAGGATCATGGACTACGGCAAATTCAAGTACCGGCAAAGCAAACGCGCCCACGAGGCCAAGAAGAACCAGAAAATCATTCACGTCAAGGAAGTCAAATTCAGACCCACGACGGATGAGCACGACTTCGATTTCAAGCTGAAACACGTCAAACGTTTCATCGAAGGCGGAGACAAGGCGAAAGTGGTTATCTTCTTCCGGGGTCGGGAAATTGTGCATCGAGATATGGGCGAACAGGTTCTCAAGAGAATCGTTCAGGAAACAGAGGAAATCGCCCTCGTCGAGCAGTCATCCAAGCAAGAAGGCAGAACGCTGGTGATGATTCTCGCGCCAAAGGTTAAGAAAAAATAAATTCACGGTCAATACGATTCACGAAGGGAAAGGGAGTCATGCCAAAAATCAAAACGAACAAAAGCGCGGCGAAACGCTTCAAGCGGACGGGAACCGGCAAGATCAAACGCAACCATGCGTTCACGAGCCACATCCTGACCAGCAAGTCCACCAAGCGCAAACGAAATCTTAGAAAAACAGACACCCTCTGCGCAGGCGACGCCAAACGCATCGCGCGGATCATGCCCTATTAGTTTTTAGGGACAAACGCACAACGAAGTCAAACGACTCCATAGGAGATAGACACAATGGCCCGAGCAGTTAACGGAACAATATCAAGACGACGACGGAAAAAGGTACTCGCCCTCGCCAAAGGCTTTCGCGGCATGCGGAGCAAAAACTACCGCAAAGCTAAAGAAGCGGTTTGCAAGGCGCTGAGCTATGCCTATCGCGATCGACGCGCCAAAAAACGCGATTTTCGCCGCTTGTGGGTGGCTCGAATCAACGCGGCGGTACGCGCGGAAGGTCTCACTTACAGCAAGTTCATGCACGGTTTGAAGAAAGCCAACATCGAGCTGGATCGAAAAATTCTTTCCAACATGGCGATTGAAAATCAGGAATCTTTCCGCGCTCTGATGAAGACCGCGCGCGAACAACTGGAAGCGGCCTCCTAAGCCCTTCCCGGGTTCGATTCGAACTCTGTCGGGCCTCCCGCTTCTATGATTGAAACTATCGACACGATTCGCAGGGAGTTCGACTCCCAGATCGATTCCGTCGCCTCCAGCGAAAGCCACCAACGCCTTCGAGCCGATTTCATCGGCAAAAAAGGCGCGGTGTCCCAGGCGATGAAAGACCTCCGCTCTCTTTCCCCCGAGGAAAAACGAGCGGTCGGCAAACCCCTCAACGATTTAAAAGTCTACATCGAAACGCGGCTCAAGGAAGCCGCCGATCGACTCGACTCGCAAGGCGGGAACGCTCGCGAAGAAACTTTCGACCACACGATTCCCGGTCGACGCGCGCCGCAAGGCTCCATTCACCCCGTGACTCAGGTCATGGAAGAAATCATTTCCATCTTCTTCAGCCTGGGATTCAGCGTTGAAGAAGGCCCGCAGATCGAAACCGACTATTATAATTTTGAAGCGCTGAATATTCCGAAAGACCACCCGGCGCGCGACATGCAAGACACCTTCTATGTGGAAGACGGCGCCGTTTTGCGCACGCACACCTCCCCGGTGCAAATTCATGTCATGGAGAAGCGCCAGCCGCCGCTCCGCATCATCGCCCCCGGCAAGGTCTACCGATGCGATTCCGACGTGTCGCACACGCCCATGTTTCACCAGATCGAAGGCCTGATGGTGGACAAGAACGTTTCGTTCAGCAATCTCAAAGGCGTCATGGATCTGTTTCTGCATCGCGTTTTCGGCGAGAACACCAAGGTACAGTTTCGCCCCAGTTTTTTCCCTTTCACCTGCCCCAGCGCAGAAGTCGACATTCAATGCGTGATGTGCGGCGGCAAAGGATGCCGCGTCTGCTCGCAAACCGGCTGGATCGAAATTCTCGGCGCAGGAATGGTCGACCCTGCGGTATTCAAAGCCGTCGAATACGATCCCGAACAATGGACGGGCTTCGCCTTCGGCTTGGGAATCGAGCGCATCGCCATGCTCAAATACGGCATCAATGACATCCGCTTGTTCTTCGAAAACGACCTCAGGTTCCTCAAACAATTTTCATAAGAGTTCCTCGCCGAAGAACGCACTCTCAGGCGTTCGAAAACAAGGCGCGACCCGCTCGCCTCTGTCATAAGCGATCCCGCTTTCTGCTCCAAAATTATCAGACAATCTCTTAGTTCTCAGAGCAAAAAAGCCTTGTCCCCATCCGCATTTACATTTATCCTCTGAACGTTCCGTTGCAAGCAATTCAAAAGCGGCAACGCTTGGGTAAAAGCCATTGACATGAAAATACCGAAACGTATAATCAACGGCTTATACTCGAATTAGTAACACCTGTTCTGCCTCCAAAACTATTTGGGACACGACGCAGTTTTGATTTGGAACGCCTCAGACAAACAAGCGTTCCAAATCAAAACTACGCCAAGGCAGAGACCGCTATACGATACTGAACTATTCATATGAATGAGGTAAGTATGCTTTCTCTTCGATTCAAACATTTATCCAGTTTCATTTTGCTTTTTCTGTTTCTGCTCCCCTCCGCTGTATTTGCCAAAAATAGTTTGAAATTTGAAAAAATTCAGGCCACCAAGGCGGCGATCTCTTTGGTCGACGGCATCACGGTCGACCAAAAAGGCAATATCTATATCGCCATGAGGGATCACAACCTGATCAGCCGTATCGACAAGAACGGAGTCATGACTCCCGTTGCCGGTAGCGGCGAATCCGGCTATTACGGCGATGGCGGACCCGCGCTGAAAGCGAAGCTCAAAGTGCCCGCCAATCTTGCCATCTCGCCCGACGGAGAACTCTACATCGCCGACCGGGAGAACCATCGAGTGCGCAAGGTCGACTCGAAAGGAATCATCACCACCGTTGCGGGTAATGGAACCGCAGGCTTCAGCGGCGACGGCGGACCGGCCAACATGGCCTCTCTCGATCTGCCCTCGGGCCTGACCTTCGACAGCAAAGGCAATCTGTACATCGCCGACCGCTCCAACAACCGCATCCGAAAAGTCGATTCCAAAGGCATCATCCAGACCGTAGTCGGAACCGGCGAGCCAGACTTTAAAGGCGATGCCGGACCGGCGCTGGAAGCTCATATCAACAAGCCTTTCGGCATCCATATGGATAAGAAAGGCAATTTGTACATTGCAGATCGCGGCAACAACCGAATCCGCAAGGTAACGCCGAGCGGCATCATCATGACCGTTGGCGGCGACGGCGGCTTCTTTTTCATGGGCGATAACGGACCGGCCTACCGGGCCAGCATCGCCCATCCCACGGACGTCACCGTCGACGACCAGGGCAATGTGTACGTCGCCGACTGGAACAACAACCGTATCCGCATCATCGACCCGCAAGGAATGATCCGCACCATCGCAGGAACCGGCCAGCAGGATTACAACGGCGACTCGGAACTGGCGCGCGAAACCAACCTGCACCTGCCCTTCGGCGTGGAAATGGAAAAGGACGGGAAATTGCTGGTCGTCGACCGATCGAATTATCGCATTCGACGCATCGACCCCAAGACCGGAAAAGTTGAAACCGTCGCCGGAACCGGCGTCAAACTCTTCGGCGGCGACGGCGGCCCCGCCGCTGGCGGGCGTTTGAATTTTCCTCACGGCATGGCCGTCGACGATAAAGACAATCTCATCTTTTCTGACAAGGGTCATTTCCGAATCCGGCAGATCAGCTCGGAAGGCATCATCAGCACCATCGCCGGCAATGGCATTCGCGGTAATGTCGGCGATGGCATCCCTGCTCTGGACGCCAATCTGTACGGCGTGTCCTCGCTGGTCATCAATCCTCAAAAAGAGATCGTATTTTTGAGTCCCAGCGGATTTGTCAGCATCATCCGCAAAATCGACGCCAAGGGCATCATTCATATGATGATCGACACCGGAGAGGAAGCCTATTTAAAATCCATCCAGGATTATGAATACAAGGGACGCTCCGCTGGCAGCAAGATCGAATCGATCACCCAGTTTTCCGATCTCGCTTACGACAGCAAGGGCAATCTTTACATCCCGGATCGCATCAATCATCAGATCAGAAAAATGGATCCTTCGGGCGCCATCACCACCGTCGCGGGAACCGGCTCTTCAGATTATAACGGCGACGGCGGACCCGCTACCGAAGCGGATTTTCGCGACCCACTGGCGCTCACACTGGACAAGGACGATAACATTTATATCGCCGACGCCGCCAACAACCGTATCCGCAAAATCGACACCAAAGGCATCATCAGCACCATTGCCGGAACGGGAGATCACGAGGACCACGGCGACGGCGGACCCGCGTTGAAAGCTGGCATCCGATCCATGGATGATTTGCTTTTCAGCCCCTCCGGCGAGCTTTACATCGTAGAAACCAACACCCACCGGATAAGAAAAATCAATAAAGACGGAACCATTGCAACCGTCGCCGGAACCGGCTACGGCGGATTCCATGGCGATGGCGGACCCGCCACCAAGGCCATGCTCAAAAGCCCGGCCGCAATTGCCTTTGACTCCAAAGGCAATTTCTATATTTCGGATATGGGCAACAATCGAATCCGTAAAGTAGACGCGAAGGGCATCATCACAACCTACGCCGGAACCGGCGTGGTCGGGTGGGGCCAGGAAGGCGAAAGCGTGGAAATTTATGTGCAGAATTTTCCATAAACCGCCCCCTTTCTTTCAAAAACAAATTCAAATAACTATAGAACGCGGAGATTCAATAATGAGCACATTCAAATCATTTTTCGTTGCGGTTCTTGGAGCCGGACTGTTTCTGACCGGCGCCTCGGTCGCCAACGCCGCAGATACCAATACTCTCGCTGATGTACTGAAAAAAGTAGACGCTATCGTCTGTAAAAAACCGGAAAATCTTTCGCAGTTTTACGCATCCGAACACGTGATTCTTCAGGATCACAAACGCGCCCTGCTCAAACACCGGATCGAAGATTATCGCCAAATGATATCCGAAATGCGCGACGTTAAATGTGAAATTCAGCGAACCGTGTTCACCGGTCATGTCGATGACCGTGTGGGCTACCTCGTTGTCGATGAAACCAGCAACGTCACCTCTGCAAGCACCGACACCGAAGACCGACAACACAGCATTTGCAATTACGCTTTCGTCAAGGAAGGCGGTTCATGGAAGGTCTCTCTGGAACACTGTTCCAGCATGCCGGACTACACCATCCGCCCTGGCGAAGACGCGCATTATTATTATCACAACCCCATTTACTGAACAGTAACGGGCTTTGATTTAAACTAACGCCCCAATGAGCCAGCCGCACTCACCGCTCAGACAAGGCGTTGTACAAGAGGGAAACGGCCTTCGTTTCACTCTGTTCAGCAAAAATGCAACGCGGGTGGAATTGTGTCTTTTTGATTCCCCTCACGCGACTCAGGAAGCCCGGCGCATCGAACTACAGCGAACGATGGAGGGTCTCTGGACCCTCCATCTTCCTGCAATCGCACCGGGATGTATTTACGCCTACCGCGTGCATGGCCCCTACGATCCTCCCCAGGGCCATCGCTTCAATCCCAATAAAATCCTTCTGGACCCCTACGCGCGAAAAATCATTCGTCTGCCCAGTGAACGGGACACCTTGCGCGGCGAACAACGCGACAATCCGGCTCCTTTTGCGATGGACGAAACCGATTCCGCCCACTGCGCTCCACTCGGCGTCTTCGAAGAAAACGGCTTCGACTGGCAGGATGACGCGCCGCCGCGAATTCCCTGGGAATCCACGCTGATCTACGAAGCGCATGTCAAAGGAATCACCCAATTGCGCATGGACATCCCCGAAGAACAACGCGGGCGTTACCTCGGCCTCGCATCGCCGCCGATCATCGATCACCTGAAAAGTCTGGGCGTCACCGCCGTCGAATTGCTTCCCATCTTCCAGTCCCTGTCTGAAGAACGCTTGATCCAAGACCAGCTAACCAACTACTGGGGTTACAACACCCTCGGTTTTTTTGTTCCAGAATCCAGCTATGCCAGCGTGGGAGGCGACCCGGTTCAGGAATTTAAAAGCATGACGCTCGCCCTGCACCGCGCAGGCATCGAGGTGATTCTCGACGTCGTTTACAACCACACCGCAGAAGGCAATGAAGTCGGCCCAACCCTTTCCTTTCGCGGCGTCGACAATCGATCCTATTACCTGCTCCATCCGCAAGCCCCAAACCTCTACGAAAATTATTCCGGTTGCGGCAACACTCTCAAAGCGAACAGCCCTCAAGTGCGAACGTTCATTTTGGACAATCTGCGCTACTGGGTCGAAGAAATGCATGTGGACGGATTTCGTTTCGACCTGGCCACCACGCTGGCGCGAAACCACGCCCAGGTCGAGTTCCAAGGCAGTTTGCTGGAGGAAATCCAAAACGATCCCATTCTTTCCCAGGTCAAACTGATAGCTGAACCCTGGGACCTTGGCCCCGACGGCTACCAACTGGGACGCTACCCAAAAGGATGGAGTCAATGGAACGACCGCTATCGGGATCACGTCCGTCAATTCTGGCGCGGCGATAAAAATAAAATCGCAGAGTTCGCAACGCATATCTCAGGAAGCGCTCCTCTCTTTCAGCGCGCCCGCACGGGACCTCGCGCAGGAATCAATTTCGTCGCCGCTCACGACGGCTTCAGCCTCGCCGACCTGACCGCTTATTCGCATAAAAGAAACGAAGCCAACGGCGAAAACAACGCCGATGGAAACGATCACAATTTCAGTTGGAATTGCGGCGTCGAAGGACCGACGGACGACGCAAACATCCTCGATCTGCGCTCCCGGCAACAACGCAATCTGCTCGCCACGCTTCTACTCTCCAAAGGGATTCCCATGATCCAATGCGGAGACGAATGGGGGCACAGCCAACAGGGAAACAACAACGCCTATTGTCAGGACAATGAAATCAACTGGCGCCGATGGGACTGGACGCCGGAACAACAACGGCAGGTCGACTGGGTGAGACGTCTTTCAAAAATAAGACGAGCCATCAATGCGATCACGGTCAACCGCTTTTACCTGCCTCCGCATGAGATCAACCCGGACGGCGAACCCGAAGCCGCCTGGTTCTCTTCTTTCGGCGAGCGTATGACGGGAGCGGACTGGAACAACCCTTCCATCAAATCAATGGGGGTACTAATCAATCCGTCCCCTTTGGTAAAAGGTTCCTCAGATACAAAAATAACACTGTTGGTGAACGCTGGGATTCACCCGGCGCTTTTCACCACGCCTCGAAACGTTGAAAATTTCCCTTCGCAATGGCGGGAAATCGCCAACTCCTTCATGCCCGATCGGGATCCCAGACAAGTCGCCTTTCCAATTCGGCTCGAAGCGCACTCACTCATCGTTCTGGAAACTTGATCCCAGCTTCCACGGACACGCTCGCTCCGGCGGCGTTGCCGGGAAAAACATTACAAGAGCGCAGTATTTCTTATATAATGCCCTAAACATTCGCATTGAACACAAGCCTTATAGAAACCATGCCTTCGCCCCAATCCGAATTCAGCGTTGAAGTGGATCGCGTCCTGCAAGACCTGGTCCCCACCTTCATGGACAACCGAAGGAAAGACATTGCGCAGCTGGAAACATCGCTCAGGCAGAACGACTTCGATACGATTCGCGACATCGGACACAAGATGTGCGGCTCCGGCGGGAGTTACGGTTTTGAGGCCATCAGCGTCATCGGTAAAACTTTGGAAACATCCGCATCCCGGAACGATGCGGCGGCTGTCGAACAGGCCGTCCGCTCCCTTTCCGACTATGTTGAACGGGTGCGTATCAGCTATGTATGACCTTGTCTTTACACATCACCGAAACAAAAATAATTGATCGGCTCTCCACTCTGGACGCTCCGCAGTGAATAAAATCCGCCTCACATTTTTGACCGCTTTCGCACTGATATTTTATTTCGTATCGCAAGCGCCTGCGCTCGACCGGGGATGGATTCACTGGCAACAGCTCTACAATCAGGAACGCGCCAACGCGGCTGAGAACATATCCGGACAGGAACGCTGGCGCTCGATACCTCTTGAGATCAAGGAAATCGAAGTCAGCGCCACGCTCCCCGATTATCCCTACACGCGGGTGTCTCAGTTTCGCGGCTTTGAACGCGAACGATGCGTCACCTGTCATGTCGGCGTCCAGGGCGCCGGGGCGTCTCACCCGCCTTCCTTCGGCTGTACCGTCTGCCACGGAGGAGACGGAAACGCCGTCGATGAAACGACCGCGCACACCAGCCTGATTTATGATCCCGACCTCGGTCTCGGACGCGGCAACCCCTCCAGCATGAAGGTTGCGGCCCTCAGTTGCGGGCAATCCGGTTGTCACGCCGGGCACAGCGACCCCGACCGCAACCATATCAAACGCATGCAAAAATCCATGATGGGAACGCTGGCGGGGATGATCTCCGGCCTGCGCTTCCAATGGGGCGGTCAAACCGAAAAACACGCGCTTTACGGAATCGAAGCGATTGCCGACGACGATGGCGACGTCCCGCTAGAATCGGGAGCGCAAAACAAACTGGACACCCTGCCCTATTTTTCCGAACGCGACTACAAACGCGCCTGGGATAAGGGAAGTCTGCAAGGAGAGCCGGGCATCTCCCGACATATCGGCGACAACCTGCTACGCAATAAATGCTTTCAATGCCACCTCGACAGCGTCGGCCCCGGCCCAACGGATTTCCGCTCGCAGGGATGCGCCGCCTGTCATGTGCCCTACGCGTCCGACGGCCTCTATCGCGGCGACGATCCCACGCAATCCAAAACGCAACCAGGAAAACCCCGCGCCCACGTCATCGAAGCCGTGCCCAACAGTCGCGTCTGCGTGCAATGCCATCGCGCTTATACTTACGAAGAACCGGCGGTCAAAACCAACGACAACGCGCCTAACTTGCAGGAAGCCAGCCTGCCGAAAACCGCACGCTTCAAGGTCAATGCGAGCGCGCCCGCAGGCATGGGGAGCGGCAAGGCAGACATCCATTTCGAAAAGGGATTCGAGTGTATTGACTGCCATACGCAGTTTGATATCATGGGCGATGGCAATATCTATTCAAAACAACATCAGGCGGTGGAAGTCCGTTGCGAAACCTGTCACGGCTCCGAGCAAGCGGCCCCAGCCGTCGCTTCAATCACCGACCCCAACGACCGCGCCGTGCGTCTGAGCCGCCATTACAAAGGCGGCCCCAATCAACCGGGGGACGCCATGGCGCTGACCGCTCGCGACCGCAAAATGACCAACGTGAAATCCATCGACGGCAAGATCGTGACTTTTGGAAAGCGAAGCGGGCGACGCATGATCGCGCCGCAGACGCGAAACGCGAGAGCCGCGCATTCCATCCCCGGTCACATCGGCAAACTGGAATGTTCCGCCTGTCATGCGCAATGGACGCCGCGATGCGATGGCTGTCACAACGCGATGGATCAGTCCCGACCCGTACCGGCCGATCATAAGGCCGCAAAATTTTTCTGGGGTTCCGTTGAATCGCAACTGTCGCTCGAAACGCCGCAACTGATCGTCGGCCCGAGAGGCAAGGCCGCGCCCATGTCGCCGCAACCGGAACGCGCCCTGACCCTGCTCGACGAAAAGGGAGCGCCCATTCCCGTCATCAGCGGCTTGGGGAATACCATCGGACGTTACCTCGACTGGCGTTTTTCCAATGCGGAAGGTTATTCCGGCGCGAATCGCGTCTACCGCACGGAACCGCACTCCACGCGCCGCCAGGTGAGAGCCTGCGCGGACTGCCATCTTTCATCGCGCACTCTGGGTCTGGGCGAAGGGGATATCGAACTGGGTTCGCACCCCTCCGGCAGAAATGATCTGATCGCGCCTCTGGATCGCTCCGACCGGATCGCAAAACGCTCCAACTATGGCCCCGACGCCAAAGCGACGGCGCGCGGCGAACGCCTGTCCGGCTCGCATCAGGAATCCCGGCCTTTCAATCAACGGGAAATCACGACCCTGCTCCGGGTGGGCAATTGCATCGCCTGCCACGACACTTATGGCGATCCGATTTATCAAAACATGAGCAAAAGCTACGCCTTCGCAGAATCTATTAAACATCAACAAATGCGCAATAAAATTTTAAATTCCGCAGACTCGCAACCATGAGCTTTTTCAAATCCATCGCCTTATTACTATTCGGACTCGCGCTGGCGGGAGCAGGATTTGAAGGGATCGATCCGGCTCTGAGCGGAGCCTTCCAGAAACCGGTCTGGGACTGGTCGCAAAATGAATACCGCGCGCCGGACGGCGTCGATCCAGACCGCGACAACTCGCTTCAGAGCCCGCAATGGAATCCACAGGCGCAGGAAGGCCCGACTTTCAGCGAAAAGGAAATCATCACGCCAACAGAACCGCTTGAAAAACGCATGGCGCAACCGCTGTCCGATCTGCTCGACCTGCCTTATCTGTCCGCCGACGATCTGCCCGATCCGTTTCCGTTTCTTCGCGGCCCCGGCGGGGCCTACAAGAGCGTCATGAAACCCGGCGTCACCCTCGGCGGCGTTCGATTCGATTCCTACGGACAAACCGACAAGTTCATTGAGAATTTTTACCGTCAATCCGGCTTTCCTATCGACAAGGTTTTTAAAGACGTCGCCTACAACGACCAAAGCTCGCGTTGTCTACACTGCCATCAAGGCATCGAGGAAATAGATCATAATCACCGCTTTCGTTGCACCCAGTGCCACAACGGACAATCGAGAAAAAAATCGCTGCCCGACGCGCATAAAAATCTGGTGAAAAATCCATCCGCGCCGGAGCATGTTGAAAAATTCTGCGGCAAATGTCACGCAAAGCAAATCGAGCAGATGAACGCATCGACGAAAAACACCTTGGCCGGCATTAACGACTCGGTGCATTTCGCCTGGGGAACGCCGCCGACGCCGGCGGTCAAAACAACCCTTCCGGCCGACCCGGCGAAAGCGGGCGAAACAACCCCGCAAGCTCCCCTTGCCAAAGCGCCGCATTATCAGACGGGAGAAAACCCGGCGGCGGAACAATTCCTCAAAAACCAGTGTCGGCAATGTCATATAGGATCGGAAGCTCCCAAACGCGCCGGGGACTATCGCGCCACAGGATGCGCCGCCTGTCACATGATCTACACCAACGACGGCGTCTCCCTCAGCCACGACAAGGCGATTCAATACACGCAAAGAGAAGACATTCAGAACCGTTCGAAACGATTTCTGAAAAAATACCAGCAAGACAACCCGGACAAGCGCGGCTACCCGGTCATGCATAAATTCACCAGCGTCATCCCCAGTGTGCAATGCGAGCATTGCCACCATAACAACGGCGTCGGTTCCGAGTACGAAGGTTTGTTCGCATTGAAACCGCTTGCAGGACAGGAAGCCGATCCCGCCGACAGGGAACAACCCGCGCTTCATGGCGTCGAACATCAATTCCTCCTCCCGGACATCCACCGCGAGAAGGGCATGCATTGCATCGACTGTCATGCAGGAAAAGAACTCAAACCCGAACCGGGACAGGAGAAACGCGCCGGAGTCCAGTGCCAGGACTGCCACGGCGGACTGGGCAAACGCCCCGAATCGTTTCTACTGACCTCGTCGGACGCGCGCTCCAAGGAAATTTTACAGTCGACGGCTAAAATTCCGGCGCTGGCCCGATCCGTCAAGGAAGGCGATTCGATTCTCGTCACCGCGTCGGGCATCGCCCTGCCGCATATTCAAAAAATAAAAAATGATTGGATATTGGTTTCGAAGGTGACTGGCAAGAAACACCGCATCCCGCAGTTGCCCGGCGAACGCGAGCCGGTCGCCCACCGCATCGCGAAACACATGAATACAATGGAATGCCACACCTGCCATGCCCGCTGGTCCGCCAGCGAATGGGGCATGCTGGTGAAAAAACCCGCAACCGCTACGACGCCCAATGACGCCGCTTCCTGGAGCCAGTCTTTCGTTGACCTGTCCTGGGACACGCTCATTCTGGGCAAGAATCAACGCGGCAGATATTCGCTAATGAAACCGCAGTTTCAATATTTCTTTCCCGACCCGTTGCGACCTCAAAGCGCGGCGGTTCCGGCGACCACGCACCGGGGAACGCCCGGCATGCTGGTCAAAGCTTACGCGCCGCACACCACGCGGAAAATCGCGCGGCGCTGCGAAAGCTGTCACCAGAACCAAATGGCTGTGGGATTGGGAAGCCCCTTCATGGAAACCGTCGACTCCAAAGACCTGGCGCAAACCCGGAGCGGAGAAACGTCGACAAGCATTCCGCTGAAACAAATGACGCTTCCCAATGGAAGCCCACTGCAAACCGTTTACCCCGCAGACGGTTCGCGATTCCTGAACAAACAGGAACAGGAAGCGCTTCTGAAAACCAGCGACGCTTATCGGGCCTATCGATTTTTAAATTTAAAGGAAATGCAATTTCCTCGTCTGCTGAGGCGCAATGATTTCCCTTACGATGCGCGACGCAAGGCCCTGACAGATAAATTCGAGCCGGTCGATCTCGACGAAGAACTGCTGGCGGCTCCGGAACTCGAAGATGAAGAGCGGGACGAACCCCTCCCGACTCTGCCCACGCCTCTTGAGGATGACGGGGAGCGACCGCAAACGAACAATAATCTCTCCCAGCCTTTCTGGGAAAACGACCAACCTGTTCTTCCTTGAGCCATGACGATGAATCGAGTCGCCCTGATTGCCGGACTTTTTTTTATGAGCGTTTCTCTCCCAATCGAAGCGGCGGAGATCCCCGCTCTCTTCAAAGAGAAGAACTGCGCGCATTGTCACCGTCTCTCCGCCGACGATGCGCCCGCACAAAGCGCGCCCGACCTGTTTTATGCAGGCGACAAGTTCCAGAAAAAATGGATTCGCTCTTTCCTGATCCAGCCGGAAACGATCCGCAAGGCGGGTTACAGCGGGGCCGATGATTTCATGCGGGCCGAGATTCAGCCGCACCCGACTCTGACGGAAACCGAAGCGACAAGCGCCGCAGAGTTTCTGATGTCGCTGAAAATCCCGCTCGACCCGATCCCCGTGACGGAATGGGAGCCGCTGTCGCGCGTCCAGATGGTTCGCTTCAAAATTTTATTTGAAAGGGACTACGGGTGCATCTCCTGCCACGAAGGGGTCAACCTTGCAGGCAAACCGCGCGGCGGCATTTCCGGCCCTACAATGGTGGATACGGGAAACCGACTGCAAGCGGACTGGGTCTTTCGCTGGTTGCAAAACCCAGAGACCTTTCGCGCCAAAGGACGCATGCCAAAATTTGATCTGGATGTGGAAACCGCCGAAGCCCTGACGCGGTATCTCATGACCTTGAAAAAGGAGAATCTCAAATGAAACACTCACTCAAGCTAATAGCAAAGTTTGTCGCTCTGACCCTTGCGCTCGCGCTGTTTGGCTGTGGCGAGGATTCCCAAAAGAATGAAGACCCATCGACTCCCAAACCGATGGCCCAGGCGCCGAAACCCCAGCCAGCCCCGCAAGCGGCGCGCGTCGTTCCGGTTTCACAGGAGACCAAAGACGCCTACCGCTGGTATTGCTCGCAATGTCACGGCCTGACCGGCCACGGCGACGGCGTCAACGCGCTTCACCTCGCGGTTCCGCCGCGCAACCACACCAAGCCGGAGTATCTGGAAACCCGCACCGATCGGCAGTTGTTCGAAGCCATCAAGCTCGGCGGCCTTGCCGTTGGCAGGGCGCCCTGCATGCCCGCATGGGGCCACACCCTGAATGACGACGCCATTTCCTCGCTCGTTCGTTACATCCGCGAATTGTGTCAATGCGAAGCGGCCTGAGCCAAAGTCTGCTATAATCCCCCAAAAGTCAGACGCCGTCCCGCAATTTCAGCGCGGGCGAACGCGTCGCATTCGATACGTTTGAAACCCATCTACTGGCTCCCTAATGAAAATTCTGTCCGCTGAGTTTGAGACCACCGCGGTCAAGCCCAATCAATATCCCAAAGAATATTTCCCGGAAATCGCTTTCGTCGGTCGCTCGAACGTCGGCAAATCATCGCTCATCAATTCCCTGTTGAACCGCAAGAAACTGGTCAAAACCAGCGCGACTCCGGGGAAAACCCAGACGATCAATTTTTTCCGCATCAACGACAGCCTGTTCTTCGCCGACCTTCCCGGCTACGGATTTGCGAAAGTCCCGGAAGCCGTGAAAAAAACCTGGGGCAAAATGATCGAGGAATATCTCCTCAAGCGCGAAACGCTTCGCGCCATCGTTTTCATCGTCGATATTCGGAGGAAACCGGGGGAGTTGGATTTCAATCTCAAACACTGGCTCGACGCCAACGGGATCGATTATATTCTCGCCATCACGAAAGCCGACAAGATATCGCAGACCAAAAGAACGAAATTGATTCGTCCCATTGAGCAACAACTGGGGAACGAGGAGAGAGCCATCCCCTATTCCAGCAAAACCAGTCTGGGCCGAAAAGAATTATGGGCGAGGATCATTGAAAAAACGGAAGGCAAAAAAGAAATCCCCCAACCGCCGGAAGAGGCGATTGAGGGACTTTCATAAAAACGGAGAAAACTAGCCCCACATGGCTTCGGGAATTTCCAGTCGTTCGACTTTTTCGCCCTTGCCAATGTGCTGATCGAGAATTTCGTCAACATCATCGGGAGTCACTTTGCTGTACCAAACGCCGTCGGGATATACCACCAGCACCGGTCCCATCGAACAGGGCCCCATACATGAAGAAGCGGTGAGAAATACTTTCCCAAACAAGCCGCGTTGCTCGATACCCATATCGATTTTGTTCATGATCTCCCGGCTACCGCTCTGACCGCAAGAGCCTTTGGGATGTCCCGGAGGTCGTTCGTTGGTGCATATGAAAATATGATAACTTGGTTTTGGCATGTTTCTCCTCTTAAACGTTGAATGTTAAAAATTAAAATTTCAGTTTAGATGCAAACTGACACGCTAGGTTTTTTCTATTTTTGAACTCGAAACCACACATGCTGACGCCGCCGAACCACCCTTTGACAGACTGCCTTCCCTATCTGGAGCGCTCGCTTGCCGAATTGCTGGGACGACCGGTGACCAATCTCGGCGTCGATGCCTTGACCGGCGACGCGTCTACCCGGAATTATTACCGAATCCGCTTCCAATGGGAAGGCGAAACCGTCTGGCGCTCTCAAATTGTCATGCAACTGCCCGAATCCATTCCGAACGGTTCGAATGATTTTATCCAAGTCTTGTCGTTTTTGCAAAACCTGTCCATCCGAGTTCCCCAACTGAAGGCCGTGGACGCCACCGCAGGCATTTTAATACTGGAAGATTGCGGCGACGAAACGCTGGAAGAAGGCTTGCGCAAACGGCCTGACGAAAAACGCCGCTTCTACCTGCAAGCCATTGACGCATTGGTTCAAATGCAAGTCCGGGCGGCTCAGGGCGAAGCCTCTTGCCCCGCATTCGACAGAAGATTTGACCTTGAAAAATTAATGTGGGAATTTGAGTTCATGATACGGCATTATATCGAAGGCTATTTGCAAACGCCGCTCGAAGCCGAAGAAAAGAACCGCCTTCTGGAAGCCTTCCGGCCGCTTTGCCAAAGACTCGACGAACAACCGACCCGCTTCACGCATCGCGATTATCATGCCCGGAATCTGATGATTTTTAACGACGAACTGGTGATGATTGATTTTCAGGACGCGCGCATGGGGCCTTGCCAGTACGATTTGGTTTCACTGCTCAAGGATTCCTACGTCGTGCTCGACGAATCCTTCCGTATGGATATGATCGAACAATTCATCGTGAAAAAGGAAGTCGCAGAAGGCGCGCCCGTCGACCGAACGCTCTTTCATGAAATTTTTGACTGGATGTCTGTGCAACGCAACCTGAAAGCCGTCGGCAGTTTCGCCTACCTGCGCCAGGTCGCAGGAACCGAGCGTTATCTGCAATACATCGAACCCACGTTGAATTATGTTCGCGAGGTTTTCAATCGACGCCCGGCGCTCGACACCTTGAGGCGACATCTGGAAACCCGCATTCCCCTGCTTCGGGACTGATCGACGCGACGCTTATCATGACGCTACTCAAACGCTACGTATTATTCAAATTCATCCGGGTCTATCTCGTCACCGCCATCGGTCTGATCGGCGTCTTTCTGGTGATCGATCTGTTTGAGCGCGTCGATGAATTTTTCTCGCGCGACGCGCCGCTCATTCACCTGGTCTCCTATTATTTTTATCGCATCCCGCACATCACTTTTTACATGGCCCCGCAAGCGGTCATGCTGGCGACCGTCATCACCCTGGCGACCCTGGCGCGCGACAACGAAATCACCGCCATGCGCGCCTGCGGCATCGGCATCACCGGCATCACGCTTCCCATCGTCGGAGCCGCCGCCGTCATCGCCCTGCTCATCCTCGCCGGCAACGAATACGTGCGCCCCGCCGCCAGCAAGAAGATGAATTACATCTATTATGTTGAAGTGCGGAAGAATAGATACTTCGGTCAGATCACGACCGAAGATATCTGGATAAAAACCAAATACGGCTCAATCTGGAACGTCAACCACTACGATCCGAATGAAAAGAAGATGTCCGACGTGCGGATTTTTATCGTCGACGATCATTACTCCGTCACCAAAAGAATCGACGCCGACAACGCCGTGTGGAGGGATAACAAATGGGATTTCCTTTCCGGTTCCGTGCGCACTTTCAACGAGAACGGGCTGAACACCACCGAATATTTTGACGAGCGTTTTTTCCCCTTTCGAGAAGTCCCCTCGGATTTTGAAAAGGCAAGCATTCAGCCCGATGAGTTGAGTTTGTCTGAAATGTATCAGGACATCAACACCAAGGCGATCGAAGGAAAAGACGTTACCGACAAATGGGTCGACTGGCATTTTAAAATTTCCTATCCCTTCATCAGCATCGTCCTCGCCCTGCTTTCGATTCCGCTGTCCCTCAAGTCCAGTCGGCATGGGGGAACGCTGTTCAATATCGGCGTGAACCTGGCGATGGGCTTCGCCTTTTCGTTCCTGTATGCGCTGGGCATTTCATTGGGGCACAACGGAGCCTTCGGCCCTTTGCTCGCCGCCTGGGGCCCTAATTTGTTATTCATGACGCTGGGATTTTATCTCATGCTCACCCTCGACAGCGAACGCACCCTTCCCTTTTGACTATGAAACGCGCCGCTTCCATTGACATTGGCTCCAATACGATTCGCCTGCTCATCGGCGAAGAAACCGGAGCCGCCAATTTTCGCCAGCTCGATTCTCTGCGCGCAATCACCCGGCTGGGCGAGGGCATGGATACCGAGAAACGCTTATTGCCGCATCGCATCGACGCCACCCTGAAGGCGCTCGCGGAATTTCGCGCCTGTTGCCAGTCCTATGGCGACATGCCCATCCTTGCCGTAGCCACCAGCGCCGTACGCGAAGCGAACAACCGCGCTGAGTTTTTGCGCCGAGCCAAAGAAGAGGCGGGAGTGGAAATTAAAATCATCCCCTGGGAGGAAGAGGCGCGATTGACGCTCACCGGCGTTTTCCAGACCCTGCCGAACACCGGTAAAACGGCGCTGGTGTTCGACATCGGCGGCGGCAGTACGGAATTCATTCTCTGCGAAAACGGCGAAGCCGTTCAAAGCGTCGGCACCCGCCTGGGCGTAGTGCGCCTGACCGAACGCTTCATCACAAAGCACCCGGTCGTCGAGACGGAATACGCCGCGCTGGATGAATTTTTGAGCCATGAACTCGGCGAGGTGAAACGCCAACTCAACGCCTTCGATCCTCAACTGACGATCGGAACGGCGGGCACCGTAACGACCCTCGCCGCAATCGACGGCAATATCGTTCCCTACGACCCGGCGAAAATACACGGTTATGAAATTCCGCTGGAGCGGATCGAGGCCATACAAAACAGATTAAAATCGCAAACGCTGGAACAGAGGATTCTACTGCCTGCGCTGGAAAAAGGCCGGGAAGACCTGATCATCGCCGGAGTGGCCATCACGCTGAACGTACTCAAAACCTTTTCAACCCCTCTGTTGACTGTCAGTGAAAACGGCCTGCGCGAAGGTATTCTGCTGGAAGCGCTGAAAACGGCCTGACCCGAGCTAAAATAGCTCAACAAAGGTTCCAGAGGGCTTCAAATCATCATTTAATTTGAAACGAAGGACAAGTTAAGGTAATCTTAACAACTTCACATTCAACAGCTTCAGTGAACCAAAAACCGTTAAAAATCCATTGATCAATCTTTTACATTTTCAATAGCCATGAGCTCCCAAAAAACCATCAAAGCCAGAAAGTCACCCGCTAAAAAAACCAAAACCAGCGCCAAGCAACCCATCATGAAAGGTCGCGACATCATCGTCAAATCCCTTGAAAATGAAGGCGTGGAAGTGGTCTTTGGCTATCCCGGCGGCACCTCTATGGAAATCCATCAAGGACTGACTCTGAGCAAGAAGATTCGTATGGTTCTGCCTCGCCACGAACAAGGCGGTTCTTTCGCCGCTGGCGGCTACGCGCGATCCACAGGAAAAGTGGGAGTGTGCATGGCGACTTCCGGTCCCGGAGCGCTCAATCTCCTGACAGGGATCATGGATGCGAAAATGGACTCCATTCCGCTGATTGCGATCACCGGACAGGTTCCCTCGCCCGTTCTTGGTAGCGATGCGTTTCAGGAAACCGACATCATGGGTTCCACTTTTCCACTGGTGAAACACAGCTACCTGATTCAGGACATCAACGAAATTCCCCGCGTGATTCATGAAGCGGTGACGATTGCGACCACCGGTCGCCCCGGTCCGGTCCTGATCGACATTCCCAAGAATGTTCAGCAACAGGAAACGGTTCCAAATTTTGAAGTCGAATTCAACTGCCCCGGTTACAAACCCAATTTGACGCCGTCGCCGTTTCAGATCAAAAAAGCCGTGCACGCAATCCGGGAGGCGAAACGCCCCTTGATTTACGCAGGCGGCGGGATCATTTCAGGAGAAGCCTCCAAAGAATTACGCGAATTTGTCAAGAAAACCGGAATTCCCATCACGACTACTGTCATGGGCCTCGGGGCCTACCCCTCCGAAGACCCATTGTCGTTGCGCATGCTCGGCATGCACGGCGCCGTTTACGCTAACATCGCCATCAACCACGCCGACCTGGTCATCGCGCTGGGCATTCGCTTCGATGATCGTGTGACGGGGAAACTCTCTGAGTTTTGTAAGGACGCCCGCTTCATCCACGTCGATCTGGACCCGGCGGAGATCAATAAAAATATTGTGGTGGATATTCCGATTCAAGGCGACGTCAAACAGGCGCTGAAAATGATGAATGACCAGGTGAGCTTGAAAGACGATATCAAGCCCTGGATCAAACAAGTCAACGCCTGGAAAAAAGAATTTCCCTTCGACTACACGATTCACAAGGACGATATCGTTCCCCAGCATGTCATCACCGAACTGCGCAAGCTGGCGGACCCGGACGCCGTTTTATCGGTCGGCGTGGGACAACATCAAATGTGGTCCGCCCAATTCTGGGATTTCTACGAGCCGCGCCAATGGCTGTGTTCTTCCGGTTTGGGAGCGATGGGTTTTGGTCTGCCAGCGGCGATGGGAGCCCAGGTGGCCCTGCCCGATCGTCAAGTCATCAACATCGACGGCGACGGCAGTTTTCTGATGAATATTCAGGAGTTGCAGACCTGCAAAATTGAAAACATCCCGGTCAAAAACGTCGTCCTCAACAACGCCCATCTCGGCATGGTGGCGCAATGGGAAGATCGCTTCTATAAATCCCTGCGCGGCCACACTTTTCTGGGCGACGCCAATTTTGCCGAAATCGCGCACGCCTTTGGCATCAAAGCCGAAAGCATCAGCAAGCCGGAAGAAATCAAACCGGCTCTGAAGCGAATGCTCAAGCACAAGGGGCCCTATGTTCTGGACGTCAAGTACCCGTACAACGACAAGAGCCGCGGGCATGTTATGCCGATGATTCCTTCGAACCACACCTATTTGGACACTCTGCTGGATGAAAAACACTCCCTCAGAGAATACTGGAAAAAAAAGGGATTGGTCAAAGACTAGCCCATAGGGGATGAATCAAAAATGAAAAAGGCGACGTCGCTGGATAGCGACGCCGCCTTTTTTTATGGATCCCCTAGTTTTCTGTTCCAGCCATACCCGCTAGGCTGTACTCCGTATACGCCCGCTCAATATTGGCGTCGATCCAGTCATGTTGTTTCCAGTGAGCGTACCTTTCTTTGATCTTTGGACCTACGTTTTCCTGGGCCTCTTTCAAGCTATGGCCTTTCTGTATTTCATCCTTCACCCAGGTCCTCAGATTGATCAGGTAATGCTTCATGGCGATGACGATGGGTTTACCGCCCACTTCGCCGTGGCCGGGGATATAAGTTTCCGCGTGTAAATTCTCAAGATAATCCAGAGAATTGATCCAATCCTCCACATAAGCGTCGCCCATATACGGAATCTTTTGATTGAACACCAGGTCGCCGGTGATCACCGCCTGCATGTGCGGCATAAAGATGAAGGTGTCCCCATCCGTATGCCCGCGGCCCTGATGGTCCAGCCTCAAATGATAACCGCCCAGAAAAATTTCCAGCATGCCTTCGTAAACCAGATTGGGAGGCGTGACCTTGACCTCGTCCATGCCCGCAATGCCGAAGGTTTTGAATAGATCCAGATGCTCCTTGCCGCGCACGCCTGCGAGAAATCTATGGACGTTTTTATGAGCGATGATGGTTCGACCGTCGCGAAACACCTGATTGCCAAACACATGGTCGCCATGATGATGCGTGTTGATCGTATACACGACCGGTAAATCGGTGCGCTTGCTAATTTCGTCCATCACCGCCTGCGCCTCTTTCGGCGTCGTGCCGGTGTCGACCACAATCACGCCTTCGCTGGTGATGATGAAAGTGCTGTTCGAATCCACCCCGCCATGCGCTATCGTATAAATATTTGTAAGAGGGTTTGAAACATGAGGCGCCTTCGACTCATCCGCCCAGGCAACCGACGCCGCCATCACCAACCCAACAAGCAAACCTCTTACCGCTAACTGAACCATAACTGACCTCGCATCAAAAAAGGAATGAACAAATTTCAAACGGGAATGGGCGTTTGACGTCGCCAGCCCAAAGCCATTCTGCCGTTTGGATAAAACGTATTTTGTGCTATTTTAACCACATGACAGAACAAAAGAAAAACAAATATGATTTCCTGAATTACCTTCTCGGCGAAGGCGATGTGATGGTGTGCCTCGACGCCCGGAAAGACTGCGTCGATATTCCTAAAGATCATAAAAACAATCCCTCGCTCAGCCTGATCTTCAATCTGAATTTCCGCCGCCCCTTCGAGGTGACCCCCGAAGGAATTTACGCCACTCTCGCTTTTGGCGGGCGACCGCATAAATGTATCATCCCTTTTGAAGCCGTTTGGGCTATTTATGAACCGGGGCTGAAGCAAGGCCAGGTCTGGGAGGAAGATTTCCCCAAAGACATCGACCCCACGCAATACTCCGCAACAGCAATGCCCTCTTCGCAGAAAACAGGCGCCCCCGGTAGAAAAAAATCCCCGGCAAAGCCCGAAAAACCCAAAAGAGACCGGAGCCACCTGCGCGTCATTAAATAACAGCGCCCCGCTATTCCGAAATCCGCCTTTTATTGGCTGGAAAAAGGTAAAAATAAAGAAGAAACACCCTCAAAATTTCTTTTACAAAGCCCCTCCAATGCTTTACAATCAAGAAAGTTATTACCTATATTCACATACGTCGCCATAGGCTTCTGTATCCTGAATTGCAACTCATTTAAAATCAAAATATGGTGGGCGTAGCTCAGTTGGTAGAGTACTGGATTGTGGCTCCAGTTGTCGCGGGTTCAAGTCCCGTCGCTCACCCCATAATAATCACGCGCCTGTAGCTCAGCTGGATAGAGTTCCGGACTTCGAATCCGTAGGTCGCAGGTTCGAATCCTGCCGGGCGCATATTATTTCCTCGTAACGACTCGATGTTTTCTGACCCGACGCCGGTTCCAACAAATATTCAAACATCTGGGAATCACGCGCCTGGAATGCATCGCACTTCCGACCATTTACGAAGAACATTAAGGAGCTTGCCGAATGTCAATGCAATCTAAGAAGGCCTTATCCGTTCTGTTCACGTCTTTCTTGTTCCTTGCGCCGAGCGCGCAGGCGAACGAATTTCCAGTTCACATTTCTGGCGCCCAGGCGATCACGGAAACCGCTCTGGCCGATTTCGAATCCATGCAAAATGCTGTCGATCGGCAAATATTCGACAGCCACCTTTCCGGCTCGTCTTCGCCGTTCACCCTGCAAAGCATCACGCAACCGCAGTTAGGCGCAACCCATGCGGAGACCACTCGCAGCCTGTTGCCCTCAGAGTTGATCGAGCGACTCGATCTCAGCGAATCGCCCAGGGAAATACAAAGACGATCCTTGAAATCCGCGTATCAAATTGAAAACAGCAAAGGACTGGTGATGCAGTCTCTCACCGTCGCCGAATTGCAGAAAATCAATTTCCCGATTTCCAGACAACTCGCGTCTATCAAGTTTCCGCATCAGGGAATCATGCTCAGCCCCCTGCCCGCCGAAGCCTTGCAAAACCTGAACATCGTTGGAGCCACCGAAATTTCGGTCAGCCCGATGGGTTCCGACAGCCGCGGCGCTTATGTCCATCCATCTCTCAGCCCGGAGAATAAAAGCAATCCCCCGGGAATTGGCACGCCTTTCGGAACTAATGAAAAGCATTACCTGGCCCATGCCAACAAAGGTAAAGACGGTCACGAATACAAGCACGACTACAAAAAAGAAGGCAGTGGCTCGCATGGCAAAAGCTATTCTCACAAAGGAAGCGGACACAAGAGCTACTCTCATAAGGGAGAAGGTAGCGGGAGCAAAGCCTACAAAGGATCGCACGGTAAATCCTACAGCCACGGCAAATCTTACGGAAGCAAACACTCGCATGGCGGCAAGTTCAGCTCGCCCTTCGCGCATGTTCTCGCTTCCAAAGAGCTATTGGGCCTGACCGACGATCAGATCGACCAGATCAAAAACGCCGAATTCGAATACAAGAAAATCACCATGCGCGCCAGCACCGAGCACGACATCGCTCATATGGAACTGGACAAGCTGGTGCATAGCGGTGACACCAACGAGACCCGCATTCGCGAACTGGCAGACCTCATCAGCCAATCGAAAAGCAAAAAAATCCATGCGATGGCGGAAGCAAAAATCTCGATCCTGAAAATCCTGACTGACGAGCAACGGCAAAAAGTCAGTACGATGCACAGGAACCACTGAGCAACATAAAAAGATATCGGGGCGTGGCGCAGCCTGGCTAGCGTACCTGCTTTGGGAGCAGGGGGTCGGAGGTTCAAATCCTCTCGCCCCGACCAGTAATCAACCGTTGGATTCATAAGGGAAACCCCTTTTGGATTCAGCGGTTTTTTTGTTTTTTTAGCATTTCATCCAGATGGATAATCGCGCAATGAAAAGATTGCTTGTTTGACTTCTAGCGCAACCCGTCTATAAAGAAGCGACTATTTGTAGGCTTTTGCTATATATCGCGTGCGCGGAACAATTCCTTCGAGGGAGAAAGGGGGACGTCGAACGACATACTCTGTCCGCAACCAGCCCTGAAAACGCATATTTTCATCACCAACGATTTCCACCCGATAATATTGCCCACCCCCTGAGCTACCCTTTTCATTGCCGAGAATCATTACTTCCTTGCGCTCTTTAATTTTAATTATTTCCGGGGCGTCTTCTGATGGACTCAAGAGAAGTGGACAAGCCTCGCTTGTGTCTCCATAAACAAGTGTCGTCGCCTGAATTATTTCATGATTGCTAACCTTAAGCTCAACTCTAGAAAAACCTGCCTTAAGCAACATGGCTTTCAAGCAAGCCGGATTAGGACGCCACCATAAACCCGGGTGTGAGGCGTCGAAACGCATGGTCGGAACATCTGGCGTAATATCTGGATCACATACGGTTTCAATAATCGCATAGCCTTGAGTAACTGACGCTAAATTGACCAAAGCGGTATAGGGATCAGGCAAATGATATAAGACTGCGATACATAGGACGACATCAAACATTCCGCACGCTTTCCTGTGAAATATCGTACACGCTTAAGGTTTTAGAATGTACGTTAGAGCCAAGAAGTTTTTTAACGGTGAGAAACCCCATGTCCGATGAGCGAATCTGTCCCCACCAATCATGATCAAAATCCTGGATCGCCCAAATATCAGTTGCAAGTACCTTGAATGCCC
Source organism: Candidatus Nitrohelix vancouverensis (assembly GCA_015698305.1). Classification (NCBI taxonomy): domain Bacteria; kingdom Pseudomonadati; phylum Nitrospinota; class Nitrospinia; order Nitrospinales; family Nitrospinaceae; genus Candidatus Nitrohelix; species Candidatus Nitrohelix vancouverensis. The sequence goes on from CP048620.1 coordinate 284,820, forward strand.
CTCGACGCTCGCACTCAAAAGATAACAATCCATCCCATGCACCCACATCCAAAACGGTCAATCCTGTCAAGTCTCCATCAAGAGGCAATTCTTCAACGTATTCCATGCCACGCCATCCCGGAGTTGAGAAATCCTTACCATCTAATGAAATTCGGTGACGCCAAAAAGGAACCTGATTAAGAAAATTCTGAGCAACCTCTCAGTCAACCTTCAAGGACAAGGGGATCATAAGTAAATATCTTTATAAGTGCGGTTATTATTTGAACAGGCTCATCATAATAAAATGCTTAAAAGATTGAAAGCAAGGTACAAAAATAATTGAAAGCATCATATGAAACATAAAAAAAATAAAAGAATAGACAAACCCGAAGGTTTACTCGCTCCAAATAAACCATTCTCCTTGCGAACAAGGCGATTTCAATCTAAAACGTCTCACGGATTCACCCACAATACCCTGCGCAAAAATCCCTTACCGCAAATCAATCCCGCCACTTGGACCAAAGACCTCTAACTTTTGCTTAGAACATTGCCGGAAGCCTGAATTTCATGAAAATTGTACAACCGATGCCGATCTGGAGTCTTGATAATATACAGCCCTACAATGGATGGCGCGAATTTGGCTATTTAATGAAAACCCCTTCCATATCCTGACTCCGGCTCCACCGGTCGGTCGATTCTATAACCACAATTATCCCGACTTGAAAAATTTCGCTTGGAAACAAACGCCAATTCATATTATGATAATGATTGTCATTATTATGAATAAGATCGATCACTAGAAGATTTTTGCCCAAAAACCCCATACAGCCTCCGATCTGGCCCTTTCGACAAAGCGCCTGGCGAAAAAATTAAATTTAAATGATTCTTTTTTTCAAAATGGGTAAGGGTTTTTCGCTCTCATACGTCTTATATAGGAAAGCCCCATTGCATAGCCATGTGTCGGGAAGAGTTTTTCTATTGAACTCAGGCTTTAATTTACGGTCTTGCGCCGTAGCTCTTGCCTGCTTCCCGTTGTTCCAGAAATCTGGAATTTTCGCAGGTTGTGCCGGGATTTGTTTTTTCAAAGGATTTTATCAACCTTACTGATCGGAAAAACTCATGTTTGACGCCATTCAATCAGCCGTGGACCTGATACTCAAGGGTGGGCCTGTCATGCTCCCCATCTTTTTATTTTCTCTGGGCGCGATGACCATCATATTCGAGCGACTCTATTATTTTCATAAACGCCGGGAAAACCCCGAACAACTTTTCAATGCGGTTCACTCCCTGATCTCCAGAGGGCAATGCGACCAAAGCCTTGAGGTCTGCAAAGAACATCCAGGCCCGGTCGGTCGCCTGCTGGAAACCGGCATTCAGAACCGCCACGTCTCCGAAAAAAAACTCGAAGAACTGCTGGATCTTTCCGCCCAAAGCGAACTCAAAAAAATGGGGAAATACACCCGCGCCCTTGAAGTCATCGCGACGGTTTCTCCCTTGATGGGTTTGCTGGGAACCGTGATCGGGATGGTTCAGGCCTTCAACAAGGTCGCTGAATATTCAGGGCAAGTCGAACCGAGCCTTCTTGCGGGCGGCATCTGGGTCGCCCTGCTAACGACTGCGGCGGGGCTGGCAGTGGCAATACCGGCGTCCATCATGTCGCATTATTTCGATCAGAAAATCGAAGCGGCGTCGGCCTCGCTCAGTCAGTTTGGTCAAAAGCTCATTCACGCTTTGGAGGAGGCTCCCTTTCGTCCCGCCAATGGCAAGCCGTCTCACCGACCGGAAACTCCCCAACTGGCGCACGCCTCCAGGTAAGATCCCATGCTTTCACAGGTGAAACCCAAGAGGAAATTGTCCAAGCTGGATATGGCGCCGCTCATTGACGTGGTTTTTCTGCTATTGATTTTTTTCATGCTGACCTTTGCGATTCAAAGCCAGGGGATTGAGATCAGCCTCCCTCAAGGGGAGTCGATGGAGGCGCCCAAGCTGGCTCCCATCACCATAAGCATGAACGACTCCATGGAACTCCGCATCGACGATCAACGCGTTGCCTTGAACGAGTTGAAAGATACCTTGTCCGCTCAGTTAAAAAAACGCGACGACAAAAGGGTTCTGATTGAGGCGCACAAAAACACGCCCTACGAGGGCTTCGCCAAAGTTCTCGACCTCTCCCGTCTGGCGGGAGCCGAGGGTTTTTCCATTGTGAAACAGGAAGGATAAAGTCATGTTCCGGGTAACAAAAAACGTCAAAACACCAGCCCGTCTGGATTTGGTGCCATTGATCAATATCGTGTTTTTACTGCTGATCTTCTTCATGCTCACCACGACGGCCATGAGCCAGAAGAATAAAATCGAGTTGCCCAAAGCGGAATCGGCGACGCTGAAAAACAAGACGCCCATTGTGATCGGCATCATTCCCGGCGATCAAATCGAACTGGACCGAACCATCGTAGCCATTGAAAGTCTGGGGCCTCTGCTCAAGGACAAAATTCAAGCGCAGGACAACAAGCTGATCGAAATCCAGGCCGACAAGTCCGTTAATTTCTCAATTTTCAGCCAGGTCGTCGAAGCGGCGCAGGAGGCGGGCGCGGCGGATTTCATCCTCGCCGCAGAACAAGCGCCACAGGACTCACAGCCTTCCTCATGAACGATACAATGCATCCCGAATCCACCCTGTACGCGGCGTTTGGCGCCGTCGGCGCCCACCTGCTTCTATTCGTCATCGCCGGTTCGATTGTTTTGAACCAGCCCCCCACCCCCCTGCCACCGCCAAAACCTTACAAGCTTGAAATGATCGAGCCGCCCCCAGTTCCTCCCGCCAAAAAACCCGAGGCGCCGCCTGCTCCTGCAAAACCCCAGCCTCCCACCGCTCTACCCCGACAGGCGAAACTTGAGATCAGCGAAGCGGTTCCCCTAACCGACCCCAGCGCTCCAAAGGTCATGAAACCTCTTCCCGTCGACCCCACGACGCCGCAACAGGCCATCCAGATCAATACGGAAGTCGCGCGCATCACGCCTCCAGACGTCAAAATGCCGCAACGCGTTCTGTTCGAGAAAACCATTCACACCTCACGAACCGGCTCGCTTCAAGTATCTCAAACAAATCCCTCCCTTGCCGCCAGCGCCAATCAATGGCAACCGCGAACGCAAACCGTCGTGGTCGCATCTTCGGGAGCGCGCAAAGGCAGTTCCCTGATCTCCGGAAGCGGACCGACGGGCCTAGCGGTTCCCATCCAAACCGCCAGGAAATTTTCTCCCGAACCATCGACAGGTAAAACAAAAGGCATCGCCAGAACGCGCATGGTTTCGGCCGACAGCAAGATTGTGGAAACAGGCTTTCTCAAGTCGCGACCCGCGCCAGCCATGCAGGGAGGCAACGCGCTGGATGGGTACGCTCAGGGCATCAAACAAAAAATTGAATCAGAAAAAAAATACCCGCCGCGAGCGAAACGGCTTGGCAATGAAGGAACGGTTGTGATCCGTTTCACAATTCTAAAAAATGGAAACATCACGGACATTGAGATGGTCTCCGGATCGAAATACAAAAGCATCAACGAAGCCGCCCTGAAGGCGGTCAGGAAGGCGGCCCCCTTCCCTCACCTGCCGGACGAAATCGGGCGGGACTCGTTGAAACTGGTTTTACCGTTTAATTTTGAACTCACCAGATAACAGATAATACTCAACCTTTATTCAGGAAAAAATTCATGCCCAGGACCCATCAAATCGCGAGCGCCGTATTAGCCACCTGTCTTGCATGGAGCGGTCAATCCTTCGCCGCAGTCACCGAACTCGACTCCAATTTCGACGGCAAGGTCGACCAATGGCATCACCTGTCCGAAGACAAAAAGGTCGTTAAAGTGGAGCATGACGCAGATTTCAACGGCCAGGTGGATCAAGTCGAGTACTTTGACGACGCCAACAATCTTACCAAAGTCAGCTTCGACCGCAATCAGGACGGCACAATGGATCATTTTCAATTTTACAATGCAGACGGTTCGCTGGCGCGCACCGAAAAATCCAACAAAATGGACGGTAAAATTGACTCCAAAGAATTCTACGGCCCCAATGCTAAAATCAGGAAAGTCGAATTTGACGCAAACGGCGACGGCAGTTTTGATACGACTCAATTCTATGACGACAACGGCGTACTGACCCACCTGGAAAAGGATACAAACAATAACGGCCAAATCGACCGCTGGAGTTATTTCAAAGCGAACAAGGAAATTGACTATTCCGCTTTCGACACCACCGGCAACGGCAAACCCGATCAATGGCAATATTTTTCAGGCGGTAACACCATCAGCAAGGTTGACTACGATACCAACTCGGATGGCGAGGCGGATCGTTGGGAAATATTTGAGGAAGGAAAACTTAATAAAATTGAGCTGGATCGCAACTTCGATGGCAAAGCCGACCAGATCATCAATCAGTAGAGAAACGAACCAGAAGCGGGGGCTTGAAATAAGACCTGAGTCTTTCAATCTGTGAGAGAAGGAGCAAAGCCGCTACAGGTTGATGCGTAAGAATAAAAGGATTGGAAATTAATAATCAGTAAAGGACGCGAATAGAACCCAGTCGCTGGATGTCCATCTGCAATGTGCGGGCGATGATTTCGGGAGCCAGATCGAGGCTGTCAATATTGTAAGTGGCCGTGAGCCGCTTTTCCAAAAAGTCGCGATTGGCTACGATAAGTGTTCCGGGAAGGTAACGATTGATTTCCGAAACCACTTCTTCCAGCGGCGTTCCGCTGAACACCAATTGACCCTGGGCCCAGTCAGCGGGTAAGGTTCTTTGCTCTATGGAAATATCTCCGTTTGGTTCCAGGCGGGCGTAATCATGCGATTCGAGAATCCGTTTCTCGCGCGTTGCAACTCCGAAGGATTCCGTCCAGACCTTGCCTTCAAGCACGTAGGCTTCATCATTATCGTCTTCGGTCCGCACCACAAAGCGCGTGCCGACCACCGTCACCTTGCCGTGTCGCATGTCGATTGTGAATGGACGCTCAGTGTCTTTGACCACCTCAAACAGGGCTTCCCCCTGAATCAAACGGATCTTTCTTTGCCTTGAATTAAAGTCGATGTCCAACGCGCTGTCTGTGTTCAACAGAACGACCGAACCATCGTCGAGATGAACGCGCCTCTGCTCGCCCACTCGCGTTCTTTGATCGGCAAACTGAGCAGACCAGTCAAAAAACGACAGGGGAAGCAAGAGCGCAAAAACGACGCCGACGACCCAGCGCCATCTCATCTTGCCGCAAATTGCAGATTGGGGAGATCCTGCAATATCGTCCGGAGTCACGCAATCCAGCGCCGATTTCAATTCGGGGCTTTGCATGAAGTCGTCCAACTCCTGCAAGGCTTCCCGATTTGCCAGGTCCTTGCTCGCCCACTCCTCCGCGCGTCGCTTGGCAGATTCTGCATCCTCGGAATTTTCCATATCCAGCCAGAAGTCAATGGCCCTGTCAGAGCTCCGACGCTGGTTGAAATCGGATTTTCGAGAAAAGGGACGAGATTTTTTTGTCATCGAGAAAACCTGTAAGAAATCACAATGTAAACATTCTACAATATTAAGACACAGATTTACCTCAATCCCGCATCTAAAACATCAAATTATTACCAATATGCCGTTATATAATTCCGGAATTTCTGAATGGCCTGTTTGAAATTTTTCTCGACTGTGCATAGAGAAACCCTGTAGCGCTCAGCGAAAAATTTTGGCTTTCAGCCCCAGGATTTGAAGGGGATTGATACCTCGAAAATTCTTAATGCGTTCCCGCCTGAAACAGAATTTTAGCAATGGCCCTCCTCTGCCGGGTCAAGCGGACCTTTTGTTTCGCGCACTGACTTTCAATGACGTTCATACCGCTTCCATTATTTTATTAGATCAAAAACCATTCCTTTATTTTCCTCATGAAGACGAGTCTCTGGTCTCCAGACGAGCGCTCGTCAATTTTACCCCTGGCCTGGTCCGGGGGAGACGCTTCTTCCACCAGATCACAATACCCGTCAGGGACAACAGCGCGACCACGAGACCTGTGATTGAAATGAGTATGCGCCCCGGCAATCCCGCGATCTGCCCGGTGTGAAGCGGAAACTGAATCTGCATGAAAAGATCGCCCGTCGTTCCCTCTCCGGGAATACGCGCCCCCAAAGCCTTTCCATCAATCCCGTCAAAATACAGATGGTTTGTGCCTCGCCCCAAACCGGATGGATGGTCTGGCCCGAAACGCACGACATAGACTCCTATCGAGTCCGAATAAAACGCGCCGCCCGCTGGCATGTCCCAGCCCCGTTCTTGCGCTTCGCGCTCTGCGACCGGGATGATTTCACGAAAGCTCCTCTTTGGAACGATTGGATCCTCGACCGGTCGCGGCTCGCGCAGATCAAACGGCGTCGCTGTGTAAGAAGAAAAAATGGAAACGATCGGTTTGAACACTTCTTTGCCTAGATTGAGATACAGTCCGCTGACGGAAAGCATCAGCAGAACCCCCCAGAACCAAAGCCCACCCGCCCGGTGCAAATCAAAATTCACTCGATAGGGTCCCGCGTTGCGTTTTAACTTCCAGGCGGGCTTCCACTTACTGATCAACGGTCTGTCATTGGGAAAGGTCAACCAGGCGCCGACAAAACAGTCGAAAATCCACACGAAGGCCACAATGCCCATGAACCACCAGCCCCAGCGATCCGGCAGGTGCAGGCTGTAGTGCATTTTATAAAGGAAAGGCAGGAGGTTTCTGCGCTCCAGACAACATTCGCCCCAATCGCGCTTGCCAATGATTTCACCGCTGTAGGGATTAACAAATATTTGATCGTAGCCCAAATCATAGAGCTTGCCCGTCGCCGGATTGAAATTGGGATCGACCCCGAATTCCAGCGAGTGACCCGGCTCCAGTTCGAAAGGCACGGAACTGATCCGAAATTCCGGATTTTCTTTCTCCAGACGCTCAGCGATGGCCATAGGAGCCTGCGTTGCGCCGCTCTCTTCGTCAACGAGGAACAGTTCGGGATTCAGCGCCTCGTCCAGTTCATGATAAAACGCGATGACGCTACCGGTCAGCCCCGCGATGATGAGAAAAATCGCCATCCCCAGCCCGGCCCATCGATGCAAACGCACCAGAGCGTCGCGCAGGGTCGGGGATGATGGACTCTCCTCTTGAACTTTTGTTGAATGCATCGTCAACTTTCGCCCCATTTTAAAATTGATTACAGATCAGCGTAAAATCCGATCCCGCCCTGGAGGGCGGGATCGGCCCATTGCATCGCGTTTTTAAAAATGCGATTCTCGCGCAAGCGCGCCTTGACTCCTGACTCTCTCTACCAGCGATACTTAACGCTTCCCGTGATCACGCGTCGCGATCCGAAATAACAAGAACCGAGACAAGACGCGATGTACTCCTCATCCAGCAGGTTGCTGACGTTCAGACCCAAACGAACGCCGTCGTCCATATCGTAATGAACCGCAGTATCCAGCAGAGCGTAGCCAGGCGCCTTGAAAGTGTTCGTTGCGTTGCCATAAGAGGAGCCCACATAACGCACGCCTCCGCCAAGGCCCAGCCCCTTCAGATCGCCTGCGGGAACCTTGTAATCGCCCCACACCGACGCTGTGATCTCGGGAATGAGAGGCGGCCGCTTGCTGAGATTCGTTCCGTTGCTCTTGGTCACTTCCGTGTAGGTGTAACTGGCGCCCGCGCTCAGTTTGAAATTCTCCGTCAACTCGGCGATCGCTTCCGTCTCAACGCCAAGAGATCGTATCTCCCCTGTTTGAATATTGAAGTTCGTGTTGTCCGGATCGGGGGTCGTCACGTTCTGCTGGGTCAATTCGAAAACAGAGACCGTGAACAAGGCGTTGTAATCAACTGGCTGGTACTTGACCCCGGCCTCGTATTGCGTTCCTGTTGTCGGCACGAAGGGTTCGCCCAGGCGATCCTTGCCGCTTTGCGGATTGAAGGACTCGGCATAACTCGCGTAGGGCGCAATGCCGCTATCGAAGAGATACACCAGCCCCGCCTGACCTGTGAACGCGCTGTTGATTTGCAGACTGGTTGAATCGAGACGATCGACGATCTCCGAATTCGCCCAGTCATGCCTGCCGCCCAAAGTCAGAACCCAGTCGTCCTGAATCTTCATTTGATCTTGAAGATATACGCCGACCTGCTCGGCCTTCTCTTTGGAATCCTGAAAAATTGAAGCCGCCGCCGCAGGATTCGTCTGACCATAGATCGGGTTGAAGGCGTTGAGCGTACCCGTCGCGCCAAATCCCAACAGCTCATCCGCGATGTGGTATTTGTAGTCCAGCCCCAGCAAAGCAGTGTGTTTTACAAACCCCGTTTCAAACTTCGCTTCCACATTGTTGTCTGATGCCAGCGCCTTCATTTCTTCATCCACGGTGAAGGCGTTTCGCTTCAAGGTGATGTTGTCGGCCTGAAAATTGTTTCCAAGAACTGCGCGGTAATCCAGCGTGAAGTGGTCGTATCGCAGTTTGTGCCGGAACTTCAGAGAATCATTCACCCGATGCTCAAGATCGAGACCGAAAGAAAACTGCTCTTTATCGAGACGGTCAAAACCTGGTTCGCCCGTGAAGAAACTGGACGAAATCTCTCCGTTCGGGTTGGGGAGAACCGTACCCGCCGTGGGCGCAAACTGAAGAATCGGCGAACTGTCGTCTTTCTGATAATGCGTGCGGAAAGTGATCGTTGTGCTGGAAGTCGGCTTCCAGGTGAACGCGGGAGCCACAAAGAGTCGCTTGTCTTCCAGAAAATCCACCTGGGTGTCTCCATCGCGCTTCGAGACCGTCAATCGATACAAAAACTTTTTTTCATCATCAATCGGCCCGCCAACATCAAAGCGGCCTTGAAACTGATTGAACGATCCGCCAAGCGCTTCGATTTCGCCAAAGGCCTCTTCAGTCGGAAGTTTAGATACGGAATTGATCAAACCGCCCGGCGTGGATTGCCCGTAAAGGGTGGAGGACGGCCCGCGAATCACTTCAATGCGCTCCGTCCCATAAGAATCAGGCTCTGCGCTGTTGTAAACGCTATGCGGCAAACTCAATCCATCGAGATAAGTCTGACCGTAACTGGAAAAGCCGCGAATGATGACCTGAGGAGGGCGATTATCGGTTCCGTACACCTCCGCCGCAACGTTTGGCGTGTAACGCAAACTCTCCCGAATACTGGGCGCCTGCAAGTCCGATATTTTATCCGCGCTGATTACCGATATTGAACGCGGCGTTTCGATCAGGAGCGAATCGGTCTTGCTTCCGCTCGCGCTTCGATTTGCGACGTAACCCTCGACCGGGCCGTAGGCGGACTCAACACTGCCTTCAAAGCGACCTTGCACCTTGATCGGAGAGAGCAGACTGTCCGCATCTGCAACATTTTTCAGAATGATCGTCTTACCGTCAGACACCCTGTAAGTGAGCCCGGTTCCCGACAATAATTTGCGCAACGCCTCTTCGGAAGGAAACGATCCGACCACAGCGCTTGACATCTTGCCGTCGGTCGCATCGGTGGGAACGCTGATCTCCAGTTTGCTTTGATCCGCAAAAATATTGAGCGCCTCTCCCAATTTCTGAGACGGAATGTTAAATATAGCAACCGATGAAACATTTGCGTCTCCCGTTTCATTTGCGCCCGCGACCTGAGCAAACGCGTTCCCTCCAATCAGAAACAGAAAAGCCGCAATTGAATAACAAAATTTCCAACGAATTTTCCCCTCACGGGGCCTGGTTTTATTCATATCGATGCACTGACTCCTTTTGGCCTAATCGTGTTCATAATATTCCTTTGACGAGAATCAGACTTAAAACCGTAATCATGATCCGTCCTTATCAAATTTAGAGAGCCATCATGAATGGGATCCATCAGACATCTAGGCAGGGAGCCAGAGCGGACAAGGGCAATCGTCAGCGAGGAACTGTCGATCTTGTTTTAGATAAAAAAAGGATCTGCGTTTAATGGGATAAACAGTGGCTAAGATAAAAACCGGAGAGATAATAAAAATCAATATAACATGGCAACGGATCCAATGACCTGAACCTGCGAGGTCGCCGAACGCCTGAGCCTCTTCGCAGCAATACTCCCTAACGCGATTCGGCAAACGTCATTCTGTTAAATTGAGAATTAGTGAACAGGAATGTTGTATACGAGTCATCCAATGAATTGGCGACAAGGCAAAAATAGAATCATACTCTTAAGACTTGTGATCGCCATAACCCTTATCCAGCATATCTATCATTTTAATCCATCAAATGATCACGGCACTGCTTTATGGCCCGTTTTATTTTTTTCTCGACGGTGCTTAATGACACTCCATAATGCCTTGCTATCTGTTTTTGCTTCCAGCCTTTGGATTTGAAAAGGATGAACATGTCACGAGAATCCTTCGGAAGCGATTGCAAGGCCTGGATCAATTTCTCAACGCGCTCCTGTTGCACAACATACTCCTCAGGCGCGCCCAATTCACCCGAGCATTCGTCCGCAATGTTATCCGCATCATCAAATTTCAAATACCGCAATCTCATTTTATTGTTCCGCAGATAATCAACAGACAAATTAGTAACGATGCGAAACAGATAGGCCCGAATATTTTTGACGTGGCCCAAATCCGGCAGGGCCAGAACTTTAGAAAATGCGTCCTGAACCAGATCTGGTCCGGCGTCCCCGGTTCCCATCCGGAAAGACGCATGGCGCAACAATTCATCGTGATATTCCTTGAAGGCATTATGCAACTTCTCTTGCGTTTGCATGCCAGCTTCGTTTTCTATTTTCATAAGCCGCGAATTTCTGTCGATCTGAGAAACAACCAAGCAACGATTATATTGAAAACAATTCTCAATATCAAAATTAATACTCGTTTTACGCCTCCAACCTTCGCCGAAGCCCGTTAAATAAAAGGGGAACGGCCTTTACAAGCTTTTCATGGAGTCTATTGGTGTTACGCCAAAAACAGCGCTTCCCTCAGAACCTCCACAAGAACCCACAAAAAAAATAATATACTTGACACAATTAGATTAATATGCTTATAGGAATAATATGAACTTCGAGGGTCCAAAATTAAGAATCGAATGAAGATAAATTGAGAAAATCTTAACAAAATAACTGTTTTTATTGACACTACTGTGACATAACCGTAACATTCCCAACATCATACCCGACTCCAGCAAACAATAAAAATCTCTTACAATTTAAACATCATGAAACATATATCAATATATAGGTGTTCTTTAAAATGTATATAATAAATTATCGTTCTTCCCCTCCCCAGTTTTCCACTTTTCCGAACCACACCTGAATAACCAGTAAATTTAATAGCTTACGAAATCAAAACCGTTTGTTCTGAGTATCGGCGCCAGCGTTCGCGCTTTTCCTGCTCAATGAATTCGTTCACTGCCAGACCGGTAAAGTTGCCCCGCAATTGAGAATGCCTTTAACTGAAATTAAGCATGAATCAACGAACATTCATGGATCCACATTTTCATCTTTGAGGCGTATATGACTTTGAACACAGCAAAAACAAATGGTTTTTTCGGACTTTTTAGCAATGGCGACCGAAATGGCCTGGAAAATCAGGCGAAAGTTGACGCGATATCAAAATCACAGGCGATGATCGAGTTTAATATGGATGGAACCGTCATCACTGCTAACGATAATTTCTGCAACGCCGTCGGCTACACGCTCGACGAACTGGTCGGCGCTCATCATAGAACCTTCTGCGAGAAAGATTACGCTCACAGCACGGAATACAGGCAGTTCTGGGAAAAGCTCAATCACGGGGAATTCGACTCAGGCATGTACAAGCGCATCGCCAAGGGATGCCGCGAGATCTATATTCGAGCCACCTACAATCCTATATTTGACGCTAACGGCAAACCTTACAAAGTCGTCAAATTCGCCACCGACATCACCGAACAGACTTTGAAGAACGCTGATTTTGCAGGTAAGGTCGATGCGATTTCAAAATCTCAGGCGATGATCGAGTTCAACATGGACGGAACCGTCATCACTGCCAACGATAATTTCTGTAACGCTGTCGGCTACGCGCTCGACGAACTGGTCGGCGTTCATCATAGAACCTTCTGCGAAAAAGATTACGCTCACAGCACGGAGTACAAGCAGTTCTGGGAAAAGCTCAATCGCGGCGAGTTCGATTCGGGCGAGTACAAACGCATCGCCAAAGGCGGTCGGGAAATCTACATTCAGGCCAGCTACAACCCGATATTCGATCCCAACGGCAAGCTCTACAAAGTCGTCAAATTCGCCACCGACATCACCGAACAGACTTTGAAGAACGCCGATTTTGCAGGCAAGGTCGATGCAATTTCAAAATCTCAGGCGATGATCGAGTTCAACATGGACGGAACCGTCATCACCGCCAACAATAATTTCTGCAACGCCATCGGCTACACGCTCGACGAGCTGACGGGAATTCACCACCGAACCTTCTGTGAAAATTCATACGCTCAAAGTACGGAGTACACACAGTTCTGGGAAAAACTCAATCGCGGCGAGTTCGATTCGGGCGAATACAAACGCATCGCCAAGGGCGGTCGGGAAATCTACATTCAGGCCACTTACAACCCGATTTTTGATCCTAATGGAAAACCTTACAAAGTCGTCAAATTCGCCACCGACATCACGGAGAAAATTCACAAGGTGAATCAAATTCTCGAAGCGGTGACCGCCATGAGCCAGGGCGACTTGACTCGTGAAATCGAAGTTTCAGGAAACGACGATCTCGGTCAGATAGGAAACGGTTTGCAACAATTGCTCGAAACTCTGCGAAAAAATATCACCGTCCTTTCCAGCAATTCCGGTTCGCTGTCCGCCGCTTCTCAACAATTGACAGCGACCAGCCAGCAGATGGCGAACAACGCCGAAAACACGGCGTCCCAATCCAACATCATGTCCGCCGCCGCTGAGCTTTCCGCAATGTCGATGTCCTTGCAGGAAATCGTCAACCTGTTCAAGTTGAATTGATGAAGGCGTTGAATGATTCTTTAAACAAAAAAACGGCTGGGGAATTCCCCAGCCGTTTTCTGTTTAAATACGAAATCCTATTAACCGTCGTTTTCTATTTTTTTCTTCTTAGCCTTTTTTGATTTTTTCTTTGTCATATCTTTCTTTTTTGACTTTTTCTTTTTGCTCTTTTTTGCTTTCGCCTTTTTCTTCTCCGCGCCATCGCCAGACTCTTGCGCAAAAAGAAGCGGTGCGGCGTTCACGCCGGCGAGATTTATGGCTGAAAAATCAGACTGGGGCTTCAAATCCTGATCCAATTCCAGTGTCTGCGCGCTCAATCCCCCTGGAGCGTTAACCGAAGCAGACGCAGAAACCGTATAGAACAAACAAAACATAACTGCTAATAGAGCTGTCAACAATCGATGAGTACGCTTCATACCAGACGCTCCAAGATAAGATGATTTTAAACGCTTAAGGCGCATTTTAAAGAGGGAGAATATCTTCAAGAAGCGACGGCGCTGTCAAACAATGTCCGCCCCTCCTCTCAGACATTCTCCCTTGAGATTTTGAACCGCGTAACAACGATTAGCTTACTTGTCTTCAGGCTCGTTATCTTCCGGGGTTGCCAGATCGTCGTCGACTTCATTTTTGGATTCTTCACTGGCGTCCTCAGAACGGGTCAACTCTTCAGGCGCTTCCTCCTGGGTCAAACTGACCAGACGCGCATCCTCTTCTTCGCCTTGAGTGTCTGCAGGGTCCGCAAAAGAAGTTCCAGCAACGAGAAGGGACAATACCATCACGAACAAACCAACTTGCAAATTTTTCATTATTTCCTCGAAAAAAAATAGTTAAAAGTATTAGGTGATTTGACATGAACAAGCTCCGTCCCAGGCGACCTCGCGGGCGGATTCCCGATCCCTCCTTCCAAAATAATTAGTATTCTCTTGAGTCCCACAAGCTTTTTGGCTCGCAAGCGCTTATGTAAAACGTGAGGGGTGACCTGAACCGCTCCAGGTCCCCGGAAGATCATCCGGTCCCCTCGTAACAACTCGTAATGACAAATTAAATGTAAAGCGTTTTAAAAATAAAAAAGGGAAGCAAAAAAACGGGGAACTACATAGGACCTGTGGAAAACAAACACTGCTCGATCTTGTCTAAAATCGAAGGCGACAGCTGGCTTCCATTCAGAAGAGAGTTGGATAAGGAACTGGCAGAGCCAGCGACACACACAAAGACCGAAAACAAAATAACCCGGTTCACGACGCGTAATCCTTATCCAAAGAAAAAGGCGATTAATAGGGCTTTCAATAAACTCATTTAGCATGAATCTCGAAAAATATACAATAGAAATTACGATAATTTTTAAGGAAAATTACATATTTTTTTAAGCCGTCAGGATGGCCAATTTTCCAGAGTCAAACCTGAATTTTGCCGCCGCCTTTCTAGTCCGAATCCGCCTCGGTTTCCCCAGTGAACAAGCTCCCTTGTCAACGCATAAGCCTTTGAATACAATAGAATTCTAAAATTACACCTGATAAAACCAGTAAAATACATGACGCCTTCAGACCCGTAATCCTTAAAAAGCGCTATAGTGGGCAGGAGCGCTTCTACTCAGCAATCTGCCCTACACTCAATCCGCAGATAATCACACTGGAGCTTTCAACAAATGCATGGCGTGACCGATTCCATAGAATTTCAAATGAGCCTCCTGCTCTTCACCGCGCTGGGCGGCTACCAACTCGCATCTCGAATCGCACAACCCGCCGTGGTTGGCGTCATGCTGGCCGGTATCGTGATCGGCCCGAGCGTGTTGGGCTGGGTTGTCTATACAGATTTTGTTCAGAGCATCGCTCATCTCGGCGCCATTATCTTACTATTCGTCATTGGTTTGGAATTTGATCTCAAAACCATCGGCAACTGGCGCTACGCGATCATTGGACTCTTTGGGGTGCTCCTTCCCTGGGCGGGCGGTTATTTTCTAGCCGAGGCCTATGGCTTCGAATCACACAAGGCCATCATCATCGGCGTTGCGCTCACGGCCACCAGCATCGCGATCACCGCCGATGTGTTCAGGGAAATGGGAAAGCTCCATACGGAAGCGGCCCGCGCGATCATCGGCGCGGCGATCATCGACGACATCCTCGCTCTGCTGGCGCTGGCTGTTTCAAAACAAATCGTCGCCTCTGCCATTTCCATCGGAGCGATCAGCCTCATGGTTCTCAAAGCGATCGTGTTCCTCGCCGCGGGAATTTACCTCGGGCGAGTGTTCATTTCAAAATTTGTGTCGAGAATCAGCGCGTCCCGGCAATCGATTCAATCTCCTGAATTCTTATTCATCTTCACCATGATGATGGCGTTTTTATACGCCATGTGCGCCGAACTCATGGGGCTGTCTTCCATCGTCGGCGCGTTCATCGCAGGCGTTTCCTTTGAAGGCGTCACTCCGGAAATTCGCAAGCATTTAAAAACGGGAACGGAATATTTACGCATCATCTTTGGCGCCGTGTTTTTTATTTCCCTTGGAATCCTTGCAGACATCCAGGCTTTCACCTGGGACACCATCGGTTTTTTACTGGCTCTAACGCTGGTCGCCATGGCGACCAAACTGATAGGTTGCGGTCTGCCTGCAAAATTTTTAGGAATGAACAACCGGGATGCGCTCGCCGTAGGGCTGGGCATGGCTCCGCGCGGCGAAGTGGCGATGATCATCGCGCTACTGGCTTTGAACGATAAAATTATCGAACAGCCCGCCTATGTGTCTCTGGTGATGATGAGTCTGTTGACGACGCTCATGGTTCCCCTGATTCTGAGAAACTGGATATACCCCAAACAACAAAGCGGTGATGCCGCCTGACCTGCACGGTCGTTCAAAGGAACGCCGAAAGCAGAGTCGCAATACCGAGAAAAGAAAAGAAACCCGCCACGTCGGTCACCGTGGTCAGGATGATGGACGAGGCGGTCGCAGGGTCCTGCCCCAAACGCGTTAATATGATCGGGACTGAAGCGCCGGCAAAACCCGCCGCCACCATCGACAACACCATCGCCATAGATATCACCGCCGCCAGCCCCAACGAACGGCTCCAGTAATACACGCCGATTCCGGTGGTTGCGGCGACTGCGACGCCGTTCAGGAAACCGACTCGAACTTCCTTGTACAACACCTGCTTCCACTGACGCGAACTGATTTCGCGCAGGGCCAGACCGCGCATTGTCACCGCCAGCGCCTGCGCCCCGGCGTTGCCCGACTGGCCCGCCACGACCGGCAACAAAACCGCAAGGGCTGTGAACTGTGAAATCAGCCCTTCAAACAATCCAACGACGGACGCGGCTAAAAACGCGGTGAGAAGATTGATCTGCAACCAGGGCAAGCGTTTTCGAACGGCGAACACGGGGCCTGAAAGCGCGCGCTCGTCCTTGCTCACGCCGAACATTGTCTGGATGTCCACCGTCGCCTCTTCTTCCACAGCCTTCACCATCGCATCGTGTCGAATCACGCCCATCAATTGGCGGTCGATATTCAACACCGGCAGACCGCTGAGTTTGTACTCTTCGAGCTTCGCCACCACTTCTTCGCGCGGGTCCATCGGCGTCGCCACTGCTTTAAGCGGACGGCTGATCATGAGAATCTCAGAGCGCGCATCGGACAAAATCAAATCCTGCATCTCGACCTGGGAGACCAGCCGGTTGTTGGCGTCGATCACATACAAAATGCGCGTGGGCTTCGACTTGAGTTGACGGATACGCCGCAAGCATTGCTGAACGGTCATCGTCTCACGAAAACTGGGCACGCGCGTGTCCATAAAGCGTCCCGCCGAATCTTCGGGATAGTCCATCAACCTGCGTAATTCTTGCTGAAGAGAAGCGTCGGCGAGCGACATGCAATGCTCTTTTTCCGTATAATCCAGTTGACCCATCATTGTGACGATGCTTGCCAAATTAGCGCTCGCCAACACCGCGCGCGCCATCGGTTCTGGAAGGAGTACGATTATTTCAGCAGAAAAATCAGGCGTCATCCGCTCGATCAACGAAGCCGCCACCGCAGGGGGTTGCGACTTTAACAAAACAGTCGCATCCTCGGGAGTCATGTCTTCCAGACGACGCAGGGCCTCTTCCGGGTAGCGCTGAAAATAGCGCTGGTTCAAGGCTTGAATAACGGCGGTGGTGTCCGGCATTATCGTTCCTCCTGTGCCGCGTCGATTCTGGATGCGTCTTTCTCCGTGCGCGGTTGATTGGACAACCAGTCCACAACCTGGATCATCCCCTCTAAAAATCCTTTGAAAATATCGCCAAACAAGGGCAATACCTTCACCGAATTCGCGCCCGACCCGTTAATCGACAGCGCCTTGTCGAGATTTCTCCAGGTGAGCGCGCCGACAAATTGCTGATTGTGGTTGACCACAGGCAAGGCGTCGAAACGCTCCCAGTCGTCCAGATCGCGAACCGATTGCAAATCCGCCCGATCCTGAATGCAATTAAACTCTGTGGTCATCAACTTGCCTACAGGAAGGTTGTTTCTGGCCAAAGCCAACTGCGAAAGACCGATCATACCCGTCACCCCGCCCTGCGCGCCGATAACAAACAGTCCGTTTTCAAGGTCGCGCTCTTGTTGACGCAACCATCTCCGAGTATCGCCCACGCTCAAGGTTTCGCCAATTTCAATCGGGAAGGCATCCATCCAGGCGCCCACCGTGTCCGCTGGATATTGCGTCTGCTTACGGAAAGTATTTTTCCGGTTCGCTGGAAGCTCTGCCAACAGTCGATCGCGAGTCGAGCCTGCGATCAAACGCAAGGCCGCCGCCGCATCATCCGCGTTCATTTTCACTATGATCGCCGCCGCTGTGGAAGCGCGCATCGCCGCAAACAGGCGCGCCGCGCGATCAAAGGGCATGGGTTCAATCAAACCGGCGGCTAAGGCTGGAGGAATGGTTTGAAAAAATACCGCGCAGGTGTCTGGCGGCATGGATTCCAGAACAAGAGAAGCGTCGTGTGGATGATTTTTCAAAAAATCCAGTGTCAGTTCTGTAACTTCACTCATTTCCGACATCCTTTATATAAAGCAGGGTCGGTTGCGATTGAAACAATCGGGCGGGCACGGTTACGCGTCCTTCTTCAGTGGAAAGCACGACAGAGGTCGGCGTCCATTCAAGCACTGTTCCCTCGGTATCGCCGATACGGATTCTTTGTCCCAGAGGATAACGTTTCTGCTGTTCGTGTGAACCGATGAGATTACTTACCAAATCCCGCGCGCCCAAGGCCACCGCCGCAACAAAGCCGCCCAGAATCGTTCCCATCAACACCGAAACGATGACCACCAGAAAGGTGATGTCCATCGACATTTGATCCAGACCGATCACCACCGCCGTGATGAGCACCGCGCCCTGCGCAAAAGCGGCAAAGAGACGCGAATTCTGAATCTGCGAAGAATCGAGCGCCGACGCGACCAGGTCGCGAGCCAGCGTGCTGACCAATATACCCACGAGGATGACCAGGCCGCCTGCGAACAAGGTCGGCACATAAGCGGCCAGGCGATTGAGCCAGATGGAGAAAGCTGTCATACCCAGCATCTGGGTCGCCAGACTGGCAAAGAACAGAATGGTCAGCCAAAAAACAATTTTGCTGAATAAATTAATGAAGGTTGGGGACAAGCGAAACCGGGCCAGTATTCCACCGCGAAAAATCCGCGCCAGCAGAACATTAACCCCCATCGTGAAACTGAGGCAAAAACTCTTGAGCAAGCGTGCGACTAGAACGCCCGCCAAAACGATCAACAACGAACCCAATAGATCGGGAGCAAAGTTCAAGAACAAGTCAAGCCACTGACTTGCCTGCACCTTCAATTGGTCGATCCAGGGGGACAAGGCGTCCATTGGGGAAACTCCTTCTTAGTGTTACATGTCAGTCGCGCGAAACAAACGGAGGGAATCTGGGTTTGCGCTTCGCATTCAGGCCCCTCAGCGAGAGGTTCCTGAAATGGAGGCGCCAGACATATTCAATCGGAGACTTCTTCAATCCGCACCTCGACTCTCAATTTCTCGTTACCGCCTCCCTTGAAAATGGTTCCGCTGACCGGCGTGGCGTCCAGATAATTTCTCCCGCTCGCAACGCGGATATGATCCTGCTGAACCATACACCCGTTTGTCGGATCGAAACCGCGCCATCCTAGAAAAGGAAGATAGATTTCGGCCCATGCGTGAGACGCGTCGGACTGCAATTTATTCTCATAGGCCCCGCCTGTGTAGATATAACCGACGCGATAACGGGCTGGAATATTCAACAACCGGCAGAGACAAATGAACAGATTGGCGAAATCCTGACATACGCCCTGACGTGTTGAAAACACGTCAAACGCCGTGGTCTCAAGAACCGTACTGCCTTGAACGTAAGAAAAATCCTGAAATATCTTTTTGTTGATATCCACCAAGCTGTCTACCAAATGGCCGTCGTTTCGTTGAACAAAACTCATGGCATAATCGGTCAACTGCCGCAATTGCGTTTCCGGTAACTCCGGCGGCAACAGATAGGGAAGCATCATCTGACGTTGCCAGGGCATCCATACAAGAGGAATCTGGGAACGACGCATGGTGGGGCGGTGGTCGTCCGGCGGGCAGGCATAGACCTTGACCCGACTCTTCATTTTAATCTGCAATTGCTTGTAGGGATTTGTGATGTCGTAATAGATGGATTGGTTATTGAACACATCCTCAAACTGCAGTAGCTCGCCGTCAACCGAAAGCCCCAGCGTCGCCTGCACCACTTCCTGAATTGAATCTTCCACAGGTTGCAAGCGGAATGTGTGCGAACTGTGCTCAACCGGCGTTGAATACTTGTAATCGGTGAGATGAGAAATATCATAATACCGGTAATTCAGCGGCGCGCCGTCCATATCATGCGTGACGGACTTGATATTGATCGTGTTCAAAAAATGCGACATTTCGGAAAGGTCATCTGCAGTCATCATTCCCGCTCCTGCCTGCGATTGCTCCTGTTGCTGGGAAACGAAACGTTCCGGCGCTTTCTCCTCCTCCTGCGCATTCGCAGAGACAGGCTCTTCAACGACGGCAGATGGCGAGGCAACATAGGGGAGCGCACCTTCAGGGAGACTGTCCCAGTAAATTGCGCCGCGACGAACGATTAACAAACGGCCCGGCTCCATGGCCTGAAATTCCGAATCCTCAAATTGAAACGACGTCACCATGAACACGGTGCGCAAGGAATCGCGCGGATCCTCCAAATTGAGAGACACCAGTTCGGATTCAAATAAAGGCAGTTTTTCCGAGGGCAAGGCCCGGTGATAAAACAAATCGCGTTTGGAATTTTTTCCGTGATAGATCGCCATGCTTCTACCGTCGCTGATAACGAAATCAGCCGATCCAAGCGCATCCAGACGCTCCAGCCATGCTAAAAGAATCGCTCCATTGATATCCGCCAGACCCTTCGACGAAGCCGCCATGAACTGGCCCAGCAAAAAACAGAAGGCCAACTCTGAATCGGTTTTCCCGACAGGCTCTAAAAGACCGGAAGGATCGCTGTACATTTCGCTCAGAGCTTCGTAATCCAGTTGGCCGTTGTGCAGAAATAACCAGTCGTAGCCGCCGAAACTTCGCCGGAACGGTTGCGTGTCGTGCTGGGTGTATTGTTTCCCCGCGCCCTTGATCTTGCACATGAAGTTCGTCGAGCGAAAGCGGGCGCCATCCTGAAGGGCATTCAATAAAGTCTGAGAATCCTTCGCCATAGCATCCTTCACAATCGACGCGCCATAATCGTCGTTTGGATACCAGCCAAAACCCCAGCCAGGAATCTTCATCGCTTTAGAATGATCTCCATCTTTCAAGGTAATGGAGGGCGACCCCATGCAATCAAAATTCAGAGCTAATATTTCACCGTACATCTTCCGCCTCGGATCGACTGTTAATATTTAAACCTTTTAATGACTAACATACTCTATAATACACGATACAATGCGATGTCATTAAAAATAGCAATCTAATTTGCCCACACACATACTATGACTGTAAGAGTTGCCCTGCACCACCTGACTAAATATACCTATGACCGTCCCATTCAGCTAGGCCCGCAAATCATTCGCCTCAGGCCCGCGCCGCACACGCGCGCGACGGTGCCGTCCTATTCGCTGAAAATCTTTCCGGAAAAGTATTTTATCAACTGGCACCAGGACCCGTTTGGCAATCACCTTGCGCGTCTTGTATTCCTTGAGAAAACGCAGGAATTCTCCATCCAGGTTGATTTGATTAGCGAAATCCATATTTTTAATCCCTTCGATTTTTTTCTCGAAGAAAGCGCGACCACCTTTCCGTTTCGCTACGAAGCCTGGCTGGCCGAGGAACTGATTCCCTACCTGGAGATCAAGGAAAAGGGAACGCTACTCCAGAAGTTCATGAAAACCTTGCCGACGGAAGAACAGAATACCATTGATTTTCTGGTCGCCGTCAACCAGGCCATAAGCCAATATCTGAAGTACGTCATCCGACTGGACCCCGGAGTTCAAACTTGCGAAGAAACCCTGCAACTGAAACAAGGCTCTTGCCGCGACATGGCCTGGCTCCTGTGCCAGATCATGCGTCATCTCGGTTTGGCGACGCGCTTTGCATCAGGCTATCTGATCCAACTCAAACCGGATCAAAAAGCCCTCGACGGTCCTTCAGGAGCCGCAGAAGATTTTACTGATCTGCATGCATGGACCGAGGTGTACCTCCCCGGAGCCGGCTGGATCGGGCTGGACCCGACTTCAGGACTGCTCACTGGAGAAGGTCATATCCCGCTGTGTTGCACGCCCAACCCTTCCAGCTCCGCCCCCATATCCGGCGCTCTGGAAGCTTGCGAATCCAAATTGCTCCACGAAATGACCGTTGAGCGCATCCACGAAGACCGCCGCGTTTCCAAACCCTTCACCGACGACGAATGGGGGGATATGGATCGGCTCGGCGAGCAGGTGGACGATGATATAAAACAACTCGGCTTCAAATTGACAATGGGAGGGGAACCGACCTTCGTCTCCATCGACGACCGGGAACATGAGGAGTGGAAAACCGCCGCCTTCGGACCGCGCAAACGAACCTTGGGCAATGAACTGTTACTGCGCTTGAAACGACGCTTTGCTCCCGGCGCCCTGTTACATTATGGCCAGGGCAAATGGTATCCCGGCGAACCCTTGCCGCGCTGGTCCCTCGGTTGTTACTGGAGAAAAGACGGCGAACCCATCTGGAAAAAAGAAGGTCTGCTGGCAGACATTGATAAAAGCCAGGCTCATACACTTGACACCGCGAAACGCTTTACAGAAGAGTTTGCCAAGGCTCTGGGCATACCCGCGCAATTTGCGATGCCCGCGCACGAAGACTCTCCTTATTATCTCTGGCAGGAACAGAAGCTCCCTCAGGAAGGAGAAATTCTTAAAGCCGATCTCTTCGAAACCATCGAACGCAAACGATTGCAGGCGTTGCTGGAAAAAAACCTCAACGATCCGGTCGGCTTCGTTCTGCCGCTTCATTATTCCACGACTGAGAATCGCTGGATCAGCAATGAATGGCGTTTTCGCACAAAACGTTTGATTTTGATACCCGGCGATTCGCCCGTGGGCCTGCGTCTTCCGCTCAACAGCCTGCCCTTTTACAGCGAAGCCAACCGGGAATTGCACAGCGAACCCAGCCACTTTCAGGAACAAACGCAATTGCCTTCGTGGAATGCGTTGAACCAGATCGTCAAACAGAATCTGCAAAGCGAACCCACAGGCCCCGGGCACCCGCTTCCAGGCTTGATTCGCACTGCGATCTGCGTGGAAGTGCGCAACGAAACCTTGCACGTCTTTTTGCCGCCGATCAAGTACCTCGATCAATTCCTCGATCTGATCGCTTCCATTGAAACCGTGGCGGACCGCTTGAAAACTCCGGTCGTACTTGAAGGTTATGAACCGCCCAGCGATACGCGCATCCAGAACTTCAAGGTCACGCCCGACCCCGGCGTTCTGGAAGTGAACGTTCAACCTGCGGAAAGCTGGAAGGAACTGGTTAAAATCAACGAAACGGTTTTTGAAGAAGCGCGGGAGAACCGACTCACCTCTGAAAAATTCCTGATCGACGGACGACGCGTCGGCACCGGCGGCGGCAACCATTTTGTCATGGGCGGGCCGACCCCTGGCGACAGCCCTTTCCTGTTGCGCCCGGATCTGTTGCGAAGCTTTCTATGCTTTTGGCAGAACCATCCTTCGTTATCGTATTTATTTTCTTCGATTTTTATTGGACCGACGAGTCAATCTCCGCGCATCGATGAAGCGCGTATGGAATCGCTCTACGCGCTGGAAGTCGCCTTCCAGAAAATTCCCAAGGAAGGTCCGATTCCTCACTGGCTTGTCGACCGCCTGTTCCGCAATATTCTCACAGACCTGACCGGGAACACGCATCGCACCGAGTTTTGTATTGATAAATTGTACAGCCCCGACGGCGAACGGGGACGACTGGGACTGGTCGAACTGCGCGGCTTTGAAATGACGCCGCACCCAAGGATGAATTTATTGCAAGCCCTGCTCCTGCGCACCTGCGTGGCGCATTTCTGCAAAAACCCTTACTGGGAACCGTTGACGCGCTGGGGCACGCGGCTTCACGACCGCTTCATGTTGCCGCATTTTATCTGGGAAGATTTTAAAAGCGTCATCCACGAGCTCAAATCTGGCGGCTATCCGATCCAAACCGACTGGTTTCTTCCTTCACTGGAGTTCCGTTTTCCGCAATACGGAACGCTTCAAGTAGGACAAGTCAATCTGGAATTACGCGCCGCACTGGAGCCCTGGATTGTTCTGGGCGAGGAAATGTATCAGGGATCGGTGAGTCGTTCGGTGGATTCTTCGGTCGAGCGCTTGCAGGTCAAAGTGAAAGGCCTCAAGGAATCCCGACAAATCCTGACTTGCAACGGGCGTCGTGTTCCCATGGCGCAGACGGATGAAAGCGGCGTCTTTGTAGGCGGCGTGCGTTTCAAGGCATGGGGGCCGCCTTCCAGTTTGCACCCAACCGTTCCAGTCCACACGCCTTTGATATTCGATATTCTCGACACCCGGCATGGACGCTCTCTTGGAGGTTGCACCTATCATGCAAGCCATCCCGGCGGGCGCAACTACGAAACCCTGCCGGTCAACGAAAACGAGGCGGAGGGTCGACTGTTATCGCGCTTTGAAGCCATGGGACATTACAAGGAATCCATGCCGACTCCGCCGATGGAAAACAATCCCGACTTCCCGAACACGCTGGATTTATGCAGAGATAACGACTGACGGCGCTAGCCTTGCCACTGGTTCTGGTAACCGTAATGCGTGGCGTCCGTCACTTTCTTGATGGCGAAGAAGTTTTCATGGATCGCTTCATCAAGGTGATTCAGGTCAGATTGCACCCCATCCAAAAATCCATGCAAACCGATGGACATGGCCTCGCTCACGTTTGAGTAGTTGAGCTTGCCTGCCAGTTTGCCGAACTGACGTTCCAGTTCATTATTGGAAGTGCGGGTGGGGCCGCCCATGATATTGAACAGGGACTGTTCCGCGTGGTTGACGCTATAAAGAATGGATCGCGGAAATTCACGGTCGAATACAAGAAAATCGACAATATTCTCCGGGCTGATGAGATTGAAACGCTTTCGGTACATTTCAAATGAGCTGGTTGATTTGAGCAAGGCCGACCATTGCACATTATCCATAGAAGACCCGACATAGTCGAGTTGTGGAAGAATGATGAAATACTTCACGTCCAGAATTCTCGACGTTTTATCAGCCCGCTCCAGATATCTGCCCAATTGCGCAAAATGCCAACCCTCGCCACGCGACATGGTGGTGTAGGCGATCCCCATAATGAGGTGGCTGGTCATTTTAATATCCGAATAAAATTTATGCGGGTTTTTGAACGCTTTAAAGCTGGTGCCCATACCCGCCACTTCAAGATACAGCCGATTGATCATTTCCCAGATTTCGGATGGGATCACTTCTCTGACGGAACGCGCATTCTCACGCGCGGCGGTCAAACAGGATTTGATCGAATGCGGGTAGGCGCTGTCGAAAGTATGAAAAAACATGACATTCTCCCGCGTCGGCGCACCCAGCTTCTCAGTAAAATAATCACCGTCGCCGGTGATGTCCACGAGCGGTTTCCACGCCGCCGGATCTTCCCTCAATGAGGGCAGGTCCAGAATCATATGCAACTGGGTTTCAATCAAACGAGCGATGTTCTCCGCCCGTTCCAAATAGCGGTTCATCCAGAATATAGAATTGGCAACTCGACTTAACATAATTTTAGCCTGTGTGATCTTAAATAGGGTCGTTCTCAAGAACCCAGGTGTCTTTGCTCCCCCCACCCTGAGAGGAATTCACAACCAGAGAACCTTTTTCCAGCGCAACGCGAGTCAACCCGCCCGGAAGGACGTAAATATCTTCTCCATATAATACATAAGGCCTCAGGTCGATATGCCGACCTTCGAAATGATCTTTGACAACGACCGGAACGCGGGACAACTGGATGACCGGCTGACCGATATAATTTCGCGGCTCCCTTCGTATATTCTCCACCATCTGAGCCTGCTGTTCTTTCGTGGAAAAAGGACCGATCAACATTCCGTAACCGCCGGAACCGTGCGTGGTCTTCACTACGAAATTCGCTATATTGTCGATCACATGCTGCCGTTGTTTTTCATCCTCGCACACAAAAGTCGGAACGTTGGGAATGATCGCGTCCTCCCCTGTGTAATACTTGATGATTTCCGGGACAAATGAATAAATAGCCTTATCATCTGCAATTCCGGCTCCGGGCGCATTGGCGAGCGCAACCTTTCCCGCGCGATACGACTTCATCAACCCAGGCACGCCTAGCAGGGAGTCTGGATTGAACACCGTAGGATCGAGAAATTCATCATCCACCCGCCGGTAAATAGCGTCGACGCGCTCGAAACCCTTGGTGGTTCGCATATAAACGAAATCATCCATCACCACCAGATCTTGTCCCTCGACCAGTTCCTCTCCCATTTGCTGTGCCAGAAAGGAATGCTCAAAATAGGCGGAATTGTGAATTCCCGGCGTCAGGATAACGATGTTAGGGCGCATGATCGATTCCGGAATCAAATGCCGCAGAGTGTCTGAAAGACGACTGGTGTAATCATCCACAGGACGAATCGGTAGAGAATCGAAAATAGCAGGAAGCGTCTGCTTCATAACGCGGCGGTTGCCTAACACATAGGACACGCCGGACGGGCAACGCAGATTGTCCTCCAATACATAAAACTGACCGTTCTCATCGCGGACCAGATCGATGCCGCTGATGTGACACCAAATGCCTTTCGGGGGATTCAAACCAAGGCATTCCTTGCGGTAGGCCGCAGAGGACAGAATCAACTCTCGGGAGATCACGCCGTCCTTGAGAATTTTCTGATCGTTATAAATATCCTGTATGAACAGATTGAGAGCATGGACGCGTTGCTTCACGCCTCGATCTATCAGGTCCCATTCCCTTGCCTGAATGATTCGCGGTATGACGTCGAAGGGAAATATTTTCTCCAATCCCTTCTGGTCTCCATACACGCCAAAGGTGATGCCCATCTGCATGAATGCAGATTCGGCGGCCTTTTGTCGATTCACCAATTCCCGTTTAGGAAAGGAATTGATTCGCTCAATCAACTGCCTGACTTCGGGTCTGGGTGTCCCAGACACATCGAAGAATTCATCGTAAAAATTACCGGGATTATAAGAATCGAAATTCATTGGTTTGCCAGAATTAAATCGTTGTAAACAACTCTACCTGTGAACCCGTATCTGTGGAAACGAGTTACCATAGAGTATAACCTATATTTCATACGAACTCACGCCTATCTAATTGATTTATGTACGTTTTACATTGAAAAAGTCAGAAGTAATAATGAATACTAAAAAAATCAAGCTTCCAGTCTGAAATCCCCTCACAACCAATACAGAGCCCCATCGAATCCAGCGCAAACCCTACCGCCAACCGTCTCATCTGAATGCTTTACAACGGGCTATCGAAAAACACATTTCCTTCCATGCAACAAGCTCCGTCTGTCACCCAGAATAAATCGTCGTATTTATAAAATCTCATTATAAATTCCAAAAATCCATAGAAATAATCTGACATCCGAATTAAATTTGACGCGAAAACACCTCAAATATCGCTCGTTATTAAAAAAGAAACAGCTTTCATTTTTTATGTACTTTTTTAGTGGAAATTATAAATTCTCGCCTTTAACCTAATTTAAAGAGAACAATTCACAGGACATAAAAATGATTCAAAATTCAGCCGGTAAATGGCTTTTAAAATTCATAAAATTAACATTAATAGTTACTCTTATATTCCCCTCTACCGCCTCGGCGGGAGAGGAAGCAGTCACTCGGGCGGAGTTTTTACATATGTTCGCCCAATCTCAGCCGAGCAACCCTTTATTGCCAAAAAACCACAAATCGCTTGGCGCAAAGGAACTATACGAACAAACCTCTCAGATTCTCTCCAAGCGGGGCGTTTCGGTCCTGAAAGATAAAGACCCTGAAGCGCCAATGACCGACCTGGAATTCGTCCGCCTTGCCTACGCATTGACCGGCGAATCGCGAGAAAAATCTTTATTCGAACAAAAAAAGTTTTTGAAGGACAAAGGCGTGATCGCGTCCGCAGACATTGGCTTGACCACCGGTCTCGACGGAAAAGCGAATCAATCCCATCAGGGAGATGAAAATGAGTATTCGGCAAAGCTGGCGGCTCCGGTTTTCCTGAACGATAAAATCAAGACGCACGACAAATCCAATATCGCCTTTACCTTTGACGACAAAAGCACCCTGGAGTTAGGTAAAGACGCCGTAGTGAAAATCTCGAAACATGTCTACAACCCCGACAAAGGCATCCGACAAACTGTTGTTAACGTTGCATCGGGTATGGTTCGTTTTATTGTCACAACGAATACTAATAAAGGTTCCAATTTTAAAGTTGTTACGCCAACCGCTACGGCAGGCGTCCTCGGAACGGAGTTTGTCGTTATTGTAAAACCCGACGGACAAACGCAGTTCCTGGGAATCGAGAGCAAGATTGAAACCGCTAACCTTCTGCCCGATGGAAGCGAAGGAAAAAAAGTGATTGTCGCCGCCGGACAAATGCGTACGCTCGACAAATCGGGTTTCGCTTCTGAGGTTTCAAAAGTCCCAACAGGAATGATTCAATCTCTCGTTGCCCAAACCACAACGAAAAACAAAATCACAGAAACCAAGAAAGTTTCTAGAACACAGGCCACAACCGTCGCCCAAAACCAGGCGCTCACCGAAGTAGCTTCGTTGAATCTTAATGAAACTGCTTCCAATACGACGGGCGGAGCGGTCGCAACCACAACTACGACCGTCTCCAACACAACAACGGCCGTTACGGACAAAGTGGAATCCACCGTCACCAATACCGTAGACAAAGTTGGCGAAACAACCGACAAACTCCTCAAAACGGCTGACAATCTGGTCGGCGGCGTTGGAGAAACCACTGACAAACTGCTCAAGACTGCCGACAAACTCCTCGGAAGCGTGGACGGCGTAACTGGCAAACTCACCGGCACGACCGACAAACTCCTCGGAAGCGTGGACGGCGTAACTGGCAAACTCACCGGCACAACCGACAAACTCCTCGGAAGCGTGGACGGCGTGACAGGAAA
Source organism: Candidatus Nitrohelix vancouverensis (assembly GCA_015698305.1). Classification (NCBI taxonomy): domain Bacteria; kingdom Pseudomonadati; phylum Nitrospinota; class Nitrospinia; order Nitrospinales; family Nitrospinaceae; genus Candidatus Nitrohelix; species Candidatus Nitrohelix vancouverensis. Next base: position 313,432 of record CP048620.1, read on the forward strand.
ACTCACCGGCACAACCGACAAACTCCTCGGAAGCGCAGACGGCGTGACAGGAAAACTCACCGGCACGACCGACAAACTCCTCGGAAGCGCAGACGGCGTGACAGGAAAACTCACCGGCACGACCGACAAACTCCTCGGAAGCGTGAGCGGAGCGACTGGCAAGTTGGACCAGGTAACGGGTAAGGTCGGAAATGTCACTGCGGGTCTCACTGGCGGACTTGGCGCTGCAACCGGCAAAACCGGAAATGTCACTGCGGGTCTCACGGACAGCGCCGCTCTGCTTGGCGACACGGGAAATGTCACTGCGGGTCTCACAGACAGCGCCGCTCTGCTTGGCGACACGGGTAATATCA